>NZ_RAWG01000576.1 GCF_003611735.1 Corallococcus sicarius | reverse complement strand
CCGCGGGGCGGGGCAGCGGCTGCGCGGCCAGGAGCAGGCCCGGCACCAGCAGCGCGAAGCAGAGGGCGGAGGTCAGTCGATTCACCGGGGAGGTCCTCTTGGGGGAGACGAAAAAGGCGCGGGCAGCCTATATGGCCCGGGCGTCCCGCGAAGGACGAAGGGCGCGCATGAACAAGCGGACATGCGGGCGTGTTCCAGTCTCCGCACTCCCCCGTCCCCCGTCCGAATCTGCTATCGCCTTGCGCCATGCCGAACCTCCCTCTTCCCTCGGACAAGGCAGAACGGATGGCGCACCTCGCCGTGATGTACGGCGAGGCGGTGCCCCACAACCATGCGCTCGGGCTGCGGCTGGTGGACGTGGGCGCCACGGACGCGACGGTGGTGATGCCGTACGCGGACGTGCTGGTGGGCAACCCGGAGACGGGCGTGGTGGCGGGCGGCGCGGTGACGACGCTCATCGACGCGACGTGCGGCACGGCGGTGCTCACGCGGATGAACGCCTTCGCCCTCATCGCCACGCTGGACCTGCGCATCGACTACCTGCGCCCCGCGCGCCCGGGCCTGGAGCTGACCGCGCACGCCGAGTGCTACAAGGTCACCCGCCTCATCGCCTTCGTGCGCGCCCTGGTGCACCAGGGAGACCCCGCGCTGCCGGTGGCCTCCTCGCAGGGCACCTTCATGCGGGTGGAGGACTGATGAGCACGCCCACCTCCCTGCCGCTCGCGGACCTGGTGCGCACGGTGCGCCAGACGCGCGAATACCACCGCCTCACCGACGCCATCCCCTACACGCGCTTCATGGGCATTGGCGTGGAGAACCTCGCCGGGGAGATGCTCTGCCGGATGAAGTACGCGCCCCACCTCATCGGCAACAGCATGCTGCCCGCGCTCCACGGCGGCGCGCTGAGCGCGCTCCTGGAGTCCACCGCGGTGTTCGAACTGCTGCTCCAGACGGACACCGAGCGCGTGCCCAAGGTCATCTCCAGCACCGTGGACTTCCTGCGCTCGGGCAAGCCGCAGGACACCTTCTCGCGCGCGTTCATCACCCGCCAGGGCCGGCGCGTGGCCAACGTGCGCGTGGAGGCGTGGCAGGACGACCGCACACGCCCCATTGCCAGCTCACACGCCCTGTTCCTGCTCGCCGAACCGTGACGCCGTCAGCGTTTGACGACGATGCGCCAGGTGCGCCGGACACCGGCCTTGTCCCAGGCGAGCAGCGTCGTCTCCCCCGGCTGGAGCTCCAGGGATTCCTCCAGCGGACGCCGGAGTCGCCCCAGCGTCGCATGCGATTGCACCCGACGTCTCACCGGAGGACACATCAACCCCAGACATTCCGCAAAACAGCACTGACATTGTTACAGCGTGGCCCCCATTTCTACAGGGGCCCTGCGGCGTCGCGCAGCGGACAGCGTGCACCGGTGCACGGCGTCTGACCTCCGGGTCCGCCCGGTGCACGACAGCGGATCCGATGACGGGGCGTACCGCGCGCGTGGCAGTGAACAGGAGCGCACGTCGAGCACACGTTCGCAGCGCTCGGCACGTTGCCTGCTAGCTCACGGCCCCAGCACCGAGGCGGGGTCCCCCATGAGCGAGCGCGAGTCGACGAAGCTGCGGGAGTTGAAGGAAGCGGCATATGCCCTGTACCAGAAGGGCCGGTACGCGGAGTGCGCGGAGACGTACTCGCAGCTGGCGAAGCTGCTGCCACGCGACCCGAACGTGCGCGTGCGACTCGCGGAGGCCTGTCGGCGCGCCGGACAGCGGACCCAGGCCATCGCCGCGTACCGGGAAGCAGCGGAGGTGCTGTTGTCACTGGGTTGTGAGTCCCGCGCGAGGGGTGCGCTGAAGGTCGCGCTGGAGCTGGACCCGAGGGACCCCGTCCTCCAGAGGGAAGTGGGGCGGCTGGGCCAGGGCCTGGCGTGTTCGACGGCGCTGGAGGACGAGCAGCTCTACAGCCCCGCGAATGACGCCTTCGTCCGGCAGCCCCTCACGACCGCGCCCCCACCGCCGACTCCGACCTTCGTGCCGGGCGCCGCGCAGGAGATCACCCGCGTCGTGGCCGTGCCCACCGTGCCGACCCTCACGCCCGTGAGCGTGTCCGGAGCCCGGAGCGCGGCGCCGGTGAGGACGCCTGGGATGGGCTCCGGTCCGGGACGGGAGGCCGTGCTGCCCCATCCCCGTCCCGCCTCCGCGAACACGTCCCCGGTTCCCAGCATCCCGCCGCTCGTGGCACCCGTCCCGTCTCCGACCGCCACTGCCACCCAGGCGAACACGGCGCCCAGGCCCGGGCCCGGCCTGCCGAAGGTGCTGCCCGTGCTGCCCACCCTCACGTCTTCGAAGGCACCCGGCCCCCCCGCGGTGTCGAAG
>NZ_RAWG01000575.1 GCF_003611735.1 Corallococcus sicarius | reverse complement strand
CGGCGGTTGAGGGCCATGCCCTCTTCGCTGGCGTTGTCGGCCAGAGGCTTGCTGCGCCCGAAGCCCTGCGAGCACACGCGCTCCGCGGCGACACCGCTCTCGATGAGGAAGCGCTTCACGCTGGCGGCCCGGCGCTTGGACAGCTCCAGGTTGTACGTGTCGCTGGCGCGCGAGTCGGTGTGGCCCTCGACGAGGATGCGGTCGAGCTTCGGGTTCACCTCCATCACGCGGGCCACCTCCTCCAGCACGGGGAAGGACTCGGAGAGGATGACGTCCTGGTCGGTGGCGAAGTTCACCTGCTCCAGGATGACGATCTTGTTGCCCACGGTGCGCGCGAGCGGGCAGCCGTCCTTGCCGCGAGTCCCCGCGGGGACGTCCGGGCACTTGTCGATGCGGTCCACCACGCCGTCCGAGTCGCCGTCGGAGTCCGGGCAGCCGCCGTTCTCCACCGGGCCCTCCACGGTGGGGCAGCGGTCCTTCTCGCCAATGACGGAGTCGCCGTCGGGGTCCACGGGCGGCGGGGGCGGCTCGGGCGGCTCCTTGAAGCGCTCGATGGCCTCCCACTCACGCGTCTTGGCGGGCACCCAGATGATGGACGTGAAGAAGCTCAGGTTGGGGGACGCGAGGGAACAGCCGCAGCCCAGGCCGCCGCCGAAGGTGAAGGTGACGCCGGTGGAGCTGTACCAGCGCAGGCCGATGAGCAGCTCCGCGGGAATCTGGCGGGGCTGATTGGGTTCCTTCTCCAGGCCCACCGCGCCATGCACCATGCCGAGCGCGGTGATGCCGCTGCCGCGCAGCAGGGGCACCTCGGCGCCCAGGCCGAAGGGCGCCATGTCGCCCATGTTGACGCCGCTGAACACGAGGTCCGGCCGCTTCCAGAAGCCGCCGTTGAGGGCCAGGAGGATGCCGGACTCGAAGCGGTAGTCGACGACGAGCCCCGGCGCCCAGGTGAGCTCGCCGTCGCCCGCGAAGGCCTCCTGCACGCCGGTGGGGAAGCTGACGTTGAAGGTGAGCGCGCTGCCCCAGCCGTGGCCTTCCGCGGAGCGGCGCAGGCCGGGGACGGCCACCTTGCCGGTGAGGCGCAGGTCGCCGAGCGCGAAGCTCTCCACCGGGCCTTCGGAGCCGATGACCTCCAGGTTCTGACCGCCCTGGAGCATGACGAGCGGCAGGTCCACGCCCACTTCGGCCCAGTCGAAGAGGCCGACGGTGGCCATGACATCCAACTGGAGCCGGTTGCCCACGAGGCTGATGGAGCCCACGTCGCCGTCCTTGGGGACGAGGGACAGGGGGTTGATGGAGTAGCTGAGGTAGGGCCCGGCGGAGACGGACAGGTGGGACAGGGGCCGGGACTGGGTGACCATCACCAGGTCCTGCGGCGCGCCGGAGGGGCGGAACAGTTGGAGGTTGAAGCGCGCGTCCGGGGCGGCGCTGGCGGCGGTGGACAGAGCCAGGGCCACGAGCAGCGGGAGGAGCGGCGTGCGGGGAGGCTTCATCGGACGCGGCGGGCGGAGCGCAGGAAGAGGAAGCCCAGGGCGAGGGTGACGAGGATGGCGGTGCTGCCGGTGGGGGTGTCCTCGGCGGTGGTGCCGCAGCAGAAGGCGCCGCCCTGCGGCTCGGTGCCGGGCTTGCGGCGGCCGCGCTCGCACTGCTGGGTTTCGGCGGAGCAGTACTCGACGCCCAGGCAGTCGCCGCTGTCGGCGCAGGAGATGTCGCAGGTGTTGGACGCGGTGTCGCAGGTGCCGCCGCAGGGGCAGTGGGCATCGGCGAAGCACTCGACGCACGCGGCGCCGTCGCACACGAGCCCGTCCGCGCACGTCATGGCGCAGGCGTTGGTGTTGTCGCAGGTGCGGGTGGTGGGGTCGCAGGTGCCGCTGCCGCAGTCGGAGTCGTTGACGCAGCCCACGCAGACGCTGTTCTGCACGGAGCCGTCGGTGAGGCAGAACGGGGTGGCGGCGTCACAGGCGTCGCAGCGGTCGCCGCAGCGCTCGTCGGTGGTGCAGGCGCTGCATTCGCCGCTGAGGCAGAACTGGCCGTCGCCGCATTCCAGGTCGGTGCGGCACTGGACGCAGACCTCGCCGTCGAGACAGTAGGGGCGTTCGCCGGGGCACTTGGAGCAGCCGGGGCCGCAGCGGTCGGCGGTGTTGCACTCCGGGACGGCGTCCACGCAGGCGCCGTTCACGGTGTCGCAGCGCTGGCCGTTGGAGCACTGGCTGTCGGTGGTGCACTCGACGCAGGAGGGCGGGGCGCCGCATCTTCCTGGATGGGTACGAGGCGCTTCGCCGCGCCTCGACGCGCAATGCCCGGGTGGCGCGCTTCCTGGCGGCGCTCGTGAACGAGTGCCGGGTGCGCGAGGTGACGCTGCTCTACACC
>NZ_RAWG01000574.1 GCF_003611735.1 Corallococcus sicarius | reverse complement strand
CGCCGCCCCCGCCACTCCCGTCCGGGACGCGGACGCGGAGGCCACGCTCACCTACGCGCGCGGCGTGCTGGAGGCGGAGGCGCGCGCCATCCTGGGCGTGACGGAGCGGCTGGGTGACGCGTTCCTCCACGCGCTGCACCTGGTGCGCGAGTGCGCGGGCCAGGTGGTGGTGACGGGCATGGGGAAGGCGGGCCACATCGGCCAGAAGCTGTCCTCCACGCTGGCCTCCACCGGCGTGCGCTCCGTGTTCCTGCACCCCGCGGAGGCCGTGCACGGCGACCTGGGCCGCGTGGGCCCGGGGGACGTCATCCTCGCGCTGTCCAACAGCGGCAGCACGGAGGAGCTGCTGCGCCTCTTGCCCCTGTTCAAGCGCATGGGCGTGCCCGTGGTGGCGCTCACCGGGGACGCGGACAGTCAGCTCGCGAAGGGCGCGGACGTGGTGCTGGACATCGGCCGCATCGAGGAGGCCTGTCCCCTGGGGCTGGTGCCCACCGCGTCCACCGCCGCGCTGCATGCCGTAGGCGACGCGCTGGCGATGACGCTGCTGCGCTCGCGCCCCTTCGGCCGGGATGACTACGCGCTCCTGCACCCGGGCGGGAAGCTGGGGCGCTCCGTGCTGCGCGTCTTTGAACTCATGCGCACCGGCCGCGCCAACCCGCTGGTGGTGGACACCGCGCGGCTGTCCGAAGCCGTGGTGGTGATGACCAACACGCCGGGCCGGCCGGGCGCCGCGTGCGTGGTGGACCGGGACGGGAAGCTGGAGGGCATCTTCACCGACGGCGACCTGCGCCGGCTGGTGGAGCGCGGGCACCAGGACTTCCACGTGCCGGTGCGCGAGGTGATGGGCAAGCGCCCGCGCTGCATCACCCCGGAGACGCTGGTGCTCACCGCCGCCGCGCAGATGCGCGAGCTGAGGGTGGACCAGCTCCCCGTGGTGGACGTCGAGGGCCGCGCGGTGGGCCTGCTCGACGTCCAGGACCTGCTGGCCGCGAAGTTCTTCTAAGGGGGCTCGGGGGAAGCCCGGCGTCGGCGGCGCCGAAGCCGATTTCTCGGCCTCGGCGGGGGTCGCCCTGACAGGACCTGCTTCGGCTGGCGCGGCTACTGCGACAGCTTGGCCTGGAGGCCGGCCTTGTTCGGGTAGTCCGGCACGTCCTGGGCCAGCTTCTCCCAGAGCGCCTTGGCGCCCTTGGCGTCGCCCTTGGCGAGCAGCGTGTCGCCCAGCTTCTCCACCGCGCCCGCGTCACCCTGCAGGGCTACGCTCCACACGCGCGCGCCCATGGGGCGGCCCAGGCCGACGAGCGCCCAGGCCATGCCCGCCTTCGCGCGCCCGTTCTCCGGCTGGAAGGGCACCACGCGGGTGTAGTTGGCCAGGGCCTCCTGGTAGCGGCCGCGCGCCAGGTGCTCCTCGCCCTCCTCCACCAGCTTCGTGAGGCCCGCCTCCAGCTCCGGCGTGCGCTCCGTGTTCTTCACCGCGTCCACCATCTCCGGCGTCAGCGGGCGCGGAGCATCCGGAGGCAGCGCCGGGTTCTGCGCCATGGCCTGGGCCGGGTTCGGCGCCATGTTCTGCGACAGCCGGACGCGGCGATCCGCGGCGCGCGTCGCGAGCCACTTCTGGCGGCCACCGGCCTTCACCGTCTCCTCGATGCGCTGGCTCAACTGCCGGGCCATGGGCACCCGCTGCGATTCAGGGTGCGCGGCCACCAGCGCGTCGAAGCCCTCCCGCGCCGTCTTGAGCGCCTGGAGGTTCTCCCCCTGCGTCTCGAACAGCAGCGACGCGCGGCCGAAGAGCGCCTCCTCGTGCCTCGACTCCACCTCCAGCACGCGCTCGTACGCCTTGAGCGCGCTGGCGCTGTCGCCATTCAGGTACAGCGCGTTGCCGCGCAGCACGTCCACCTCCAGCGCGTTGGGCAGCGCGGCGCGGGCACAGGCCGCGGCGCCCGCGGCGTCTGCGCCCTTCGCGCGCGCCTGGGCCACGGCCTCCATCGCGTCCAGCGGCTGGTCCGGCGTGAAGCCGCAGCTCGCCGCCTCGGCGGTGAGGATGGGCGTCTTGCCCAGCTTCTTGCGGGACGCGAGGAACAGCGACCGCACGCCGTCCGCCTTGGCCTGCGCCTGGGAGAGGTACGCCAGCGCCTCCGGGTAGCGGCCGTTCGTGTAGTAGAGCCTGCCCAGCGACGAGGCGATCTCGAAGGTCTTCTCCCGCTCGCGCAGGCCCTCGGAGGAGTCGAGCTGCTTCATCAGCTCCTCCGCCGACGGCGGCATCCGGTTGGCGTCCTTCACCGGCGGGTGGCCCTGCGGCAGGGGCGCGCCGGGCGCCACGGGGGCGCTGCCCGGCATCGTCGGGTGGCCTTCCGGCAGCGCGGCGGCGCCGGGGCTCGCGCCCTGGCCCGGGCTCGGGTTCGGAGACGTGGTGGGGGAGGCCTGGGT
>NZ_RAWG01000573.1 GCF_003611735.1 Corallococcus sicarius | reverse complement strand
GGGGGAGTGGCGGTTTGCGCGGGGGGCGGTGCCGCCACGCGGGACGGCTCGCGTGCGGCCTCAGGCGCGCGGGGAGCGGGCGACGGTGCGGGGGGAAGGCGCGCCGTGTCCGCGTCGGCGCTGTCGGGCGTGGGCCGCGTGAACCAGGAGGCCAGCAGCGCGCACAGCAGCAACACCCCCAGGCTCACGCCGGGGATGACGAGCCAGTGGAGGAGGGTGCGGTGCGAGGGCGCCATGGCGGGAGCCCGCGTGTCATAACCCGCCTCACGGGGGAACCGTGAAGCGGGGATGCACGCGAGCGCCCGAGGCTACGGGTACACCTCGCGACGCGGCGGCGTCGGATGCGTCGGCGGGGTGGTCGTCACGACGCCCTCGGCGCGGATGCGCTGGCGGCGGCTGACGCCCAGGGTGGCGCCCAGCACGGACGCGATGAGCCCCAGCAGGAGCCCCGCGAAGATGCCCCAGAAGACGCGGCCGGAGCGATCCGCCACCTGCATGGCGCCCTGGCCCACCTGCCCGGCCACCTGTCCGACCTTGCTCTTGCCCTGCTCCACCTGCTGCTCCACGCGGGTGGCGACCTCCTCGGAGTCCTGGCGTGACAGGTTGGTGTTCTGCGCGATGTTGCTCACCAGCAGCTCGCGGTCCATCCGGCCCTGGCGCACGCCCTCGGAGACGATGTCCTTGGTCGCCGCCTGCAACTGGTCCGGCGTGACGGTGGGCTTGCCCTCCTGTTGCAGCCGCTGGTTGACGGGCGCGAGCGCGTCATTGGCGTCGATGCCCAACGCCTGCGCGGCGCCTCCGCCCTCCTTCACGGCTCCCACCGCGGCCGAGCCGCCCGCCTCCACCGCCGCCTTGCCGACGTTGAACACCGCGCCCAGGAGCGACGACAGCACCATGCCCACGAGCACGACGCCCAGCAGCGTCGTCAGGCCCCACAGCACCGCGCCGTGCATCGCGCCCGCCGTCTTGTCCACGATGCCCGCGGTGCGCGCGGCCACCACCCCGCCCACGAAGAGGGCGATGAGCGGTGAGATGACGCCCCAGATGCCGGTGAAGATGCCCGCGGAGCGCGCGCTGCCGGTGTTGCCCGGATCCACCGACGACAGGCCCAGCGCGAGCCCCAGCGTGTACAGGAGGATCCACACGCCCAGCGCGACGAAGGTCCCTCCAAAGATGGACCCCCAGCTCAGCTTGGACGCGTTGCCAGGAATGGCCGAAATGATGCCGGCCCTCTCGTTTTCGACAATGGCTGCCATGGGGTTCCACCCTCGCTTTCGTGTGTCCCCCGGCCGCGGACCCCACGGTGAGGACGTACGTGTCTGCGTTGAAGGTGTGCACCCCGGAAGTGCGGTCATCGTCCCCGTGCCCGGCCGCCCCGCCCCGGAGGGAAGGGCGGACGGCTGGCACGGCTCAGCGCAGCCCCAGCGCGTCGAGGAGCTGTGACTCGCGCGCCACCACCGGCGCATGCGGCAGCACGTCCGTGTCGAAGCGCGCGACGAGCGCGGGCAGGTCCACCGGGCTGCCGTCACCCAGGCCGCTCCAAGCCGCGAGCAGGCCCAGCACGTGCTCGCGGGGCCGGCCGCGCGCGCGCAGCTCCCCCAACGCGAACGCCCCGTCGCGCTTCGCCAGCCGCTTGCCGTCCTCGCCCAGCACCAGCGGCACGTGGAGGAAGGCGGGCGCGGGCAGGCCCAGCGCTTCGTAGAGCAACAGCTGCCGGGGCGTGGAGGACAGCAGGTCGTCGCCCCGCAACACGTGGGTGATGCGGCTGGCCGCGTCGTCCACCACCACCGCGAGCTGGTAGCTGGCCACGCCGTCGTTGCGGCGCACCACGAAGTCCCCCACCAGCGCGTGCACGTCCTGGGCATGCGGCCCCATCAGGTCGTCCACGAAGCGCACCTCGCCGGGGCGGGCGCGGAAGCGGTACGCGGGGGCGCGCGTGCGGGAGCGCTCGGAGATCTGCTCCGCGGTGAGGTTCGCGCACGTGCCCGGGTAGCGCGGTCCCTCCTCCGACAGGCCGTGGGGGGCGCTCGCCGCGCGGGCGATCTCCGCGCGCGTGCAGAAGCACGGGTAGATGAGCCCCTCGCGCGTAAGCTTCGCCTGGGCCTCGCGGTACACGTCATCGCGCGCGCTCTGCACGAGCGGCGTCTCGTCCCAGTCCAGGCCCAGCCAGCGCAGGTCCTCGTAGAGGTCCTCCACGAACTGGGGCCGGCAGCGCGCGCGGTCCAGGTCCTCGATGCGCAGCAGGAACGCCCCGCCCGCGGCCCGCGCCTGGAGCCAGCCCAGGAGCGCGCTGCGCATGTTGCCCAGGTGCATCCGTCCGGTGGGGCTGGGCGCGAAGCGCCCTCGCAGCGTGGGTGCGGCCATGACGGCGCGACCATAACTTCTTCCCCGCCCTCCCGGCTGGGAGAGAATGCCCCGCCCCTGGCCTCCGTTCCCCTGGGG
>NZ_RAWG01000572.1 GCF_003611735.1 Corallococcus sicarius | reverse complement strand
GCGTGGGGGTGGCGCCGGGCCACTCCGGCCAGGTGAGGGCGGAGGGCAGCGGCTCGGAGCCGTCCGGGGACACGGGGCCTGCGGCGCGGGCCGCGGCGAGCAGGCGCAGCGCCGCGTCCTCGGCGGCGTCCTCCGCGGCAAGCTCGGTCATCTTCGCGGACTTCTGCCACATCCGGCGCGCGAAGGCCGCGATGCACAGCGCGGACGCGGCGAGCCACAGCAGCGCGGAGCTGGTGGTGAGCGGCAGCCAGCCGTACCGGGCCGCGAGCCCCTCGCGCCAGTCCTGCTCCTCCAGCAGCAGCGACGTGCGGAAGGCCTTGCCGAAGGCCTGCTCGAAGGGTTCTCCCGCGCGCACGCCGTCCACCAGCCGGCCCATGGCCTGGGCGCCGTGCTTCCCGGTGAGGAAGGCCACGAACGCGGCGCTCTGCGCATAGGCAATCTCCACGTCCGAGGGCAGGTCCGGCCACTCGTCGGACAGGTCCTCGAAGTGGAAGACGCGCTCCTGCGTGACGGCGCGGAAGAGGGCGGAGTAGTGGGCGACGGAGTAGCGCTCTTCGGTGAGGTTCTGCGCCACGCCCTCCTGGAACCAGCGCGGCCACTGCTTCGCGAGCTGTCCCAGCGCCACGTGCGCCAGCTCATGTCGCAGCGTCGTGGGGCCCTCCGTGCCGTTCAGGCTGAGCGCATCCAGGAGGATGATCTGATGCCCGGGGTAGGCGAGCGCCACCGCCCAGCCGGGGGGCTTGCCACCGGGGAGGGCCAGGGCTTCGAACTCCTCGCGGCCCACGCCCAGGCGGATCTCCGTGGTGCCCGGCCAGTCGCGCCCGAGCATCGCGCCGAAGTTGTCGCGCACGCCTTCAATCTGCTGGGCCAGCGCCCGGGCCGCGCCCGCCGCCCTCGCCGTGTGGACGATGACGAAGCGCTTCGTGCGCAGCTCCCCGGTCGCCAGCGCGGGCCGGGCGTGGGGCACCAGCGCGGTGTCGGTGACGACGGCCTCCTGGCTGTGGATGCCGCGCGGACCCTCCTCCTGCGCGAACACCGGGGGCGAGGCCAGCAGCATCATCAGGACGGCGAACAGGCGGAGCATGCGTGGCCTCACGGTCCACCAGAGATAACAGCCTCGACCGCCGCCGCATCAACCCCCTGCACCTTCAATCGCTTACGGCGCGACGTGTCACCCGCCGTGAGGGCCACCTGCCGGCGCGGGACACCCAGCTTTCTGGCGATGAATTCCACCAGGGCGGCATTCGCTTCGCCGTCCACGGGGGGGGCCGCGAGTTGAATCTTGAGCTGGCCGTCGTGTTCCCCCACCACCTTCGTGCGGGACGCGCGCGGCTGGACGAGCACCGTCAGCTCCACCCCATCCGGTAAGGCTTTGAGCCAGGGGGCGGGCACGGGGCTAGTCGTTGGAGTGGGCCTTCTTCTGCGTCAGGAACGCGACGTTGTCCTCGACGCGCGCGTAGTCGCGGTCCGCGAACGAGGGCGCGGCGAACGTCTCCAGCAGCTTGCGGTGGGCCTCCACCACGGAGCGCACCTGCGACTCGAACTGGGTGCGCTGGCGCTTGAGCTCGTTGATGTCTTCCACCACCTGCACCAGCCGCTGGTGCGCACCGTGGACGATCTTCTCCGCCTGGTGCTCCGCGTCCGCGATGATGATCTCCGCTTCCTTCTTCGCGGCGTCCTTCAGGTCCTCGCTGATGCGCTGCGCGGTGACCATCGTCTCCTGGAGGGTGCGCTCCCGCTCCTGGTGTTGCTCGAGTTTGTTCTGCGTGCGCTTGAGCTCCTCCTTGAGCGCGATGTTCTCCTTCACCACCTCTTCGAACTCACCGGCGATGAGCTCCAGGTACGCGCTCACTTCGGGACGCGCGTAGCCGCGCATCGCCGTCTCGAAGCGCTTCTGCCGGATGTCGAGCGGGGTGATCTTCATGCGCGCCAGTCTAACCCATACACGCGCGCACTCCAGGAATCGGCCCCGGCTCCCAGCTCGGGGTGGGCACCCGGCGAGCAGGCAGGCAGGCGTCTCTTCAGGGCGTCGTTGTCGCGGCAGCGTCCCACTGCGACACCACGGAGCGCGCGGCGTTCTGCACCGCGTAGCCCATGCGGCTGTCGGCGGCCACGTCCTGCGCGGCACGGCGCGCGGTGGGGGTGCGCTGGTAGAGCAGCCCCCCCAGCGCCTGGATCTTCAGCGTGTCCGGCAGGCGCGGGTGCCGCACGATGTTGCCCAGAATCTCTTCCGCGCGGCGGTGCTGGAAGAGCGCCACCGCGCGCAGCGCCGCCTGCTGGATGCGCGGGTTGGGATCCCAGATGAACGCGGCCAGCGGGTCCAGGGCGCGCGGGTCGCCCAGCAGCGCCAGATCCTCGATGGCGAGCGCGCGGATCTCCTCCGGCGCCGGCTCCGAGGCCCACAGCAGGCCCCGCAGGAGGGCCACGTCGGGCGTGCTCACGTCCGCGGGGGCCGGGGA
>NZ_RAWG01000571.1 GCF_003611735.1 Corallococcus sicarius | reverse complement strand
CTCCCCTTCCCTCCCCACGGTCGGGCCTGCCCGCACGCCCGCGCCGGGGATGTTGTCCGCGCCCTCCGGGCCGCCGCTGGAGATGGTGACGGCGGAGGCGCTGGAGCTGAACACCGCGGAGCCGCCCCGGACGGGGCCGGTGATTGGCATCGACCTGGGGACGACGAACTCGTGCGCCGCGTTCGTGCGCGGCAACAAGCCGGCGGTGCTGCACAGCCGCGAGGGACACAACACGGTCCCCTCCATCCTGGCGTTCAACCAGCGCGGCAAGCTGGTGGTGGGCCACCCCGCGAAGGGGCAGATGCTCACCAACCCGCGCCAGACGGTGTACGGCGCCAAGCGCCTGGTGGGCCGGCCGTACGCGTCGCCCATCGTCGGGCAGATCAAGGACCGCTTCCACTATGAGATCGCCGCCGGGCAGGCAGGCGAGGCGGCGGTGCGGCTGGGCGATCGCATCTATTCGCTCCAGCAGATCTCCGCGCTGATCCTCCGCGAGGTGCGCGAGGTGGCGCAGAACCAGCTGGGGCAGCCCATCTCGCGGGCCGTCATCACGGTGCCCGCCTACTACAACGACAACCAGCGGCAGGCGGTGCGCGAGGCGGGCAAGCTCGCGGGCCTGTACGTGGAGCGCATCCTCAACGAGCCCACGGCGGCGGCGCTGGCGTACGGCTATGGGCGCAAGCTCAACCAGCGGGTGCTGGTGTACGACCTGGGCGGCGGCACCTTCGACGCGTCGGTGCTGGAGCTGCACGACACCGTCTACGAAGTCATCTCCACCGGCGGCGACACGTTCCTGGGTGGCATCGACTTCGACAACGCCATCGTCGAGTACCTCCTGGAGGAGTTCCGGCAGAAGACGGGCCGCACCTTCCAGGGGGACCGGGTGGCGCTGCAGCGCATCAACGACGCGGCGGAGCGGGCCAAGTGCGCCCTGTCCGAGCGCTCGGAGATGCGGGTGCACGTGGCCTTCGTGACGATGATCGACAACAAGCCGTACGACCTGGACGTCGTGCTCACGCGGCAGAAGTTGATCGCGCTGACGGAGAAGCTGGTCGACCGCACACTCCAGGTCTGTGACGAGGTGTTGCAGGCCAAGGGGCTGAAGCCGCAGGACATCGACGAGGTCATCCTCGTCGGTGGGCAGAGCCGCTTCCCGCTGGTGCACGAGAAGATCACGAAGTTCTTCAGCCAGCCGCCCAGCAAGGGCGTGCACCCGGACGAGGCCGTGGCGCTGGGCGCGGCGCTCCTGGCGCACAGCCTGGGGCAGCTGGAAGGCGTGGTGCTCATCGACGTGCTGCCCATGGCCATTGGCGTGGGACTGCCGGGCGGGCGCTTCAAGCCGGTGCTGGAGCGCAACGTGGCGCTGCCGGCCTCCAAGGTCTACACGCTCTCCACCCACCGGGACGACCAGACGGAGCTGGAGCTCACCGTCTTCCAGGGCGACTCCGAGCGCGCGCAGGACAACGAGTACCTGGGCACGCTGCGGCTCGCGGGCCTGCCGAAGCGGCCTCGCGGCACGGTGCAGGTGACCGTGACGTTCGAGGTGAACAACGAGTCGCTGCTGAAGGTCGTCGCACGTGAGGGCACGTCGGGCCGTGAGGTGGTCAGCACGTTCACCACCCGCGACACGCCGGAGACCGTGAAGGCGCGGCTGGCCCAGGCGGAGGCGGAGACCGTGGCCTCCAGTGCCACCACCAGTGTGGGCTCGGGCGCGGCGCCGGTTGCCCCCGTGAACCGCAACATGTCTGTGGCAGCGCCCGCGGCGCCGGTGCTGACGCCGGACGCGGCGGTCGTGTCGAAGCAGAAGGGCTTCATGGGGTGGTTGAAAGGGCTGTTCGGGCGCGGCTGAGACGCTCCCCCGGGAAGCTGGCGGCGCAGCATGTGCGCGCGCGTTCCAACATCGCGAGGACCCACGGGATTAAGAGCAAGGGCTGCTAAGAAGTGTCGGCGCTTTTTCCGACACATGGACGGCCCCCCCTGCTTGACTTCTCGCGAACCCTTCCTGGCCTCCTGTTGAATCTGGCGATGGGCCCCTCTGCCCATGCGCCGCTGTACACGTTCCTGGGTGAAGTCGACGGCGACGAGACGGTGCTGAGCGCGTTCGAGCTGGACGTGCGGGCCCGGCGCATCGCCACGGCGTTGCAGGCGCGAGGCGTGGTGGGCGAGCGCGTGTTGCTCCTGTACCCGCCGGGGCTGGACTACATCGCGGGCTTCTTCGGCTGCCTCTATGCGGGCGCGGTGGCGGTGCCGGCGTATCCGCCGGATCCGATGCGGTTGGAGCGCACCCTGCCCCGCCTGCGCGCCATCATCCAGGACGCCGAGGCGTCGGTGGTGCTCACGACGTCGGGCATCCTGGAGCTGTCCGACTTCCTCTTCGAGCAGGCGCCGGACTTCCGCGCGCTGCACTGGATGGCGACGGACACGCTGCCCGAGGGCGGCGAGCGGGAGTGGCGCACGCCGTCGGAGGTGGGCG
>NZ_RAWG01000570.1 GCF_003611735.1 Corallococcus sicarius | reverse complement strand
AGAGTCGACCAAGCGAACAAAGGCGATAGACACAGGGCCAGGGTTGAAGCCGCCCGCCAGCGTGCCGACCGTGGGCATCACGGGGCTGCTGGCACTCGTGCGCTGGTGGAGGGGGCGAGATGGGGGGTGCAGGGAACTGCCCGCCTCGGGTAGCGAGGCTGGGCCCAGGGCTGCCAGCGTCCGCGGAGAATCCAGGTCCGGGGCCGCCGCCGATTCCCTCATGGGCCCAACTGCCCGGACACCGGCGTCGACGGCTGGTCGCCGTGTTGAGCGCGCTCGTCCAGCGGGAACGGGCAAGAAGGGAGGGCGCAGATGAGCGCGCAGAGCAGCAATCCCTCGGCGCAGCCGGAGTGGACCCTGGGCTCGAAAATTACGCCTCGCCACCTGGAGCGGTTGGCCATGGTGTACGTGCGGCAGTCGACCGCCCAACAACTGGTGAAGCACCAGGAGTCCACCCGACTGCAGTACGGATTGGTCGAGCGCGCCCGGGGCTTGGGGTGGCCCAGGGAGCGCATCATCGTCGTCGACGATGACCTGGGCCGTTCCGGTGCCAGCGCGGAAGGCCGCCCCGGTTTCCAGCGACTGGTGGCGGAAGTCAGTCTGGACCGCGTCGGCATCATCCTGGGCGTGGAAAGCTCGCGCCTCGCGCGCTCCTGCCGTGACTGGTACCAGTTGCTGGAAGTGTGCGCTCTGTTTGGCACCCTCATTGCCGACATGGATGGGCTCTACGAGCCGTCCAACTACAACGACCGACTCCTGCTGGGGCTCAAGGGCACCATGTCCGAGGCAGAGCTCCACGTCCTCAGGCAACGCATGCAGCAAGGTAAAGTGGCGAAGGCCCGGCGTGGAGAACTGGGCTTGCTGGTGCCCATTGGCTACATGCGGCGCCCCTCCGGCGAGGTGGTGAAGGACCCGGATGAGCAGGTGCAGTCAGTCGTGCAGCTTGTCTTCGCCCAGTTCGAGGCCCGTGGCACCGTCCACGGAGTCCTGCGCTACCTGGTGAACAACGGCATCAAGATGCCGGTGCGGCTGACCGCTGGCCCCGCAAAGGGAGAGCTGGAGTGGCGTCGGCCCAACCGTGCGACGCTGCACCACATGCTGAAAAACCCAGTCTATGCTGGCGCGTATGTCTATGGGCAGCGCCAGGTAGACCCGCGACGCCAGAAACCAGGGCGCCCGGGGACGGGCAGGTCGGTGGTGGCGCCCGGCAACTGGCTTGTTGCCCTCAAGGACAGACTGCCCGCATACATCAACTGGGAGCAGTACGAGCGCAATCTCGAGCAGCTGAAAGAAAACAGCGCTCAGGGGCTGGGGGCTGTTCGGAACGGGTCCGCGCTTCTGTCCGGCCTACTGCGCTGTGGGCGGTGCGGCTGCCGCATGATGGTGGCGTATGGAGCAGGCCGTCAGCGCTACGTGTGCTGCCGCAACGCGGTCCACCTGGGTGAACCCGAGTGCCAGTCGCTGGTCGGTCGCACTCTCGATGAGTGCATGAGCGAGCTGGTCCTCAAGGCCCTTATGCCCTCGGCGCTGGAGGTGAGCCTGAAGGTGGCGGAGGACCTGGAAGCGGAGCATGCGCGGCTGGCCGAGCACTGGCGCCAGCGGCTGGAGCGTGCGCGTTTCGAAGCGCAGCGTGCGCTGAGGCAGTACAACGCGGTGGAGCCGGAAAACCGGCTTGTAGCTCGCGGCTTGGAGTCGCAATTGGAGGAGAAGCTCGCCGCGCAAAAGTGCCTCGAGGAGGAGCACCAACGATGGCTCGCGAAACGGCCCTCCCCTGTGGGCGAGCAGGAGCGAAAGGCGATTCGCGCCCTGGCCAGTGACATTCCCGCACTCTGGAAGGCGTCGAGCACGACCTCTGCGGAGCGGCAAACCATCATCCGGCAACTGGTCGAGGAGGTCGTTGTCACCATCCTCGATGGCACGGAGCGCGTCGAGCTGTCCATCCAATGGGCGGGGGGGCATCGCACGCAGACGACGGTGGCGCGGCCCGTGGCTCGGATGGAGCAGCTGAGCTACTGGCCGCAACTCGCCAAGCGCATGGAGGAGCTACGCAGCCAGGGACTGGCCTCCCGAAGCATTGCGGAGCAGCTGAACAAGGAAGGCTGGCGCCCCGCGAAGCGCCGGTCCACCTTCAATGGCGACATGGTGCGTACGATTCTCTCGCGCCATCGACGGCTACGGAGCACGAGGCACGAGCCAAGGACACCAGCAGAGGCGCTGCGGCCGAATGAATGGCGACTGGCGGAGCTGGCAGCCAGGCTATCGATGCCGAGCATCACGCTCTACAGCTGGATGAAGCGCGGCTGGGTCAAGGGTCGTCAACTTGAGGGAGCGCTCCGGCTGTGGGTCGTCGAAGCGGACTCCAAAGAGCTTGCGAGGCTCAAGGCACTTCGGGCCGCTCCGAAGCACGAATGGCGCCGAACGCGAACTCCGCGGCCCACACATAAAGAGCTGTGACTAGGAGAGCAGCGTGCGTGGAAGATCAG
>NZ_RAWG01000056.1 GCF_003611735.1 Corallococcus sicarius | reverse complement strand
TCGCGGAGCGGGCCCGGGCGCGGACCGCCGCGGGGGCGCGCCCTCCCAGTCCTACAGCGGCCCCGACCGTCGCGGCACCGCGCCCCCCCAGGTGGCCCAGTCCTTTTCCGGCCCGGACCGTCGCGGCCCGGGCCGTCGCGGTGACGCCCCGGAGGCCCCGCCGACGCCCAGGTTCTGGCCCGTGCAGCCTCGCAACCTCCAGGAGTGCGGGCTCAACGCGACGTTCGTGGAGGAGCTGGTCCTCAAGGCCATCTTCTTCGCGGGCGAGATGCGCGGCATGGACGTGGCCGCCCGCCTGCAACTGCCCACCACCCTCGTGGATGAGATCATCGAGGGCCTGCGCCGGCAGAAGTACATCGACATCCGCGGCGGTGGTGGATCCGGCGTGGGCCGCTCCACGATGATCTACCAGCTCACCACCTTCGTGACGGACGTGCTGCGGCAGATCCTCGACCGCAACCGCTACAACGGCCCGGCGCCCGTGCCGTTCAACGAGTGGGCCGCCGCCGTGAAGCTGCAGACCGTGCGCGGCAACCGCATCACCCGCAACCGGATGCAGGACAAGTTCGGCGACCTCATCATCCGCGACTACATCTTCGACGGCATCGGCCCGGCGATGAACTCCGGGCGCGCCATCTTCTTCTACGGGCCTCCGGGCAACGGCAAGACGGCCATCTGCCAGGGCATGGTGAACTGCTACGAGGGGGACATCTTCGTTCCCCACGCGCTGCTCATCGACGACTTCGTGGTGAAGATGTTCGACGCGAACATCCACAAGCCCGTGGAGGACGAACCCGGCTCCCAGCCGTATGACCGCCGCTGGGTGCGCTGCCGCCGTCCGCTCGTGGTGGTGGGCGGTGAGCTGACGCTGGAGATGCTCGACCTCGTCTACACCCCGGAGGTGAAGTACTACGAGGCCCCGTTCCAGATGAAGGCGAGCAACGGCATGCTCCTCATCGACGACTTCGGCCGCCAGAAGGTGTCCCCCAAGGACCTGCTCAACCGGTGGATCGTCCCGCTGGAGAGCGACGTGGACATGCTCACGCTGCACACGGGCAAGAAGCTCCAGGTCCCCTTCGACGTGTTCGCCGCGTTCTCCACCAACCTGGACCCCAGCGCCCTCGTGGACGACGCCTTCCTGCGCCGCGTCCGCTACAAGCTGGAGGTGCAGCGTCCAGACGAGCAGCAGTTCCACGAGATCTTCCAGGTGATGTGCAAGAAGCGCGGCGTGCCGTACGACGCGCGCGCCATCGACTACCTCATCGACGAGCACTACCGCCCGAACCACCGGCCCTTCGCCGCGTGTCAGCCGCGCGACCTGTTGGATCAGGTCATCGACATGGCGAACTACCAGGGCAGCGTGCCGCGCCTGGAGCCCGCGCTGCTCGACGCCGCCGTGCGCAGCTACTTCGTGCGCTTCGACAAGCCCGCGTCCGAAGCCACCTCCGCCTCCGCCCGCTGAAGCGGCTGGGGGCCGTTCCCCGCGAACGGCCCCCACGGCGACGGCTGGAGCCACGTGCGCACTGTCTCCAGCGGCACGTTGGCCAGCACGTCCACCACCGACAGCCCCATCACGAAGCGCCCCTCGCGTCCCTGGGCGTAGTCCGGGTGACGGAAGCGCTGCCACAAGAGGCGCACGTCCACCGCGCGGAAGCGCTCCGGCTTCAGGTACAGCGTGGAGCCCGTCCCCGAGTAGTACGTGTGCGCCCCCGTCTGAAGGCAGTACTCCACCAGCCGCTGCGTCTTGTCCTCGCCCCGGCGCTCCAGCGTGGAGGAGCACACGAGCTTCGGGGCCAGGCCCAGCGGCTCGTAGAACAGCGCCATGCTGGACAGCAGCACGCGCAAGAGCGACCCCGGGCCGGACTCGCGCGCCGCCGCGTCGTAGAAGGGCTCCAGCAGGGGCAGCACCTGCGCGCGGAAATAGGGGCGGCCGCCGTAGAGCGTCACCAGCGTCTGGAGGTGCTTGCGCGCCCAGGGCTGCCGCGCGTCCACGGCGAGGTCGCGGATCCGCGTGTCGCGGTGCGGATCCTCCAGGGGGATGGACAGCCACTGGAAGCCCGGCTCGGTGGGCGGCGGCGTGGGCACGCCCAGGGGCAGGGCGACGCGCGTGCGGCGCTGCCAGCCCCGCCTCAGCCACTGCACGTCGTCCAGCACCACCAGCGTGCCGGCGCGGGCCACCTGCTCGTAGAAGTCCACCCACGGCAGGTAGTGGGGCTGCTCGGCGACAAGGACTCCCGGGTGTCCGGACACGCCCCGGATGATAGGGCCTTTCAGCCGCCGCGCACCGGGTGACGGAACACCGGCGGGAAGACGCGGGGGGCCTTCTTCTTGCGCACGCAGGTGGTGTCCGCGCTCATGTAGCAGGCGGAGAACGCGCGCCGCCGCTGTCCGGGCCGGCCCCGCCCGGAGCGGTGCCAGACGTGGTTGTGGATGAGCAGCGCCTCCCCGGCCCGCACCGGCAGGGGCACCACGTGCGCGTCCGCGTCCGCCGCCGCCACGCGGTCCGGGGGAATCACACCCCCCAGCGCCGTCACGAGCCCCGCCCGGTGGCTGCCAGGGACGACCTCCAGACAGCCGCCGCCCTCCGGTGCGTCGTCCAGCGCGGTCCAGATCTGCAGGTCCGGCTCTCGCGTGAGCCCCCACAGCTTCCCGCCGTCCTGGTGGAAGGGCAGGTTGCTGCCGCCCGCCGGGCCCTTGTGGAAGAGGATGGCGCGGTAGAGGACGATGTCGCCCGGGATGCGCGCTCGCGCGATCCGTTCAAACAGCGGGTTCTCCAGCCACGCGAGGAAGCGCGGGTCCTTCTCCAGCTTCTCCAGCTTGCGGTAGTCCAGGGACGGCCCCTGCCAGCCCAGCCCCAGCGGCGCGTCCTCGTAGCGACCGCTCGCGGCGTCCGGCTGGAAGAACAGCCCCGGGTACACCACGCGGCCCAGCATCAGGTCGTCCGCCCGCTCGCGCAGGGATTCGATGCCAGCGTCGTCCAGCACGGGGCCCAGCCGCGCGAAGCCGTGCGCTTCGTAGTGGGCGAGCACGGCCGCCACATCCAACCCTTCGGCTTCCGCGCGGATCATCCGCGCCACGATCTCCCGGAGGCGGGCGCGCGTCCAGCCTTCGTGGAGGTCCCGCATGGAGCCGCTGCGCGAGCGGGCCTCCGACGGGCCGTGTGGTGGACCCTTGCACCCGCGCCTGCCCGGCCGCATGGTGGGCGGGAATGCCCTACCGTCGCTCCACGCACTTCGTCTCCGCCCCGGACGGCACCCGGGTGGCGTTCCACACCCACAGCGCGGGCCTGCCGGAGCCGAAGCGGGACTCGGCGCTCGCGAACCGGCCGCCGGTGCTGCTGACCAACGGCATCGGGACGTCGGAGAACTTCTGGCGGCACATCGTCTCCAACCTGGAGCAGGACCACCGGGTGGTGCACTGGGACTACCGGGGGCACGGCCAGAGCGAGGAGTCGCGGGACGGGGACTACCGCGTGCAGGTGCACGTGGACGATCTGGAGCGCGTCACCGAGCGGGCGATGGCGCGCGGCAACGGCCGGCCGCCGCACCACATCGCCTTCTCCATGGGCGTACGCATCCTGTTGGAGCTGTACCGGCGCCGTCCGGAGCTGGTGCCGTCCATGACGCTCATCGCGGGGACGCCCGGCGCTCCGGGCTCGGCGGATCCGCGCTGGGGCCCACGGTTGGCATTGTCCGCCACGCGCCAGGCATTGCGCGCCAGCACGCCGCTGGTGCCCTGGGTCGCGCCCGCGGTGAAGGCCGTCATCGGCAGCCGGTTCGCGGATCCGCTCGCCCGGGCCGTGGGCGCGCTGCGGGCCCGGGCTCCGCGCGAGGACATCGCCGAGTTCCTGGACGCCCTCTACCGCATGAGCCCCCAGGCCTACTGGCGCACGCTGCGCGGACTCGCGGAGGGCCACGCCTGGGACGTCGTGACGTCCGTGCGCGTGCCCGTGCTGATCATCGCCGCGCGCGATGACGTGCTCGTGCCCCTGAGCGAGGTCCAGCGGCTGCACCGCGCGCTGCCCCAGGCCGAGTGGCTCCAGGTGGACGACGCCGGCCACGCGGGGCTGCTGGAGGCGGGGACGGAGATCGCCGAGGCCGTCCGGCGCTTCCTGCTGGTCCATGGCCTGGAAGCCCCGGCCCCGGTGCAACCCCCCGGCATTCCTGGCTGAGCCCGCGTCCGCGGATCCGCCCTGTCAGGGTTCTCGGTTTGTTGGAACCCGACGCGCCCAAAAGGGGGAGGGAAATGGCCTGAAAGTGACGGGGGCCAGTTTGCGTCTGCCTGTAATTTTGTGGTTTGGATGAGGCTCTGTACCCAACACGGAGTCTCCATGTCCTTGTCTTTCCGGCACCTGCTGGTCCCGATGTCAGCGGTGCTGCTCTTGTTGTCCGCGTGCGGTGGTGATGACCCGAAGGATCCGGTCTGCGGCAACGGCATCGTCGAGAGTGGCGAAGCGTGTGATGACGGCAACCGCACCGAAGGCGACCGCTGCAGCAACACCTGCCAGATCACCACCCCGACCGTCGATGCTGGCACCGACGGAGGCGTGATCCCCGGCGATGACGCCGGCACGGAGACGGACGCGGGCACGGTCGACGCGGGCACGGAGACGGACGCCGGTACCACGGTCGATGCGGGCACGGAGACGGACGCGGGTACCACGGTCGACGCGGGCACGGAGACGGACGCTGGCACGGAGACGGACGCGGGTACCGAGACGGACGCGGGTACCCCGGTCGACGCTGGAACCCAGACGGACGCCGGCACGGAGACGGACGCCGGCACGGAGACGGACGCCGGCACGGAGACGGATGCTGGCTCCGAGACGGATGCTGGCTCCGAGACGGACGGCGGCACGTGGCCGGATGGTGGCTCCGAGACGGACGGCGGCGCCATTGACGCGGGTCCCGCGCCGGATGCGGGCACGGAGACGGATGGCGGCACGGGCAGCGACGCGGGCACTAGCAGCGTGACGCTCACCGCGCTCGAGCCGGCGGCGGTCTTCGCGCGCTCTGGCACCACGGGTGAGACGATTCCGGAGCCGCTGGAGGTGACGCTGAGCGCCCCGGCCGTGACGGACGTGGTGGTGCAGGTCACGTCGTCCAGCCCCTCGGTCGTCGTGGCCAACAACGGCCGGGTGACGGTGATCGCGGGCGCTCGCACGGCGCCGGTCATCGTGACGGCGGACGACGCGGCGGGTTCGGTCAAGGCGACACTGACGGCCACGCTGGGCGCGGATACGCGCGACGCCACGGTGCGTGTGCTCGGTGAGACCGAGGCCGCCTCGCTGGCGTTCCTGTCGCCGGAGACGGTGGTGCTCGGCTCTGGCAAGACGGCCGACGTCACCGTGACGCTCGACGTGCCGCCCGCCGAGGCCACGGTCGTGACGCTCTCGGTGACGGGCGGCGTGGGCACGGTGCCCACGTCCGTAACGGTGCCGGCCGACCAGCTCTCCGCGAAGTTCACCTTCACCGCCGGCGCGTCCTCCGCGACGGGCACGATCGTCGCCACGCTCGACGGCCAGTCGGTCTCCGCCCAGGTGACGGTCACCTCCGAGCCCACGACGGACCACGTCGTCATCAGCGAACTCGCGGGCGCCGGAGCGAACACCAACGATGAGTTCGTGGAGCTCTACAACCCCACGAATGCGGAAGTGGACCTGAGCGGCTGGAAGCTCCAGTACAAGAGGGATGTGGGTGGGACTTTCTCGTCCAGCTTCACCCTGCCCAATGGGTCGAAGATCGCGGCCCATGGCTTCTTCCTGCTGGCCCGGAGCACCTACGTGGGCGCCGTCACCCCGGATGAAAGCTGGGGCACGACCATCACCATGGGCGCCTCGGTCGGACACGTTCGTATCGGCCTTCCGGGCATTGGCTCCGCCGTGACGGATGCGAATGCGGTCGACACCGTGGGCTACGGCAAGGCCGCCGACGCCGCGGAAGGCGGCCAGCCGATCAGCAGCACGCCGGGCGCCGCCGGCAGCATGGAGCGCAAGGCCAAGGCCTCCTCGTCGGGCTCCACCATGGAAGGCGGCTCGGACAGCGCGGCGGGCAACGGGTACGACACGAACGTGAACAACACGGACTTCATCCTCCGCACCACGCGCAATCCGCAGAACAAGGCGAGCGGCACCGAGATGCCGTGACGCACTGAGTAGGGCCGGCCCCCATCGTCCTTCCAGGGACGGTGGGGGCTGGAAATACCCGCGCGCTTTCGCCATAAGCGGGGGCGTGCGAGTCGTCTCCTGGAACGTCAACGGTCTGCGCTCCATCCACCGCAAGGGGTTCCTCCCGTGGCTGTCCAAGGCCCGGGCGGACATCGTGGGGCTGCAGGAGGTCCGTGCCCGCGTGGAGCAGCTCCCCGCCGAGGTGCGCGCCCCCCGCCGTTGGAAGACCCACTTCGTGGCCGCGGAGCGCCCCGGCTACAGCGGCGTGGGCCTCTTCAGCCGCCATGAGCCCGACGCCCTGGACACCCTGCTGGGTGCGCCCGCCATGGACGCGGAAGGCCGTCTCCAGTTCGCCCGCTTCGGCAAGCTCACCGTGGTCAACGGCTACTTCCCCAATGGCAACGGGAAGGACCGGGACCTGAGCCGCATCCCGTTCAAGCTGGACTTCTATCAGCGCCTCTTCGCCCGCCTGGAGAAGCCGCTGCGCGACGGTGAACGCGTGCTCGTGATGGGCGACTTCAACACCGCGCACCGCGACATCGACCTGGCGCGCCCGCGCGAGAACCGCGAGACGAGCGGCTTCCGCCCGGAGGAGCGCGAGGAGTTTGATCGGTGGATCCGCGCGGGCTGGGTGGACACCTTCCGCCACTTCCAACCGGCGGGCGGCCACTACTCCTGGTGGAGCCAGCGGGCGGGCGTGCGCGAGAAGAACATCGGCTGGCGCATTGACTACGTGCTGGCCTCGCCCGCCGCACTCGGCTACGTGCGCAAGGCCGCCGTGCACCCGGAGGTCCACGGCTCGGACCATTGCCCGGTGAGCGTGGACCTGGATCCCGCCGTCCTCTCCTGACCCCCCCTCGTGCCCAAGGGACCCCTCTCATGAATGCACTGCTCTCCATCTGGACCTGGATCGAGGTGGGCCTCGTGGCCCTGGTGGGCTTCTTCGTCCAGCTGATCCTCTTCATCTTCACCGCCCCGTTCGACAAGCGCCGCTACGTGGCGGGGCGCTGCTTCCGCCTGGTGGGCTTCACCGCCGCGAAGCTCACGCCCTTCTGGCGCTTCAGCACGCACGGCTCCATCCCGGACGACGTGGCCCCCAACACCGTTGTTGTGAGCAACCACGAGTCCAACGCGGATCCGTTCCTCATCTCCCACCTGCCGTGGGAGATGAAGTGGCTGGGCAAGAAGAGCCTCTTCAAGGTCCCGGTGGTGGGCTGGATGATGGGCATGGCCGGCGACATCCCGGTGGAGCGCGGCGACCGGGACTCGGCGACGGGCGCCATGGCGCGCTGCAAGGCGTGGCTCGCCAAGGGGATGCCCGTGATGATCTTCCCGGAGGGAACGCGCTCCAAGACGGAGGAGCTGCTGCCCTTCAAGGACGGCGCCTTCCGGCTCGCCATCGAGGTGCAGGCGGACGTGCTGCCCCTGGCGGTGAGCGGCACGCGGCTGGCGCTGCCCAAGCACTCCTGGCGCTTCGCCACCTCGCGGGGGCTCGTGACGGTGGGCACGCCCATCTCCACCAAGGGGATGACCCTGGACGACGTGGAGAAGCTCAAGGACCTGGCGCGCGCCCAGATTGAAGCCCTGCGTGCGTCCCTCAAGCCGCTGACGGGCAGCGGGGTGGTGGCGCCGGAAGCGGACCTCCGTTCCGCCCGGTAGGCAGCCAGAGGGCCGCGCGAGCTGTCCGCCAGCGAGCGCTTCCCCGATTGTTGATGTTTTCAATATCGGCTGGACTAAGGAGTCATCAGGACCGTCGCCCACGGCCCTGGTCGGCGCGCGGCGCCCAGGAAGGAACCGTCTGATGATCCCGGGAGGTCCACGCGGAGAGGAACGGCTGTCCACGGGCATACCCGGGCTGGACACGCTGCTCGATGGGGGCTTGCGCAAGGGCCGGATGTACATGGTCCTGGGACTGCCGGGCGCGGGCAAGACCATCCTCGCCAACCAGATCTGCTTCCATCAGGCGGCGCAGGGACGCCGGATCCTCTACCTGACGCTCCTGGCCGAGTCGCACACGGACATGGTGGGCAACCTCCAGACGCTGTCGTTCTTCGACCCGGCCTGCGTCACGGGCGCCATCAACTACCTGAGCGCCTTCTCCATCCTGGAGCAGGGGGGGCTGGAAGCGCTCTCGGAGCTCGTGCGCAAGGAGGTCCGGTCGCACAAGGCCTCGCTGCTCGTGCTGGACGGGATGCTGGCCGCCGAGGAGATGGCGCCGTCGCGACAGGCGCTCAAGAAGTTCATCCACGGCCTCCAGGTCGTGACGGGCCTCATGGGCTGCACCACGCTGGTGCTCACCACCGGCGGCGAGAAGGGCCTGCGCGCCGAACACACCATGGTGGATGGCCTGATGCTGCTCCAGCAGCGGACCTTCGGCGTGCGCACCCTGCGTGAGATCAGCGTGCGCAAGTTCCGGGGCAGCGCCTACAAGCTGGGACAGCACGGCTTTGAAATCACCAGCGACGGCCTCACCGTCTATCCCCGCCTGGAGTCGCTGGTGGACGGGCACCTGGTGCCTGGCGCGGGGACGCGTGACCGTGACGCCTTCGGCGTGGCGGGGCTGGACGCGATGCTCAAGGGCGGCGTGCCCGCGGGCTCCACCACCATCCTCCTGGGCCCCCCGGGCAGCGGCAAGACGCTGCTGGGGCTGAGCTTCCTCGCGGAAGGGGCGCGCCGGGGCGAGCGTGGCCACTACTTCGCCTTCTACGACGCGCCGGAGCGGATGCTCGCCCAGGCGGCCGGGGTGGGGCTGCACCTGCAGCCGCTGATGGAGCGCGGGGACCTGGAGGTGAGCTTCCGGCCGCCTACGGAGAACATCCTCGACAAGCTGGGCATCGAGCTGTTGACCACCATCCGGAGCGGGCGGGTGCGCCGCATCTTCCTGGATGGGTACGAGGCGCTTCGCCGCGCCTCGACGCGCAATGCCCGGGTGGCGCGCTTCCTGGCGGCGCTCGTGAACGAGTGCCGGGTGCGCGAGGTGACGCTGCTCTACACCGCCGAGTCCACCAGCGCCTTCGGGCCGGAGGTGAAGTTCCCCCTCAAGGGCATCTCCATGGTGGCGGAGAACATCCTCTTCGTGCGCCTGGTGGAGCTGCACTCCGGGCTGCACCGCTTCCTCGCGGTGCTGAAGGTGCGCAACAGCGACTACGACACGTCGCTGCGCGAGCTGCACATCACTGGCAAGGGGCTCCGGGTGGGGCAGCCCTTCCTGGAGGGACAGATGTTGATGACGGGGCTCGCGCGCACGCGGGTCCCGGAGGCGACCCCCCTGTCGAAGCCGCGCCGCAACGCCGGCAAGGGCGCCTCGCAGAAGACGGCCCGTCCGAAGCCACGCCGAACCGTCCGCAAGCGCCGAGGGACCTGATCATGGGTCCCGTCCTCATCGTCGACGACGAGTTCGGCATCGTGGAGGCCGTCCGCGATCTGTTGTCGGACGAGGGCTACTCCACCGCCACGGCGCTCAACGGCCGCGAGGCCCTGGAGCGGATGGCGCTCGAGCGTCCGTCGCTGGTGCTGCTGGACTACATGATGCCGCTGCTCAACGGCCCGGGCGTGCTGGAAGCGATGCTGCGCGACCCCATGCTGCGCGACGTCCCGGTGGTGATGATGAGCGCCAGCCCCGCGGAGTTCTGGCAGCACCTGCCGTGCGCGGCCTTCCTGCCCAAGCCCTTCGACATCGATCAGCTGCTCGCCACGGTCCACGACATCCTCGGCGGGCCGCCGAAGCACTGACGGTTGTCCGGTTCCATGCGCCGCTCAGTCAAGCTGACCGTTGCGTTCGTCCTGCTCCTGCTCGTTGCGTTCGCGCTTTCGCACTGTGGGCGTTGGTGGCGTGTCGACACATGCCTGGATGCTGGCGGACGATGGAACGACGCGCAGGAAAACTGCGAGTTCCCACGCCATGAAGGGTAGGGCGGTGCGACGCTGGTTTCGATGGCTCCTGGTGGTGGGCGGCGTCGCCATGGGCGCGGTGGGCTTGCTGTTCGCCAGCCTGGAGGCGTTCTACAGGTACCAGCTCGCCCAGCTTCCAGAGTTGCCGCGCATGGGAGACGCGCCCGTGTCTCTGCCGCTGGTCACGCGGGTCATGACCGCGCACCTTGGGGGCACCGCACTGCAGGTCCAGCCAGTGCTGCCGTGGAGCCTGCCAGTGACCCGGAGGCGGAACGCACAGCTGCCGGACGGGGGCTTCACGCTGGCCTATGCCGCGGCAGGTGAATGGCTTCGGCGGTTCGACCTGCCGGCCCAGCCGACGCACTGGCGGCGCCAGGCACTCGCTGTCTGGCTCACGCGCCATGCTTCCGCGGAGCAACTGCTTGCCCAGTGGTCGAGCACGGTCAAGCTACCTCGGGCGGCGCCAGGGCTGGGCAACGCCTCCCTGAGCTATTTTGGCCGGCCGTTGGAGACACTTGAAGTCTCCGAAGTCGCTGTGTTGATTGGGAGCGCGCTGGGTCCCATCTCGTTTGATGCCCTCTGCCGTCACGACCTGGCGATGAAGGCGCGGAACCGCGTGCTGCATTCGCTGCAACGGACCGGCGGGTTGGGTGACGAAGAGGCGACCCGTCTCATGGGGCAGCCGGTCGGACTCGCCCCTGCTTCTCCTGACGAACCCTGTCGCTGAAGTCGGAGAAGGGCGCACGTCCCGCGCCCCGACCCCACGCCGCAGTGCATCACCCCCGGGCGCCCGCGTTTACGGGGTGTACGGCTCCGTCACGTGCTTGCAAATCAGTGAACGGGGCTGGTATTCCTTCGGCCATCGAACGAACTCGCATGCGTTCGCGATGGCGGGGACGCGGGACGGCTCCAGACTGCGGGAGCCCGCGTGACAGAGGAGAACCGTTCTCCTCTGACGCGTGGCGGCGAAGGTGACGCATTGCGACATGCGGGCGACGACTTCCAACGACCTTTGATTTCTTCGCCGTAAGAACAAAGTCATCGCAGCAAGACCAACCAGGAGGGGATCGCATGCATCGCAACAAGCGTTTCGCGTGGACGTGGGCGGCCGCCGGAGTTTTCGCGGTCGCGGGGCTCATTGGCGCCTGTGACCCCGAGGACACGACGAACGACCCCAAGCCCTCGGTCGACGCGGGCACCAAGGTGGACGCGGGCACCACGGTGGACGCGGGTACGACGGTGGACGCGGGCACGACCACCGACGCGGGCACCACGACGGATGCGGGCACGACGACGGATGCGGGCACGACGACGGACGCGGGCACGACGACGGACGCGGGCACCGACGCAGGCACGCAGGTGGTGCTGCCCCTGGCCGTGGATGGCACCTGGGCGGCCAGTGGCTACATGGGCGCCGGCAGCCAGCCGGGCGGCATCGTGGACGAGGCCGTGTGCCACACGCCGCGCCCGGGCTCGGCCCTGGGCAACTGCCACAAGATCACCGCGACCCGCGTGGGTGGCGGGGACGCCTGGGCGGGCATCTTCTGGCAGTACCCGGAGGGCAACTGGGCGGACAAGCCTGAGAAGGGCTTCCTCGTGCCCGACGGCGCCAAGTCGGTGTCCTTCTACGCCTGGGGCGGGACGGGCGGCGAGGTCGTGGACTTCTTCGTCGGCTACGGGGACGCGTCCAAGGACGGCTTCGAGAAGAAGATCAACGTCACCCTGACGACCACGCCCACGAAGTACTCCCTGGACATCAGCAAGGTCCGCTACGCGGAAGTGGCGGCGGGCTTCGGCTGGTCGGCGGGTGGGCTGGACGTGGCCCCGCTCGTGCTGTTCCTCGACGACATCCAGTGGCATTGATTCCCCACCGCGCCTGACCGCGCGGCACAACGGAACGTGAGCGGACGATGAGAGCGGGAATGGCGGTGTTGACGGTCGATGCGGCGGGCATGCGCGCGCAGAACAGCGGCCTGCTGCTGAACATGATCTGGCGCGAGCGTCAGATCTCCCGGGCGGAGATTGCCCGGCGCACGGAGCTCAGTCCGTCGACCGTCTCCGCCATTGTCGCGGACCTGGAGCTAGCGGGCCTGGTGCGCAGCATTGGCGCCGGGGTCTCCCGCGGCGGCCGGCGTCCCACCCTCATCGGCTTCTGCGACGAGGCCTTCAGCCTGGTGGGCGTCGAACTCGGCGCCTCCCATGTCACCGTGGTCCTCACGGATCTTCGCGGCCGCGTGCGCACGCAGAGCAAGGCGAGCCACGCGGTGCGCGGCGATCCGGAAGGGTCGCTCCAGAAGGCGAAGGAGCTCATCCAGGAGTGCCTGGATGCTGAACGCGTCCCGCGCCGCTCCGTCGTCGGCATGGGGGTGGCCGTGCCCAGCCCCGTGCACCCGGCCTCGCCCGGGAAGATGTCGCCGCTCATCCTGCCCGCCTGGAAGAACGTGGACGTGAAGGAGTGGTTCGAGACCACCTTCGACATGCCGGTGTTCGTGGACAACGACGCGAACCTCGGCGCGCTGTCGGAGTGCTTCTGGGGCGCGGGCTCCGGCGGCGAGGACCTGACGTACATCAAGCTGGCCACCGGTATCGGCGCCGGTCACATCATCCACGGCGACGTGTACCGCGGCGCGGGCGGCACGGCCGGTGAGATCGGCCACATCGCGGTGGACTCCAACGGGCCGCTCTGCGTGTGCGGCCTGCGCGGCTGCCTCGTGACGCTCATCGGCTCCACGGCGCTCACCGAGCGCGCGCGGGAGCTGATGGGCGCGCGGGGCCGCAAGGGCCCGACGGTGCGGGACCTCGTGGAGGGCGCCCGCGCGGGCGACCCCGCCGCGAAGCAGATCATCGACGGTATGGGCGCCTGGCTGGGCATCGCGGTGGGCGGCCTGCTGAACCTGTTGAACCCCGCCATCGTCGTCCTTGGCGGAGAGATTTCGTCCGTGGGGGAGCTGCTGCTCGACCCCTTGCGCGCGTCGGTGCGCCAGCGCGCCCTGTCCGTGTCCATGGCGGAGACTCGCATCGTCACCTCGGCGCTGGGGGAGCGTGCCATCGCCGTGGGCGCGGCCACCCTGGTGTTGCAGGCGGCGCTGCGCGACCGCTCCCTCTTTCCCCAGCAGAACGTTGGGAGGACCGCATGACGTCCCGCCGTCTCCTCTTCGCCCTGGCCCTGTCCGGCCTGGGCACGCTGGCGTGTGATCCCGCCGCGGGCATCGCGGACAAGAAGCCCGAGACCCCGACGCCCGACACCGTGCAGCCGGGCACCGGCTGGACCCTCATCTGGCAGGACGAGTTCGAGGGCCCCGCAGGCACGCTGCCCGCGAAGGAGAAGTGGGCCCCGGACGTGGGCGGGGACGGGTGGGGCAACGGCCAGTACGAGTTCAACACCGCGCGGGCGGAGAACGCGTCGCTGGACGGCGAGGGCGCCCTGGCCATCACCGCGCGGCGCGAGCGCTACGGAAACAACGACTACACCTCCGCGCGCCTGAACACGAAGGGCCGCTTCCAGCAGGCCTACGGCCGCTTCGAGGCCCGCATCAAGCTGCCCACGGGGCGCGGCATCTGGCCTGCGTTCTGGCTGCTGGGCGCGGACATCGACGCGAAGGGGTGGCCGGAGTGCGGCGAGGTCGACATCATGGAGCACCGCGGGCAGATCCCCTCCATCGTCACCAGCACCCTGCACGGGCCGGGCTATTCCGGCGGACAGAGCGTGGGGCGTGAGCACGCGGTCGGCGGGGGCACGCTCCAGGCGGACTTCCACGTCTACGCGGTGGAGTGGGAGCCCAATCGCCTCCGCTTCATCCTGGACGACACCGTCTTCTTCGAGGCCACGCCGGACACCCTGCCCGCGGGCAAGAAGTGGGTCTACGACCATCCCTTCTTCATCATCCTCAACGTCGCGGTGGGCGGCTCGTACGTGGGGCCTCCGGACGCCAAGACGGTGTTCCCGCAGACGATGAAGGTGGACTACGTCCGCGTCTACGAGAAGGCGACGCCGTGAAGTTCGCCCGCGTGCTCCTGCCGTTCGTGCTGCTGCTGGCGTGCTCCTCGGAGCCGCGTCCGCGTCCGCCCGGCGTGCTCTTCGTGTCCGTGGAGCAGCAGAGCGCGTGGGTGCGCAACTTCAACCCGTTGTTCGCGGGCGCCAACGCGCGCTGGCCCACGAAGGCGGGCATCTACGAGTGCATGGAGGTCTTCAGCTCCGCGCAGGGGAAGTGGGTGCCCTGGCTCGCCACCGCGCATGCGTGGGCGGATGAGCAGAAGACGCTGCGCTTCACGCTGCGCGAGAACGTCCGCTGGTCCGACGGCAGGCCCTTCACCGCGGACGACGTCGTCTTCACCTTCGGCCTCCTGAAGAAGCACGCGGCGCTGGACTCCGGCGGCGTCTGGAGCTTCATCACCGACGTGAAGGCGGAGGGGCCGCACACCGTGGCCTTCACCTTCTCGCGCGTGTTCATGCCGGGCTTCGCCTATCTCGCGCACCAGGTCGTCGTGCCCAAGCACGTCTGGGAGCACGTCGCGGATCCGGTGACGTTCACCAACCCGGAGCCGGTGGCGACCGGGCCCTTCACCCAGGTGTCGCTGTTCCGCAACCAGGTGTACGAGCTGGGCAGGAACCCGCACTACTGGATGCCCGGCAAGCCCGCGGTGTCCGCGCTGCGCTTCCTCGCGTTCCCCACCAACGACCAGGCCAACATGGCGCTGGTGGAGGGGGAGGTGGACTGGGCGGGCAACTTCGTGCCGGCCGTGGACCGCACCTTCGTCGCCCGCGACCCCGCGCACCACCATCGCTGGTTCCCGCTCTACGGCAGCACCGTCTTCCTGTACCCCAACACCACGCGGCCGCCGCTGGATGACGTGCGCGTGCGCAAGGCGCTGAGCATGGCGGTGGACCGCGAGCGGCTGGTGGAGGTGGCCATGTATGGCTACACCCGCCCCGCGGACGCCACCGCCCTCAACGACGCGTACACCGACTGGAAGGACCCGGAGGTCGCGAAGGATGCGTGGACGCACCACGACCTCGCCCAGGCGAACAAGCTGCTGGACGAAGTGGGGCTCGTGCGCGGCGCGGATGGCGTGCGCCGGCTGCCGGACGGCAAGCCCTTCGCGTTGGACCTGGAGGTGGTGAGCGGGTGGTCGGACTGGGTGCGGGCAGGGCAGGTGGTGAGCCGCGACCTGGGCAAGCTGGGCATCTCCGTGCAGCTCAAGACGTACGAGTTCGGCACGTGGCAGACGCGCCTGCAGAAGGGCGAGTTCCAGCTGGCCATCTCGTGGTCGCTGGACGGGCCCACGCCGTACAACTTCTACAAGTGGCTGCTGTCCCCGCGCACGGTGGTGCCGGTGGGGCAGGTGGCGGCGGCCAACTGGCACCGGCTGGGGGATGAGGAGGCGGACGCGCTGCTCGTGCGCTTCGAGCGCGCCGTCACCCCCGAGGAACAGCACGCGCTGATGGCCGCGGTGCAGCGGCGCTTCTCCGCCCTGGCGCCCGCCATCCCGCTGTTCCCCAACCCGTCCTGGGGCGAGTCCAACTCGCGGCGCTTCACGGGCTTCCCCACCGAAAAGAACCCCTATGCGCGGCTGGCGCCGCACGCGGAGCCCGACAGCCTGCTGGTGCTGACGGAGCTCGTCCCCCGGGAGCGCTGACCATGGGTCGCTACATCCTCCGGCGGCTGGGTTTCTATCTCATCGCCGCGTGGGCCTCGCTCACGCTCAACTTCGTCATCCCGCGCCTGGCCCCCGGTGATCCGGCCTCGGCCATGTTCGCCCGCTTCCAGGGCAAGGTGCAGCCGGAGGCGATGGAGGCGCTCAAGGCCGCCTTCGGCTTCACCGACGCGCCGCTCTACTCGCAGTACTTCACGTACCTGAAGCACCTGGCGCAGGGCGACCTGGGCATGTCGTACGCGTACTTCCCCTCGCCGGTGACGGAGGTGATTGGCACCGGCCTGATGTGGACGGTGGCGCTGGCGGGCGTGGCGGTCATCATCAGCTTCGCGCTGGGCTCCTTCCTGGGCGTGCTCGCCGCGTGGAACCGGGGAGGGTGGCTGGACTCCGGCCTGTCCCCCGCGCTCGCGTTCCTGGGGGCCTTCCCATACTTCTGGCTGGCGATGCTGGCGCTGTACCTCTTCGGCTTCGTGCTGGGGTGGTTCCCGCTGCGCCACGCGTACGGGCACGACATGGAGCCGGGGATGACGTTCGCGTTCGCCGCGGACGTGGCCCGGCACGCGGTGCTGCCGGCGGCGTCCATCGTGGTGGCGACGCTGGGCGGGTGGATGCTCGGCATGCGCAACACGATGGTGGCCACGCTGGGCACGGACTCCATCCGGCTGGCGCACGCGCGGGGCCTTCCGCCGCGGCAGGTGATGCTGCGGTACGCGGCGCGCAACGCGCTCTTGCCCAACGTCACCAGCTTCGGCATGGCGGTGGGCTTCGTGCTGAGCGGCTCGCTGCTCACGGAGATCGTCTTCTCCTATCCGGGCACGGGCTACCTGCTCATCCTCGCCGTGCGCAACCAGGACTACCCGCTGATGCAGGGGCTGTTCCTGGTCATCACGCTGGCGGTGCTCGCGGCGAACTTCGCAGTGGACCTCATCTGCCTCTGGTTGGATCCGAGGACGCGCGCCCATGCATGACTCCCTGCGAAGCCTCCTCCGCCACCGGAAGGCCGCGGTGGGCGGTGGCCTGCTGTTGTTCTTCCTGCTGCTGTCGCTGGTGGGCCCCTGGTTCGTGATGGACCCGAAGGACCTCGTCGGCCGGCCGCACCAGCCGCCGTCCGCCGCGCACTGGTTCGGCACCACGGGGCAGGGGCAGGACGTGCTCGCCCAGACGGTGGTGGGCGCGCGCGAGACGCTGGCGGTGGGCTTCGCGGTGGGCGCGCTCGTCACGCTGGTGGGCGCGCTCGTGGGCGTGACGGCGGGCTACCTGGGCCGCCGCGTGGACGACGTGCTGTCGCTCACCACCAACGTGTTCCTCGTGATCCCCGGCATGCCGCTGGCCATCGTGCTGGGCGCCTACCTGCCGTCCGGCCCCTTCCGCATGGTGGCGGTGCTGACGGTGGCGGGCTGGGCCTGGAACGCGCGCGTCTTCCGCGCGGAGTCGCTGGCCCTGCGCGGGCGTGACTTCGTGTCCGCCGCGGTGGTGACGGGGGAGAGCCACGCGCGCATCGTGTCGCGGGAGCTGCTGCCCAACATGGCGTCGCTCTTGGGCTCGTCCTTCATCGGGAACACGCTCTACGCCGTGGGCGCGCAGGTAGGCCTGGAGTTCCTGGGCCTGGGCGACGTGAGCGCGGTGACGTGGGGCACGAACCTCTACTGGGCCGGCAACGACGCGGCGCTGCTCACACGCTCGTGGTGGATCTTCGTCCCCACGGGCCTGTGCATCGCGCTCGTCGGCTTCGCGCTGACGCTGGTGAGCTCCGCCATCGATGAGCTGACCAACCCCGCGCTCCGCGTGCACAAGCCCGCGCCGCTGCCCAAGGGCACCACCTTGCCGGTGCACGTGGACCGGCCCGCGCCGGGCGTGCTCCTGAGCGTGCAGGACCTGTGCATCGACTACGCGACGGAGAAGGGCGCCTCCCGCGTGGTGGACACGGTGTCCTTCGACCTGGCGCCTGGAGAGGTGTTCGGCCTCGCGGGTGAGTCCGGCAGCGGCAAGTCCACCATCGGCTCGGCGCTGCTGGGCCTCCTGCCGACCTCCGCGCGCGTCACGCAGGGGCGCATCCTCTTCAACGGCATGGACGTCACCGCGCTGGAGGGCGCCGGCCTGCGCGCCTTCCGCTGGCGCCAGGTGTCCATGGTGTTCCAGAGCGCGATGAGCGCGCTCAACCCGGTGCTCACGCTGGGCGAGCAGTTCCACGACACGCTCGCGGCGCACGGCCGCGTGTCGCGCACGACGTCCTACGCCCGCGCGCGGGAGCTGCTGGGCATGGTGGGCCTGTCGCCGGACCTCGTGACGGCGTATCCCCACCAGCTCTCCGGCGGCATGCGGCAGCGGGTGGGCATCGCGCTGGCGCTGGCGCTGGAGCCCCGGCTGGTCATCATGGACGAGCCCACCACGGCGCTGGACGTCGTGGTCCAGAAGGAGCTGCTCCAGCGGATGCTGGAGCTCAAGCAGCGCCTGGGCTTCGCGATCCTCTTCATCACGCACGACCTGCCGCTCCTGCTCGCGCTGTCGGACCGCGTGGGCATCCTCCAGGGCGGCAAGCTGGTGGAGGTGGGCACGTCCGCGGGCTTGCGCGCCGGGGCGCAGCACCCGTACACGCAGCTGCTCCTGTCGTCGTTCCCGCACCTCGTCGCGGGGGACGTGTCCGTCACGCCGCATCCGCCGGCGGCCTCCGAGCTGTCGGTGGCCCGGCCGTCCCTCCGCGTCGCGGCCATCCCCGGAGGTCACCGATGAGCGCGCCCCTCCTGGAGGCCGAAGGGCTCACCCGCAGCTTCTCCGTGGGCGGCTTCTTCTCCCGCGAGCGCCGGCCCATCCTCAAGGGCGTGTCCTTCTCCCTGCAGCCGGGGGAGATCGTCGCGCTGGTGGGCGAGTCCGGCAGCGGCAAGAGCACCCTGGCGCGGCTGCTGGCCCGGCTGGACATGCCGGACGCGGGCCACCTGCGCCTCGCTGGCCGCGACGTGCTGGCGGATGACAGCGCCCAGGCGTCGCTCGACTACCGCGGGCGCGTGCAGATGGTGTTCCAGGATCCGTTCGCCTCGCTCAACCCCGTGCACACGGTGGCCTATCACCTGGAGCGGCCGCTCGTGCGCCATGGCCGGGTGCCGAAGTCCGGGCTGCGCACCAAGGTGCTGTCGCTGCTGGAGTCGGTGGGCCTGACGCCCGCGGACGCGTTCGCGAAGCGCTACCCGCATGAGCTGTCCGGCGGCCAGCGCCAGCGCGTGGCGGTGGCGCGCGCCCTGGCGGTGGAGCCGCAGGTCATCATCGCGGACGAGCCCACGTCGATGCTGGACGTGTCCACGCGCAAGGGCGTGTTGCAGCTCTTGCGCGGCCTCACGCAGGAGCGCGGCATCGGCATCCTGTTCATCACCCACGACCTGGCGAGCGCGCGGCACCTGGCCGACCGCATCCTCGTGCTCTACGCGGGCACGGTGGTGGAGGCGGGCCGCGCCGAACAGGTGCTGGGCCAGCCCCGCCACCCGTACACGAAGCTCCTGCTGTCGGCCGTGCCGGATGGCGCGGACTTCCTCCAGGCCGCGCTGCCGGTGCGCCCCGCCACGGGCCTGCCTCCGCTCGTGGGCTGCCCCTTCGCCCCGCGCTGCCCGGTGTCCGAGGCGCGCTGCTCCACCGTTCCCCCTCCCAACATCCTGCCGGCCGCGAACCACCTGGTCCGCTGCCACCTTGAAGCTTCGAAAGGAGTTACCGCCGATGCGTCAGTTTCCTCCTGACTTCCTCTGGGGCGTGGCCACCTCCGCGTATCAGATTGAAGGTGCCACCCGCGTGGATGGCCGTGGCGAGTCCATCTGGGACCGCTTCGCCGCCACGCCCGGGAAGATCAACGACAAGTCCGACGGCTCGGTGGCCTGTGAGCACTACCGCCGCTGGCCGGAGGACATCGAGCTGATGCGCTGGATGGGATTGAAGTCCTACCGCTTCTCCGTCGCGTGGCCGCGCATCCTCCCGGAAGGGCGGGGCCGCGTGAACGTCGCGGGCGTGGACTTCTACTCGCGGCTGGTGGACTCGCTCTTGGGCGCGGGCATCGAGCCCTTCGTCACGCTCTACCACTGGGACCTGCCGCAGGTGTTGGAGGACCAGGGCGGCTGGCCGGTGCGCGCCACCGGTGACGCCTTCGTGGAGTACGCGGACGTGATGAGCCGCGCGCTGGGCGACCGCGTGAAGCGGTGGATCACCCACAACGAGCCCTGGTGCATCAGCGTGCTGGGCTACGGCAACGGCGAGCACGCTCCGGGCCACAAGGACTGGACGAAGGCGCTCGCCACGTCGCACACCCTGCTGCTGTCGCACGGCAAGGCGGTGCAGGTGATCCGCTCCAACGTGCAGCGCGCGGAGGTGGGCATCACCCTCAACCTCACGCCCGGCGAGCCCGCGTCGCCCAGCCCCGAGGACGCCGACGCGTGCCGCGACTTCGACGGCGGCTTCAACCGCTGGTTCCTGGAGCCGCTCTACGGCCGTGGCTACCCCCTGGACGTCGTGGAGGACCACGTGAAGGCGGGCCGCATCCCTTCCGCCTCGCTGGACTTCATCCAGGACGGCGACCTGAAGACGATCGCGGAGCCCACCGACTTCCTGGGCGTGAACTACTACTCGCGCGCCGTGCTGCGCAGCAACCGCATCCCGGAGGAGAAGAACGCGCCGCGCACCGTGCACGTGAGCCCGGACAAGACGGACATGGACTGGGAGGTGTACCCGAAGGGGCTCACGCAGCTCCTCGTCCACCTGCAGACCGAATACAAGCCCGGCCCCCTCTACATCACGGAGAACGGCTGCGCGTACTCCACCGGCCCCAGCGCGGACGGGCGCGTGCACGACGTGAAGCGCGTGGACTACCTGCGCACCCACCTGGAGGCGTGCAGTGACGCCATCGCGCAGGGCGTGAACCTGGCGGGCTACTTCGCCTGGTCCCTCCTGGACAACTTCGAGTGGGCGTACGGCTACGAGAAGCGCTTCGGCCTCGTCTACGTGGACTACGCCACCCAGCAGCGCATCCCGAAGGACAGTGCCCACCTCTACCGTGACGTCGTGGCCCAGAACGGGCTGGACGTGGAGCAGGCCGCTTGAAAAAGCTCTTTCTGACGACGTGTCTGGCGTTGTGCGGCGCGCAGGCGCTGGCCCAGCAGCCCGGGGCAGGGGCTCCCACCCAGGCGCCGGCCACCAGCCAGCCGCCCAGCGCGGGCCCCGTGGATGCCGCCGAGGCGCCCGCGGTCGCGGCCCCGGCCACCCCGGCGCCGGCTCCGGCCCCGGAGGTCGCTCCGTCGCCGGCACCCGCTCTGGCTCCGGCACCCGCCGCGCCCGATGCCGCCCTGCGGACGACGGTGACGCGCGTGATCCACGACGAGCGCGGCTTCAAGCTCCAGGTGGACGGCAAGGACTTCGCCATCCACGGCATCAACTGGGGCTACACGCCCATTGGTGAGAACTACCGGTACTCGCTCTGGAACCAGCCGGAGGACTTCATCAAGCAGGTGCTGGCCAAGGAGATGGGCCTGCTGCGCGACGCGGGCATCAATGCCATCCGCCAGTTCGACGACATCCCGCCCGTCTGGGTCGAGTACATCTACCGGAACTACGGCATCTACACGATGCTCAACCCGTTGATGGGGCGCTACGGCCACGCCGTCAACGGGGTGATGGTCCCCAACATCGACTACTCGAACCCCGCGCACCGTAAAGCCATCCTGGACGCGCTGGCGCAGAAGGTGGAGATGTACCGGGACGTGCCCGGCGTCCTGATGTGGTTGCTCGGAAACGAGAACAACTACGGCCTGCACTGGACGTCGTTTGAAATCGAGGCGCTGCCGGGCCAGGAGGACTCCGCGCGCGCGGAGTCGCTCTACACGCTCTATGGCGAGGCGACCCGCACGGTGAAGAAGCGGGACACGAACCACCCGGTGTCCATCGCCAACGGCGACCTCCAGTACATCGACCTCATCGCGAAGCACTGCCAGGACCTGGACGTGCTGGGCACGAACGTCTACCGCGGCCCCACCGCGCGCGACCTGTTCGCGGAGGTGAAGGCGAAGCTCAACAAGCCGGTGTTCTTCTCCGAGTTCGGCGCGGACGCGTACGACGCCCGCGCGGGTCGCGAGGACCACGTCGCCCAGGCGGAGTACCTGCGCACGCAGTGGGAGCAGATCTACCTGGAGGGCTACGGCCAGGGGCTGTCGGGCACGGCCATTGGCGGCTTCGTGTTCCAGTGGGTGGACGGCTGGTGGAAGATGGGCCAGGAGGCCAACCTCTCCATCCACGACACCACGGCGTCCTGGCCGAACGGGGGCTACGCGGCGGACTTCGTCCCCGGCCAGAACAACATGAACGAGGAGTGGTTCGGCATCGCGGCCCTGGGCCCGCCGGACGCCAATGGCATCAGCGGCCTCCAGCCGCGCACTGCCTACTACGTCCTCCAGGCCGCCTTCCGCCTGGACCCGTACGCGCCCGGCACGAACCCGGACACCATCCGCCAGCACTTCGGGGCCATCCGTCCCTCGTCGCTCACCAGCAGCTACACGTCGTCGGTGGCGCTGGCGCGCACGGAGGAGCTGAGCGCGGTGCGGGTGTCCAACCTGCGGCTGCTCCTGGACAGCTCGCTGTCGCGCGGCAGCATCGCCACGGTGCGGCCCAACCGGAGCTCCGCGGACCACACCGAGTCCATCTTCTTTGATCTCGCGTTGCAGCCGGCCAGCGGCGTCTATGGCCGCGCGTCGTTCAACGTCGTGGGCAACGTGGCGCAGAACCGGCTCAACAACCTGTTCTACGAGAACCGCGGCACGCCCTCCGCGCCGGGCACGAACGTCATCCCGACGGGGCCGGGCGCCGCGCCGCAGGGCAACTCGCCGCTGGATCGCTTCGCGCTCTACCAGGCGGAGTTCAAGCTGGACCGGACGGACTTCGCGCTCGAGGGCTACTACCGCACCGGCCACTACCACTGGGGCGAGGAGGGTGACTTCTTCGGCCTCTACCGCGAGGCGAACTACGGGCCGAACCTGGACATCTACCACGGCAACGCGCCCTTCGGCGTCGTCTTCACCGGCAAGCGCGCCATGGAGGGTCTGAAGGTGGCGGTGGGCCCGGAGCTGTACTGGGGCGCCAACCCGTCCGCCGTGGCCAAGTACCGCAACAACGTGGGCCCGGTGAACATCACCCTGGTGCACCAGGAGGATCTGGCCCAGGGCGCTTCGTCCAACACGGCCTCCGTGGTGCGCGAGCGCATCGCGCGCAGGACGGCGCTGAACTTCCAGTACGCCACCGGGAAGCTCGTGCTCGACGTGGGCGGCCTGCTCTCCGCGCCCCAGCGCATCGGGGAGACGTTCACCTATACGCGCAAGGCGGCGACGGACGCGCCCAGCTACCTCAACAGCGGCTACGACGTGCTCCAGGACAAGGTGCAGTTCCTGGACACGCTGGGCGCGAAGGCGCGGCTCACCTACGACATGGGCATGGTGCGCTGGCTCGTCCAATCCTCCATCCGCGGCCTCGTCGCGGACAGCGGTCCGGACCAGGGCAACATCATCACCGGCTGGAGCCTGCGCGAGAGCGGCCGAGGCAACCACTACGCCGGCCAGCTGGGCGCGGCGCTGCAGTTCGGCGTCCTGCAGATCTCACCGAACCTGCTGTACCAGAAGCCCCTCGTCGGACCGAACCCGACCATCTCCGACGCGTTTGATCCGGACACCGGCCGCTACTACGCGGGCGTGCGCCCCCGCAACGTGCTGGTGGATGCGTTCACCGTGTTGGACAACCGCGAGACGCTGGGAGGCGAGCTGCTGATCACCTTCGACCCGACGCCCGGCACGTGGTTCTGGGCGTGGGACCGGGACTTGCGCGAGGACGCGCCGTTCGCCGCGGGCCTGGACATCGTCTACCGCCACCAGCCCACGTCGCGTGACGCCGGCATCGCCATCCTGGCGGACGGCAGCACCGTGGCCTTCGGCAGCGCGCCGGTGGCCCGGGACGAGTGGGAGACGTCGCTGCGCCTGGTGGGCAATCCCATGCAGCGCCTGCGCCTGTTCGGCACGGCGTTCGTGGGCAGCAACCAGTCCTCCGGCGAGGACAACCGGCAGATCCACCGCTTCGGCCTGGACGGCTCCGTGCTGCTGGACACGCTGTTGCTGGCGGCCCAGCTGCGCTTCAACGACTGGGGCCCCTATGACTACCACCGCGTCTTCAACCTCACGTACCCGGTGCAACTGGGCGGGGACCTGTCCTACGGGTTGAAGAAGCCGGTGCTGGGCGCGGTGTCCACGCGCTTCGGTCTGCGCGGGCTGGTCCGCATGCTGAATGAGTACTCGGAAGGCCTCAACGACCGGGGCATCACCGAGGGCCTGAAGGGTCGCGAGTACGAGGTGGGCGCGTATGCCATCCTTTCTCTCTGAGGGACGACGCATCATGAAGACGGGTTTCCTGCTGGCCGCGGTGGTGGCCCTGTCCGGCTGCTACGACGATCCGACGATCCTCTACGGCAGCTCGCTGGAGGACATGACCTTCACGGTCACCGACCCGCTGATGGGCATCCATCCGAACACGTCCGTGATGGACGACCCGAACAACCCCTTCCGGTTTTCGGGTGTGGGCACGGAGACGAAGTGGGACATCCAGTCCGGGGCGAGCCCCGTGGCGGGCTACTACTCGTGGGCCACCATCCTGGCGCAGGGGCCGTACGGTGAAGCGCAGTACTACGTGGGCCTCCAGCTCGCGGCCATCTACCAGCGGGGCCTCGCGGATCAGGCGAGCCTGCCCCAGACGCGGGAGATGGCGGTGAAGGCCTTCCAGTCCGTGCTCGACAACTTCCCGGACGCGGTGACGTACGACGCGTCCGGCACCATCGCCTATGAGCTGGTGACGCCCGCGTACAAGGGCGTCGTGGAGCTGGGCGGAACGGTGAGCGGCGGCTGGGTGATGGTGAAGACCTCGAGCGGTGCGGACCGGGCGGTGAAGCCATGAAGAAGCCTGTGTGGGGATTGCTGTTGCTGCTCGCCGCCTGCCGCCCGGATCCGGGCCCGGCGGACTACACCGACCAGGGCCCCGTGGGTGGCACCGACACGGACGGAGGCACGAACCCGGCGTCGGAGTTACTGCCCGGGCCGTTTCCGTATGAGGCGGGCCAGCGCCGCCTGATGGTGGGCATCTTCTACGAGACGGGTCGTTCGGAAGATGTGGTGCTCGACAACGTGGAGACGAACTTCTACCTCTACGACAACACCGTCTACGTGGAGTCGGATCCCGAGCGCGTGGAGGGCAAGTCCGCCGACCGCATCGTCCAGAACGGCAAGCCGTGGATGGGCTTCGGCGTGCACTGGTCCACGGTGCGCAACCTGGACGCCTGGAAGACGCTCCACGTCAGCATGAAGTCCGCGGACCCCGCGTTCGTGAACGTGAAGGTCGGCATGTCGAGCGGCGTGAAGGCCGAGGAGAAGGGCTTCCAGCTCGCCGCCTCGAAGTACGGCTGGGTGAATGACGGGCAGTGGCACCACCTGGCCATCCCGGTCGCGGACTACATCGCGGCGGGCCTGAAGCTCAACGCTGTCTCATCCCCGTTCACCTTCGCCGCTGAAGGCGGAGCCGCGGGCCAGTCCCTCCTGCTCGACAACTTGTACTTCACCGCGAACTAGGCAGGACGCAGTGCCAGGAGGGCGGGCCGGCTGTCATCGCTGACAGCCGGAACGCCCGAGCCTTGTCCTGACGTCGCCGGCACACCCCCGTGTCCGGCGTCAAGAAGGGCAGGGATGCAGTCCCTCCAGCCGGCAGTCCCCTCTGCGTCTGACGCGCGTCCTGGTCGTGCGTCCAGTCGCATGCGTCACGGTGTCTCATTCAAGGAGTCGTCCCCCAATGTGTGAATCTACAGCTCCATTGTCAAGCACGGGCGTGCGCCCGTTTCTTCTGGAAGCACCACCCGGTGTCTGGCTTTCGCGAGCCTTCGTGGCGGCGGCGCTGCTGCTGACCGTGCTGGGTGCCGCGCCGGCCCAGGCGCAGACGAATGTGGCATTGAACCAGCCCACCACGACGTCCTCGGCGGAGGGCAACTTCCTGGGCCAGTACGCGGTGGATGGCAACGGTGGCACGCGCTGGGGCAGTGCGTTCACGAACAATGAATGGATCACCGTGGACCTGGGCCAGACGCGCACGATCTCGCGCGTGGTGCTGACCTGGGAGGCCGGCTACGCCACGGGCTACAAGATCCAGGTGTCCACCAACGGCACGTCCTTCACGGACGCGCTCACCGTGACCAACGGCGACGGCGCGGTGGACGACCTGTCGCTGCCGGCGGGGACCACGGGCCGCTACGTGCGCATGCAGGGCGTCGCCCGTGCGGGCGCTTTCGGCTATTCCCTCTGGGAGTTCGCCGTCTATGAGACGGGGGGCACGCCGCCGCCCACCAACGCGGACCTGGCGAAGAACAGGCCGGCCACGGCGTCCAGCGTGGAGGGCAACTCCGAGTACCTGCTTCCGGGCTTCGCGTTCGACGGGCTCGCGACGACGCGCTGGGCCTCCATCCCCGCCGTGGATCCCCAGTGGATCCGCGTGGACCTGGGCACGTCCCAGGTGGTGGGCAAGGTGGTGCTGGACTGGGAAGGGGCCTACGGCAAGACGTACACGATTGACGGCTCCAACGACGACGTCCAGTGGACCACGCTCAACACGGTGACCAACGGCGCGGTGGGCCGGAGGGAGATCCCCGTCTCCGGCACGTATCGTTACCTCCGCATGCGCGGCACCGAGCGCGGCACCGGCTACGGCTATTCGCTGTGGTCCTTCGAGGTCTACCAGTCCGGCGGCACGAACCCGCCGCCGACGCAGACCACCAACCAGACCATCAAGCTGAACTTCCCGGAGCTGGCGTACGCGAAGATCAACGTGTCGCCCGCGCCGCTGAGCGTCACGCCGGTGCCGGAGGAGGGCAACACCACGCCGTCCGTGCGCAACCCGCCCGGGCCGTTCACCTACCAGCTCACGTTCCCGCCCAACACGACGGTGACGCTGTCGAAGAACCAGTTCTCACCCACCCAGCCCAACACGGACATCCGGCTGGCGGTGGTGGACTACAACGGCACCCAGCAGCGCGGACAGTCCGTCAGCGCGCTGGCGGTGCAGGGCGCGGACTGGAACGTGGAGATCTTCGCCACGGGTGGCACCCAGAATCCGCAGGACCCCACCATCATCCCGGATCCGTACGTGGCCCCCGCGCCGATGCCGGTGGCGGGCGCGTTCCGGCTGGTGTCCCCGGCGAACAACGCGATGGTGACCGCGACCCGCCGTCCCACGCTGACGTGGGCGCCCGTCACGGGCGCGACGAACTACACGCTCTACGTCAACCTGACGCGCAACGACTACGACTGGATGGCGGCGGGCAACCTGTTGGATCGCTACACGCAGGTGGCGTCGCAGGCGGGCACGTCCTTCACGTTCACGGAGGACCTACCGGATCGCTGGACGTACAAGTGGTACGTCGTCGCCACGCTGGCGGGCAGCACGCCCCGCTCCGACATCGGCAACTTCAGCGTGTACGTGCCGACGGTGGAGACGCAGGCGGACGGCGTCAACGTCATCAATGGCGCGCGCGACCTGAACAAGAACGGCGTCATTGAGCCGTACGAGGACTGGCGCAACCCCGTCTCCGTGCGCGTGAACGACCTGATGGGCCGGATGACGCTGCATGAGAAGGCGATGCAGATGTTCTACGACGCCAAGGTCTACCCGGAGGCGGGCTTCCAGATGGGGCCCCTGTCGCCCACGGACATCGTGATGTTCCAGCGGGCGTCCGCGGCCACCCGGCTGGGCATCCCGCACATCGACGCGGGTGACTCCATCCACGGCTACAAGACGAGCTGGCCCACGCAGCCGGCGCTCGCCGCGTCGCGCGACCTGGACACCATCTACGAGATGGGTGACATCCAGCGGAAGGAGCAGATCGCCATTGGCAGCCGCGGCACGCTGTCGCCGCTGGCGGAGGTGAACACCAAGGTCCTCTATCCGCGCATCCAGGAGGGCAACGGCGAGGACGCCGACCTGGCGGCGGGCATCACCCGCGCGCTGATCGCCGGCCTCCAGGGGGGCCCGGAGGTGAACCCGAACTCCATCTGGGTGACGACGAAGCACTGGCCCGGACAGGGCGCTGGCGGTGAGGCCGGCATCACCTACGACGGCACGACGATCCACTACCACATGCGTCCGTGGCACGCGGCCATCGAGGCGGGCACGAGCGGCATCATGCCGGGCTACGCCGGCAGCTGGCTGCTGGGGCCGGAAGGGTACGGCGCGGGTGACAACCCGGGCATCCTCAACTACCTGCGCACGAAGCTGAAGTACGACGGCGTCATCTGCTCGGACTGGCTGCCTTCGGGCGCGTGGGTGCGGTCGGCCACGGCGGGTTCGGATGTCATGGGCGGCGCGACGCCGTCCGCGATGGCCAACTTCGAGACCGAGGTGCCGCTGTCCCGCATCAACGATTCGGTGCGCCGCATCCTCGACCTGAAGTTCCGCCTGGGCATCTTCGAGGACCCGTACAAGCGCGGCCCCGCCGGCACCTCCGAGTGGCACACCGCCGACAGCAAGGCGGCGGTGCGCCGCGCTTCACAACAGGCGATGACGCTGCTCAAGAACGACGGCGCGCTGCCGGTGCGGCTGCCGCCGGGCGGGAAGATCGTCATCGCGGGCCCTCGCGCGGACGACATGTCCTGCATGGTGACGTGGCGCTCGGACTTCCACGGCTACGAGTTCGGCGACCCGACCATCTACACGGCGCTGAAGGCACGCGCGGAGGCCGCGGGGCTCACGGTCTACAAGGACAACGCCCCCGCGGGCGTGACGCCGGATGCGGCCATCGTGGTGGTGGGCGAGAGCTACTTCACCCACGGCACGGAGTGGGACAAGGAGAAGCCGTACCTGCCCGGTGACCCGATTGGCCCGGCCCACGAAGCGAAGTGGGGCGACCAGTTCGGCGTCATCAACAGCTTCAAGTCGCAGGGCATCCCCACGACCACGGTGATGATCATGCCGCGGCCGTACATCCTGACGAACGTGATGCCCATCACCAACGCGCTGCTGATCGCCTACCGCCCCGGTGACATGGGCGGCTACGCGGTGGCGGACGTGCTGTTCGGTGACGTGCTGCCGCGCGGCAAGACGCCGTGGCAGCTGCCGCGCTCCATGAGCCAGATTGGGACGGACGTGGAGAACGGCCAGTTGGAGCGCTGGGACCTCCCGTACGACCTGGGCGCGACGGACGCGGAGCGCGCCATCATCCGCCAGAAGATCGCCACGGGTCAGCACATCGAGCCCATCTACGGCAACCCGCTGTACCAGTACGGCGCGGGCATCCAGGGCTTCGGCCTCACGGATACGACGGCGCCGGTGGCGTTCAGCCTGCTGACGCCTGCGAACAATGTTGTGATTACCACCACGCGTCCGGCGTTCACCTGGAACGCGAGCAGCGATCCGCAGACGGGCATCCAGCGCTACGAGGTCTTCATCGACGGCGGCGCCGCTCCGGTGGCGATCACGAAGACGCCGTCGGCCCCGTTGGAGAGCCTGAAGCTGGCGAACGGGACGCACACCTGGTTCGTCAAGGCGTTCAACTGGGCGAACGGGGTGACGCAGTCCCCCACGTTCACCTTCACGCTGAACGACACGACGCCTCCGGCGGCCTTCGCGGCGCTGTCGCCGTCGGCGGGCCAGTCAGTGCCGGGCACGTCCACGCGCTTCATCTGGGAGCAGACCACGGACGTGGGCGCGGGCGTGGCGCAGTACGTGCTCATCGTGGACGGGGCGGACCGCAGCCCGGCCATCCTGCGGAGCACGGCGACCCCCGCCGGGACGAACCTGGCGAGGGGCAAGAACGTGGTGGCCACCTCGTCCGAGTTCGGCAGCCCGAACGACGCGGTGGACGGAAGCCTGACGACGCGGTGGTCGAGCGTCGGCACGGCGACGACGGGTGACACCGACTCCATCACGGTGGACCTGGGCGCCATCTACTCCCTCAAGCGCGTGGTGCTGAACTGGGAGGCCGCGTACGGCCGGCGCTACGTCGTGGAGACGTCGCTGGACGGGACGACCAACTGGGTGGCGCTGAAGACGGTGGACACCGGCGACGGTGGCATTGACGACTGGACGGGCCTCACGGGCGTGGGCCGTTACGTGCGCATGCGCGGTGTGCAGCGTGCCACGGCCTACGGCTACTCGCTGTGGGAGTTCGAGGTGTACGGCGTGGGCACCGAGCAGACGACGGTGACCGGGCTGGCCGCGGGCACGCACACCTGGCGTGTGCGCGCGGTGGACGGCGCGAACAACACCACGCTGTCCACGGGTCCCATCAGCTTCACGAAGTAGGTGGCGGAGGGCTGGGATTGAAGGGGAGGGGCGGCCGGAGACGGTCGCCCCTTTCTTCGTTCCGACGACCTGACAGCATGCCCCGGTGCGTATCCGGTCCATGCTCCGTGCTCCCCGCCTGTGGTCGCTCCTGCTCGTGCTGGGCCTTGGGGGAATGGGCTGCGATTCCCCCGAGCTGCCTCCCGAGCCACCTCCGGAACCACCAGGGCCTGTCGGGAACGTGGACGGGCCGCCGCTGGCGTACGCGGTGGACCGCTACGACTTCACCTTCGACCTGACCACGCGGGAGGCGACCACCCGGTTGTGGCTGGACGTGAAGGGAGCGCGCGAAGGATGTGTGTCCATTCCGGCCCCCGCGGAGGTGACGGACGTGCGGTGGCAGGGCGCGCCTGCCTCCAGCGCCCGCGCGGTGGACGGGAAGCTGGAGGTCTGCGGGCGGTCGCTCCTGGAGGGGCCGGTCTGGATCGACAGCCGTTACGTCGTCCCGGAGGCCACGCACCTGTACACACAGGTGGGGCTCTCCCGGCGTCCCGACCTCCACGGCGACGTGTTCACCTACCTGCTGGGCTGGGTGGAGTCCTGCGATTACTTCGGACCCTGTGACGACGCGCCCGCCCGGCTCGCGTACTTCACGTTCGACGTGACGCACGCTCCCGGCGAGGTGGTGCTGTGCCCCGGCACCCTGTCGCAGCCGGATGCGACCCACACGCGCTGCGAGCTCCTGGGGACGCGCGCGCCCACGTATTCCGCCTTCATGGTGGCCTCCCATCCCGGATGGAAGCGCACGCGGCTGGTGGACTCGGACGTGGCGCGGGTGGACCTCTACGACTCCTCCAGGGGCCTGTTGGGGCCGGCGCTCGATGCGGTGGCGGTGGAGGATTTCTTGCGGTGGATGACGGACCGCTTCGGTCCGCTCCCCTACGGCCGCGAGCTGCGCGTGGCGGGCGCTCCCACCGAATGGCTGGGCATGGAGCATCCGGCCAACATCGTCCTGCGTGACAACCTGCCGCTGCTTCCGAAGAACTACGCCAACATGACGCTGCACACGCTGATGCATGAGGTGGTGCACCAGTGGGCGGGCAACCGGACCACGCTCGCCAGTGCCCGGGACTATCCGTGGAAGGAGGCGGTGGCGGAGTACCTCACGTATGTCTATGAGGACGAACACCGGAGCGGAGAGGCGGCGGGGACGCTCGCGTACTGGGACCGGCTGGCCCGCACGTCGTCCTACTACCTGCGCCCGGGAGACGTGCCGGCGCCGCCGTTCATCTCCTTCGTGAATGATGTCTACGGCACCGGGCCGATGATCCTCCTCCTGCAACTGGAGTCCCTGTTGGGCAGGCCGCGGGTGCTCTCCGCGCTCCAGACGTTCCTGGCCGAACCGGGAGCCCGGAGCATCGAGGACCTGCGCACGGCGCTCGAAGGCGCTTCCGGTGTCGGGCTCCAGCGCTACTTCGAGACCTGGGTGGACGGGGCAGGGGAGCCGGACCTGCCGTACTTCCAGGTGGAGTGGCGCGAGGAGGACGCGTTGGTGCTGACCGTGACGCAGCAGACGCTCGCCGGCCGTGTGTATCCATGCGTGGTGGAGCTGGAGCTCCAGGGGGAGGCGCTGGAACAGCGGCAGCGTGTCACCGTCTCCTACGGACTCGAACCTGCGTCCGCGACGGTGCACGCCACCGTGCCGCTTCCACCGTGGCCCGTCCGGGCGGTGACGGTGGATCCGGGGAACCGGCTGGTCAACCGCCGGATCCCGCTGTTCCTCCGGGAGTGGCCTGACTCAGGGTTCGCGCTGGGGCTGAAGGGTCCAGCTGAAGGTGATGCCCTCGATGGTGATCACCTCGGACAGCACCCCGTCCGGTTTCGCGAGCGGCGGTAGGCCCGAGTGCACGACCTCATCTTCGTTCGTCATCAGGATGTGTCCGGGGGCGTCCTTGAAGGGGCTCGTGCAACCCGTGCCGCTGACGATGACGTCGACGACGCGTCCGTCCGCGAGCGCGGCGGTGTATGAGCGCGAGTCGCGCGACAGCCAGGCGTGCGCGTCGGGATCCGGCGACTTCAAGCCCTTGAAGGGATTCACCATCAGGACTCCACCGCCCACCGGCCCCAGCGTGTACTCCGTGGGCCCGAGCCGGTAGCCGCAGCCACCGGTCACGTACTGGATGTCGAGCGTGAACTTGCCGCTGGGCGCCATGATCAGGGAGGCGCCGAGCCTCTTGGTGTGCGGCAGGAGCGGATGGTCGTAGTCCGCGGCCGCGAAGGCGCCCAGCACCTGGAACTCCAGGTTCGCGTCGAGGATCTTCCCCCGGCCGGTCCAGCTACCGCCGGTCTGGACCGCCTTCGACGTGCCCTTGAACTTCCAGCAGCCCACGTTGTTGCGCTGGAGGTACGACACCTCCGCCGACGTGAGCTTCCCGCCGCCTCCGGCTTCGACCTTCGCGTTGGTGGTGATGATGACGAGGTCCTGCACCCGCTGCGACTTCAGGTCGCGGCAGAAGCCCACGTCCTCGTAGTCGCTCCAGTCCTCCTCGTGCCACGTCCCGCTCGCGTCGCTCCAGAGCGCGAACACCTTCACCGGCTCCTTCGCCTGGGTGATGTTCTGGAACCAGCCGTTGTGGAAGCGGATGGACCGCGTGTCCGTGTCGCTGAACGTGAAGTGGTAGTAGCGGCTCGACAGGTTGTTCAGCTCGGCATGGAGGTCCGTCCGGGCCTCGGGCGCGCCGGCCAGGTCGGCCAGGAGGTCGTTCGAGCGCACCTTCTCTGAGAGCTGATCCCACTGCTTGAAGGACGCTGCCCGGGTGTCGATGGGCGCCTGATTCCAGAGCACCTTCGCGAACTCCGGCCAGACCTTCTCGAACCCGCCGGGAATGACCGCGTCCACCGCGCTGAGGGCCGAGGTCTCCGTGACCAGCTTCTCCAGCGAGGCCGTCACGAGGTTGGGGCCGTGTTTCTTGGCCAGGTATTGGAAGAACAGATACGCGCCGTAGTCGCGTCTGGCATCTCCCGCCTTCGGCGACGAGCAGTTGCCCTTGGAGCGGTCCTCCAGGGGGTAGGCCGGGGTGCTCATGAAGCAGTCCGCGTAGTCCTGCTCGAGCTGCAACGTCTGGCCATAGACGTGGTCGATGGCCCAGGTCGCGGTCGCATCGCGGATCCAACCGTAGGAAGGCTGCGGCGCCATCGTCTTGTAGGACCACTGGATGGCGTGCATCACCTCGTGCGCGGTCGCGGCCTTGAGCTCGTCAATGGAGAGCCCACCGGACAGCATGATGTAGGTGGGGGTCTGGGAGTCGTCGGTGTAGCCCGCTGGGAGCGTCAGCCCGAGGTCGGTCATGTTGCGGACCAGGTAGAGGTCCACCTGCGAGCTGCCCCCGTTGCAGCCGGCGTAGGCCTCGTCGGTGAGCGGCTCCTTGAGGCCCAGCGCCATCAGCTTCGGCCAGATCTCCTTCTCCACCGCCTCTTCCAGGAGCATGGCCTTCTCGCGCTGACCCGAGACGCCATACTCGAACCAGATCTTCATCTTCGCGGTGGATCTGGACGCGCTGTGCCAGCCGCTGAGGCCCGCGCGGCAGGAGGGACGCGCCAGGCTGCGCAGCGCGGGGGACGGGAGGGGCGCGTTGAGCCAGCTGCCAGGGTCGTTCGGGCGCAGGAGGTACATTCCGAGCGCGTCCTGCATGGGCGCGGAGAGGGTGTCGAAGCGTGCGTGCAGCGCTTCGAGCGCGGTGGCGTCGAAGCCGGGTTCGACGCGCGCCCTGTACTGGATGGGCAGGCGGGGATCCCTGAAGGCGGCGTACACCTGGTAGGCCAGCAGCTCCTCGTCGGTGATGAGGCCGGCCTCATGCGCCGTCTCCAGCACCTCGTGGCTCGACGGGCGGGAGACGTCGTCGGGAAGCACCACCACCGAAAGGGTCGCGCTCACCGAACCCACCGTGGCGGTGATGACCGAGCCGCCCGCGGACACGCCTTCCACCTGGCCGCTGGAGACGGTGGCGTACTGCGGCAGGTAGGACGACCAGGTCACCTGGACGTCCTCCAGGATCTGGCCGGAGTCGTCGACCGCCTGCGCGACCAGCGTCAGCGATTCGCCCACCAGCAGCGTCGCCTCGTTCGGCGTGAGGCGGAGCGCGACGACCTTGTCGTTGTCCTTGCCTCCTCCTGGCGTCTCGTCGGGCGGGGTGGAGTCGCAGGAGACCAGCAGCAGGAGCAGGCACAGGGAGAGCCGCGAGGCTCCATGAGACACAGGCATTGTCGAACCTCGAAACATCCGCAAAGGCGACACAGATACCACGAGTGAATAAAACAATTGCAGCGGGTGGCGGAGACGGGCCTTCGTGGAACGAGAAGGCCCCTCGTGCCGCGGAGGCAACGAGGGGCCGGGGGCCGCGGGCGTGCGTGTGAAGACTAGGGGGTGGGCACGGCCACGGCGGGCGCGGCGGCAGCAGCGGCGGCGGCGGCCTCTGCGGCGGCCTTTGCTTCCGCCTGCTTCCGGGCGGCTTCGGCCTCCGCGCGCTTCGCGACCTCCGCGGTAGCGGCGGTCTGCATGCTGGCGAGGCCCTTCTCGAAGTCCTTGCCGACCATCGAGTCCATGTCGAAGAAGAGTGAGAACGCCTTGCTGATGAAGTTGTTGTCGCCCGACATGCTCCACGTCACCTCGACGCCGTCCTGCGCGGGCTTGAACGTGAAGGTCGTGAGGTTGGTGGCGGCGAAGGGCTTGAGGAACTCCAGCTTGATGCGGACGGACTCGTTCGCCTTGCTCTCCTCGATGGTCATGCGGCCTTCGCCCGCCTCGGAGTTGCCCGCCCACGCGTAGGTGGCGCCGGTGCCCGACTCCGCGCCGCCGTAGACGCGCTTCATGTTCGGGTCCAGCTTGTCCCAGGGGGACCACTCACCCCAGCGGTGGAAGTCATTCACCAGCGCGAAGGCGATGTCGGGCGTGCCCGGCACCGTGGCGGTGCGCGACAGGGTGAAGGTGTTGGGGCGGGTGGCGATGACGCCGAGCAACAGCAGGAGCGCGGCGGCAAGGCCAATGGCAATCTTCTTGAACATGGGTGTCCTCGGAACGGAACCCCTGGAAGGGGCCAGGAGCGTCTTAGGCTCAGCGTCCCGCTCCGCTCAAGCCCCCCTCTTGGCGGGGGTGTAGGCGGTCGGCAACGCGCCACGTATCTTGCAGCCCCATGGTCAATCCCTACCCCCTCCTGCTCCCGATGCGCGCGGCTGTCGCGGTGGGGTGCCTGCTCCTGGTCGCGGGCTGCGCCGGGGTGGAGACGCACTCGGGGCGAGGCGGCGCCAGGACGCTCCGGCAACGTCGCTTGCCGACGGGCACGGCCCTCATCACTTCCAGTCCGGGCGAGCAGGTGCGGCAGGCGGTGGAGCTGGGCCTGCTGGACGTGGATGCTTTCGAGAAGTTGCTGTTCCGCGCCGGGCTGGAGGACCTGGACGAGCTGCCCCTGCGCCGCAATCCCTTCACGCCCGAGGACGCCGTCGAGGTGCTGGGGCGGCTGATGGAGAAGCCGGTGACGCTGGACGCCTTCCCACCCCGGATGGCCGCGGGCTTCCTGCTGCGCGAGGTGCTGGAGCGCGGCGAAGTCTCCCGCGAGGAGCTGGTGCGCAGGGTGGCGCGCTTCGCCCAGGAGCAGGTGGCGGTGCTGCGTCCGGACGGCTACCTCGCGTGGGCCCTGGATGGGAGCACGCAGCAGAAGGTGGCGGCCGTCGAGTGGAAGGACGGAGCCTTCCGCGCGCACCGCTTCGAGCTGGGGCGCTTCTACAGCGGCCGGAGCGGCGTCTTCCGTCACGCGGATGCGCAGCTGCGGTCGGTGGATGGGCCGCCGCTGGCCGAGGTGTACGACGACGCGGATGTCATCAATCGCTCGCTGGATGGTGCCGAGGACGCCTTCGTGGAGCTGTACCACGCGATGGGGCAGCTCCTCTCGCAGCCCACGAGCACGCTGGCGGGGTTGCGGAACCTGCCGGCGGGGCTCGTGGCCCTCATCACGTCGTCGCCCGCGTACTGGGAGCGCTTCCAGTCCATGACGGAGGGGGAGCAGATCCGGGAGGCCGCCCGGCTGACGACGGGCATGGTCGTCACGTGGGGCGCGGCCTCCGCCGCGACGCGCACGGTGAGGGGCGCCATGGCGGGCGCGGAGGCCACCGTGCCGGTGCTGTCACTGTCCGCCGAGGGAGCGCTGGCGGTGGAGCGCATCGCGGTGCCCATCGGGCGCACGGCGGCGGTGTTGAGCGGAGGGCCGGGCGCGGCCATCATCCTGCAGCGTGTTGATGCGAACGCGTCCTCTCCGGCGGAGGAGCCTGGACAGTGGGGACCCGCCGAGGAGTCGATGTCCGCGCGAGCCCGGCGCTACCAGGAGCAGATTTCGGGACACTCCGCGGATGACGCCTACTGGGTCGGAGGCCAGAGCACGAAGGAGGGAGGCGTGAAGTTCGACGGCTTCAGGGACGGGCTGTTGCTGGAGGCCAAGGGGCCGGGCTATGCGAACAAGTTCCTCGACAGCCTTGATCCCAAAGCTTGGTTCAAGAGTTCGGGAGCCGCCGACATGGTCAAGCAGGCCAATCGGCAAGTTGATCGGGTGCGAGGATTGAACGTTCCCATCGAGTGGCATGTCGCGGAAAAGAGAACCGCTGATGCCATCCGAAAGCTGTTCAGGGAGAACAACATTTCAGGGATCACCGTCATCCACACCCCGGCGCACTGAGGCGAGTAGAACGGACCCATCATGCCGGATTCCCAGCCCTATCCTGAGACCTACTACGCGGGTGCCTATTGGGGCCCTCGCAAGGAGACGCCGGAGGAGTGCGCCGGGCGCACGGCGGTCTTCCTGGGGCTTCTGGCCGAATGCGACCCCTTCCTGGCCCAGTGGTACAAGCCGGCTCGGTCACTCAAGGATGCGCGCAAGCACCCGTTGATGCCGCCCGACGTTGCAACCCTCGCCGGTTTGTTCCGCAAAGGTGTCAACCGCGAGCGGGGAGGCCCTCCGATTGAAGACCTGGGCTTCACCTTCTGGTTCGGCAATGGCGGTCGGGGCAATGACAGCGCGGATCTGCAAGTCCTCTGCGGATGTTATTCCGAGGCTGTTTCCAATGTCTGCGTGCTGAAGATGCCCACCCGGTTGTTCACCGTGCCGGTGCTGACACGCGTGGTGCGAAGCATGGTGCTCGCGTGGGAACCGGACTGGGCCGTGGCCACCTCGTCGGATCATCGCGACCTCATGTCCGAAGTAGGAAGCGCGGGCACATTCGCGGGTTGGGTCATGTACCAGTCTCGACGTCGTGGAACCGTCCCCCCGCTACCGGCACCGGTCCGCATCGAGCCCGTCGAGGACCGGGGCACGCTCGTCATTCTCACCCCGGAGCGCTTGACGGCGAGCAACCCCGAGCACGTCGCACTGGGCCACCGCGTGGGCGAATTGCTATCCAAGGCCGGCCTCATGCAACCCGTCATCCCTCCTGCTCGGTAGCCGTCATGCCTTCCGCCCTCCTGACACCCGACACCGCGAAGTCCCTGGCGCTGCTGCGACGGCTGGGCGACCCGGAGCGGAATCCCCCCGTCTACCAATTGCAGTGGCTGGGCTGGGACGCATCGTCGCGCTACCTGCTGTCGGTCCTTCAACGGGGCCGGACGTGTCTTCGCTGGTGGGACCTCCAGTCGGACCAGCACACTCCGCTCGTCACGCTCCCCCTGCCGGGCGCGATGGCGGCGTGGTTCCTTCCAGGGGCGCAGCGCATCCTGTCCGTGACGGTCCAGGGCGCCCTGCAGACCTGGGCGGTCTCCGACGGCTCGCTGCTGTCCATGGTGGAGACCGGGAGGTCGCTCACCGGTGCCCACCTGTCCGTGGATGGAACGCGGCTGCTGCTGACCGCTGCGGGACGCGTCCTGCTCTGGGACCTGCAACGCAGCTGGCTCGTGTGGCGACGGGAGGACCCGGCCTACCTCTACGGGTGCGCGCTCTCCCCCGACGGTCGGTTCGCCGCCGCGGGCGCCGCAGAGGAACAGCCGGAAGACAGGACCCGTGCCACGATCCGTCTCTGGGACGCGAGGACCGGCCAGCCTCTGGCGACCCGCTCCTTCGACTCATCCTCCCGCAGCTGGACCGTGGCCTTCGCTCCGTCCGGAGAATGGCTCGTCGCCGGGACGTCCGCGGGGGAACTCCTCTGCCTGGGCCTCCCCGACCTCGACGTCGTCCGCGTCATCGAAGGGCCCGGCGCGGGCGCCATCCACGTCGAGTTCAACCGGGAGGGCTCCCTGCTGGCGGTCAGCGCGGACACAACCGCCTTCGAGGTGCATGCCGTCCAGGACGGCCGCGTGCTGTACTCCGACTCGGACCTGGACGACATGCAGCTGAGCACCGTGGCCTTCTCTCCTGATGGACGCTTCGTGAGCTGGGGCCTGGACGAGAGCCGGGTGGGGATCTGGGGCGTCGTCAACGCGCGCAGGGGCCCCGGATGATCCGCTCCGGGTGCCGGGCGCGGCACTTGGGAGAGGGTTGCATCGTGATTAGCGTCCACGCTCCAGGAGGTGGACGTGACGAAGCCACGCAAGGCAGCTCCGAAGCTTCCCCGCTCGACGCACGAGCGACGGTCCGACACCGCGCTGCTCATCATCGACGTCATCAATGACCTGGACTTCCCGGGCGGGGAGAACGTCCTGCCCTGGGCCGAGCGCATGGTGGAACGCCTGGAGCCGTTCGCCCAGCGGATGCGCAAGGCGGACGTGCCGGTCATCTACGTCAACGACAACTTCGACCTGTGGCGCAGCAACTTCGGGGACGTCTACAAGCACTGCACCCGGAAGGGCAGCCGGGGACGGCACGTCGCCCGGGCCCTCAAGCCGCTGCCGGAGGACTACTTCATCCTCAAGCCCAAGCACTCGGCCTTCTTCGCCACGTCGCTGGTGCCCCTGCTGGAGCACCTGGGCACGAAGAAGCTGCTGCTCGCGGGCATCGCCACCAACCTGTGCGTCTTCTTCAGCGCCCACGACGCGCACATGCACGAGTATCAAATCACCGTGCTCAGCGACTGCTGCTGCGCGGAGAGCGACACCGACCACGACCTCGCGCTGGATCAGCTCCAGCGCTTCCTGCGCGTGCGCGTCTGCCGGGGCGACGAGGTGAAGATGGCCCGCCGCACCCGCCGCGGGAACGCGCGGCCCCCGCCCGAGTGGAAGTGACGCAGCCTCAGACGTCCTTGTCGTCCTTGTCGTCCTCGTCGTCGAGGATGTGGCACTTCTGATCGTCCTCGAGCGCCTTGCCGAGCAGCTCCTTGACCAGGTCGTCGCCGTTGAGCTCCAGCGAGAAGTTCACGCGCTCGCCGCCGACGTCCTCGGGCTTGTCCACCTTGAGCTTGCCGCCCAGCGCCGTCGCGTTCCCGTCGACGCGCGCGCCCGTGGGCACCCGCACGTCGCCACCCAGGGCCACCGCGTCGCCCTTCACCCGCGCACCGGCCTCCAGGACCACGCGGCCCCGGACGGCCACCACGTCGTTGTCCACGACCGCGCCCTTCTTCACGATGACGTTGCCGTCCACCGCGACCGCGTCCTTCACCTTCTCCCCGGGCTCGATGACCAGATCCGTGCCCTGGACCGACCGCGAGCCGTCCTTCACGTTGACGCAGATGCGCTTCACGGGCCTGGGCGTCTTCGCCGGCTCCGCCGCCAGCGCGGGGAGGGCCAGCGAGCAGGCGAGGAGCAGGGTGGGCAGCAGTGGGCGGCGCATGGTGGAAGCCTCCAGGACACGCAAGGGGGACGGCATGCCCTCACTACGGCCGGCCCCCGTCCCCCATTGCATCCCGCGGGCGTCCCTCGTCAGCCGAGCACGCCCTTCGCCGCGTCGATGGCTTCATGCGTCCCCGCGAGCGCGAGGATGTCACCCGCGCGCAGCACCTCCTGCGCGGACGGCACCAGCACGCCCTCGGAACCCCGGCGGATGGCCAGCACCGTGGCGCCCGTCATGCCGCGCAGGTTGAGCTCCGCGAGCGTGCGGCCCACCGCGGCGCTGGTCGCGTCGAGCGCCACCGACTCCGGCTCCCCGATGCCCGGCAGCAGCTGACGCACCCCGTGCAGCACGTCCGGGGCCGGCTCTTCGTCGTTCTTCGCGTGGGACTGGGCCGCCAGCGCCTCCACGATGACCTGCGCTCCGGCGCGCATGTGGCCCTGCAGGTGCGTGGCGCTCCGCCAGAAGGCCACGCCCAGCACCGCCAGCGAGATGAGCAGCAGGACCGCGCCCGGGAAGCCGGGCAGGAACGGCTGGGTGATGGCCACCACCGGCACCCCCACCATGAAGACGCTCGCCAGCTGCAGCGCCACCACCAGCATCCGGCGCGGCGCCGCCGCCAGGTCCACCTTGTTCCCCGTGGTCGCCGGCAGCGCGCCCTCCGCCAGCACCACGCCCAGCCGGCGTCCCACGCGGATGATGCCCACGCAGAAGGGCAGGGCCATCACCACCGCGAGGCCGATGACGATCATCGGCGTGAGCGCCACGTCGACCGCGAGGCGCTCTTCGATGTACGCCGACACCCGGGGCAGCAGCACCGACGTGCCGATGACGATGATGGTGAGGAGCGCCGCGTCCAGCAGGAGCATCAGCGCCATGCGCCGCACGCGGGCGCCCACCGTCTTCTGGCGGGGCGACGTGCGCAGGTTCTCCACCCAGCTGCCGTACAGCGACGCGAACGTCTGCAGCGGCGCCGGCAGCTTGCGGTCCACCCAGTTGGCGAACGGCCCGGACGCGCGGATGAGCCACGGCGTCGTCAGCGTGGTGATGGCCGACACGGCGACCGCCACCGGGTACAGGAACGTGCCCGTGGCCTTCAGCGACAGGCCGAGCCCCGCGATGATGAAGGAGAACTCGCCAATCTGCGACAGGCTCAGCCCCGCCTGCACCGACGTGCGCGTGCCGTTGCCGGTGAAGAACGCGCCCAGCGTGACGCTGGCGATCTTCCCGCCGACGACCACCAGCGTGAGCACCGCGATGGCAGCCCAGTGTTCGCGGATGAGCGCCGGGTCGATGAGCATGCCCACCGACACGAAGAACACCGCGCCGAACAGGTCGCGCACCGGCTGCACCAGGTGCTCAATCTCCTTGCCCTCGCCGGACTCCGCCACCAGCGAGCCCGCGAGGAACGCGCCCAGCGCCACCGAATAGCCGAACGCCTGCGCGAGCAGCGCGATGGCGAAGCAGATGCCCACGCTCGTCACGAGCGTCGTCTCCGGCCGCTGGAGCTTCGTGATGGAGCGCATCAACCGCGGCACCACCAGCAGGCCAATGCCGACGAGCCCCACCAGGAACGCGGCCAGCTTGCCCACGGTCAACGCCAGGTCTCCGGCGGACAGGCCGGAGCCGGTGGACACGGCGGTGAGCATCGCCATCAGCAGGATGCCGATGAGGTCCTCCACGATGAGGATGCCCACGACGATGCTGCGCAGCGCGCCCCGGATGTTCTGCTCGTCGAACGCCTTCGCGATGATGGTGGTGCTGGAGATGGCGATGCAGCAGCCCGCGAACAGGCTCTCCAGCATCGTCCAGCCGAACGCGCGGCCCACGATGAAGCCCAGCCACACCATCACGCTGCACTGGATGACGGCCGTGAGCCCCGCGGTGGGCCCCACCTGGAAGAGCCGGCGGATGCTGAACTCCAGCCCCAGCGAGAACATCAGCAGGATGACGCCCAGCTCCGACAGCGTCTGCACGATGTTCGGATCCGCCACCAGCGGGATGGGCACGTGCGGCCCGATGATGACGCCCGCGAGGATGTAGCCCAGCACCACCGGTTGGCGCAGACGCTGGAAGAGGACCGTGGTGACCGCCGCGACACAGAGGACGGTGGCGAGAGCTTGGAGGAAGGCGTGGGCGTCGTGCATGGGGGGCGCCTCGGGGACGGC
>NZ_RAWG01000569.1 GCF_003611735.1 Corallococcus sicarius | reverse complement strand
ACGTTGAACAGCCTGCGCCAGTACTCGCTGTGCAATGCCCCGGAGGAGACGCACCGCTACGTCATCGCCGTGCAACGCGACGCGAACGGGCGCGGCGGTTCACGGGCCCTGCACGACCACGTGCGCGTGGGCGACGTGCTCACCGTGAGCGCGCCCCTCAATGACTTCCCGCTCCTGTACGCACGCAGCTACGTGCTCATCGCGGGCGGCATCGGCATCACCCCGCTCTTGGCCATGGCGCGCGTGCTGGAGCGCACCGGCGCGGAGTGGGTGCTGCACTACTGCTCGCGCAACGCGGAGAGGACCGCCTTCCGGGAGCTGTGGTCCTCGCCGTCCTTCGCCGGCCACGTGCACCTCCACCATGACGGGGGCGACCCGGCGAAGGGGCTGGACGTGAAGGCGCTGCTGGGCTCGCGCGACCCGGGCACGCGGCTGTACTGCTGCGGCCCCGCGGGGCTGATGAAGGCCGTGCGCGAGGCGGCGACGCTGCACCGGTGGCCCCGGGAGAAGGTGCACTTCGAGGCCTTCACCGCCGAGGGCACCGCCGCCACCCGCGCCCGCGAGGAGGCGGACTTCGAGGTGGCCCTGCGCAGCACCGGCCAGGTGCTCCGCGTCCCGGCCGGAAGCAGCGTGCTCAACGTGCTGCGCTCGCACGGGGTGAAGGTGGAGAGCGACTGCGAAGCCGGCTCGTGTGGCACCTGCCTCACCCGCGTCTGCGAGGGCACCCCCGAGCACCGGGACACCTTCTTCCAGCAGGAGCCCGCGGGAGACGAGCGCATGCTCGTCTGTGTCTCGCGTGCACGTTCCAAGCGGCTGGTGCTGGACCTGTAGTAGGAGGCCAGGGCCGGGACGCTCGCCTGAAGGGAGCGCCACGGCCGCGCGGGCGGCCCATGCTCGCGCACGAGAGAGGCTGATGAGCGACGGGTCGCTGTTCTCCATGGAGACGATTCCCACCGAGGCCCGGCACCAGGGCCGGCTGTGGGTGGCGGATCTGCTGGACCTCACGGGCGCGGCGCTCGTGGGCTGGGGCGCGGTGCGCGCGGCGGAGCAGGCCTCTACCGCCGGGGCGCTCGGGCTCGCCGGGGCCCTGGCGTGGTTCACCCTGTCCGCGGTGGGCGGGCTGACGGGCCGCACCCCGGGCCGTCACTTCCTGGGCCTGCTGATGGAGCGTGGAGACGGACGCGCGCCGGGCCTGGGCACGGGCCTGCTGCGCGGCCTCACCGCGCCGGTGGACCTGCTGCTGCAAGGGGTGCTGCAGCGCCGGCCCCTGGACGCGCGGCTGGGGGTGCACGCGCGGCCGCTTTCGGGCGGTGTTCGCGGCTGGCTGCGCGGGCTGCTGCCCCAGCTCGTCGGGGTGGCGGTGCTCGCGGGCGCGGTGTGGAGCATCGCCACGCCCACGCGCCAGGAGATGCTCCAGTACCTGGACTCCACGCTGACCGGTTGGCACTGCTGCCACGGCACGCGCGAGGTGACGTGGCAGTGCCGCACGTCCCTGTCCCGCGCCGTGCGCAACGCGAAGGGCGGCGACGCGGAGGTGGAGAAGCTGCTGCGCGCCGAGTGCCCCGTGGCCGCCGCGCGACTTGCGCCCTGAGGCCGGCCGCACGCAAGGGAGCACCGAGAGGGCTCCTCGGCGGAAGCGTCAGTCCTCCTCGCCCAGCGCGAAGTCGCCCTGACCTTCCTTGCAGGTGACGCGCACCATGCGATTGCCCACGGCGGGCGCGCTCGACTCCACCCTGAAGTAGGGCTCACCCAGCCGGACCACGTGCCGCGAGTACTTCTCCAGCTGCGCCATGAACGCCTGCTGCCGCTTCGCCATGACGAGGGTGCACCCGGTCCAGGTGCGGCTGTCCTCGTTGATGATGGTCAGGGTGCTGTTGTAGTTGCTGCCCAGCAGGCCTTTCAGGGTCGCGCTTCCCAGGAGTGGGGACTTCGCCGGGGGCGGCTCCTCGCGCACCGGCTCCGCGACGGGCGCGGGCGCCGCGGGCTCCTGCGGCCGCGCGGGCAGCACCACGAAGCGCGGCCCCTTCGCCGTGTTCGCCTCTTCGTCCAGCCGCAGCACGAGCTGATCCCGATTGGGAGGGATGCTCTCCACGCGGGCCTGCCCCAGCAACGGGCGCTTGTTGGAGCCGCGAGGGACCGCGGGGCCCACCACCTGCAATGACAGGCCCGCGTTGAGGCCCCGCCACGCGTCCAGCTTCGCCACGCGCTGGCCGCCGCGCATCTCTTCAATCGCAGCCACCGGCGTGGTCACGACCACCGTGCGCGGGGGCCGCTTCGGCTTCGACACCGAGGCCGTCTTCACCGGCTTGTCGGGCACCACCACCGGGGGCACCTCGGTCGGCACCGGCACGCTGCTCCCGTCATCCGGCCCCTTGTTCACCACGCCCTCGTGGAGGGTGGGCGGCGGCTCCACCGCGGGAGGCGGCACCACCACCGGAGGCGGCGCCCACCCTCCACGAGGGCGTGGTGAACAAGGGGCCGGATGACGGG
>NZ_RAWG01000568.1 GCF_003611735.1 Corallococcus sicarius | reverse complement strand
CGGTGAACGAGCCCACCGTGGCGCCCGTCCCGGGCACGCCGTTCCGGGGCACGCCCGCGGTGGCCGGCGCGACGAAGCTGCCCTCACTCACGCCCGCGGTGCCCGCGGTGGGACGCGCCGCCGTGCCTCCGGGCATGGCTGCTTCGAAGCCCGCCGTGCCCGGTGTCCCGGCGGTCGCGCCCGCGCGCCCTGCGGCGGCGGCCGCGCCCCGTCCCGCCGCGGCCAGTCCGGGCGGCGGCATGTCCGACGACAAGCTGCGCGCCGTGTACGACGCCTACGTCACCGCGAAGCGCCGCTGCCAGGAGGACACGTCCAAGCTGTCCTACGAGTCGGTGGCGGCCACGCTGCGCAAGCAGGTGCCGGAGCTGCTCAAGCAGCACAACGCGAAGGCCGTCGAGTTCAAGGTCGTCATCAAGGACGGCAAGGCCTCGCTCAAGGCCGTGCCCAAGTAGGGGACGCGCGATGAACCACGACCTGGAATCCCTCAAGGCGCGGGTGGCGCGCCTGTCGGTGATGATCTTCGACATCGACGGCACGCTCACGGACGGCCGCATCTTCTGGGTGCCCAACTCCGGCTGGACGCAGATGTACAGCGTGCGCGACGGCATGGGCATCAAGCGGCTGCAGGAGGCCGGCATTGAAGTGGCCGCCATCTCCGGCGGTGACAGCCTCTCCGCGCAGATGCGCATGCAGTCGCTGGGCTTGCGCCACGTGCACTTCGGCAGCAGCGACAAGGTGGCGCACTTCGAGAAGCTGCTCGGCATCCTCAACGTGTCCGCGGAGCACTGCGGCTACATGGGTGACGAGGTCGTGGACCTGCCCCTGCTCAACGCGGTGGGCTTCTCCGCCACCGTGCCCGAGGCCCCGGACGAGGTGCGCTCACAGGTACACTACGTGGCCCAGCGCGCCGCCGGCTTCGGCGCCGCGCGCGAGGTGTGCGAGTTCATCCTGAAGCACCGGGCACGTGCCGCCCCAGGGCCCTTCTGACTCATCGTCAAACCGGTGGGGCTGGAAAATCCCCCAAACGTTCGCTCCTGAAAACCTGGTTGCCCCCGCCGTGAGTGCAGGTTGTCGCTCCCGGAGGCCATCCCTACGTTGCGCTGCCTGACGGTCGGTGGACGGCCCGAGACACGCGGGAGGCGACGGTGGGGATGCGGCGGATGTGGCTCGGACTGACTGCGGCGGTGGGGCTCGCCGTCTCCACCGGGTGCGGACAGTCCTCCGAGGACTCCGAGGCGCGGCTCGCGGTGCTGGAGGCCGAGGGCAAGCTGATGGACCGCGCCCTGGACACCGTCGAGGACCGGCTGATGGGCAGCCAGGGCCGGCTGGCGATGTGGAACGAGCTGGGGCGGCGTCACCAGGAGGTGAGCGCCATCCAGTGCAAGGTGGCCGACGCCCACATCGCCGCCATCGTGAAGCACTACGACAAGCAGGACCAGAAGGCGCGCGTCATCAAGCAGCGCAACTCGATGGCGTCCGCGGACACGTCCGTGCTCACGTCCGGCAAGGCGCCCTCGCAGCGCAACAACTGACCGCCGTGGGCCCTCAATGAGGTTGGCGCGCGGAGCGCTCGCGGTAGCGCCGCTCCACCTCGATGATGGCCCGGAGGGTCAAGCCCGGCATCCACCGGCGCAGGCGCCAGAACCAGCGTGCGTCCGCCATGGGCAGCACGTGCGGCGCGCCCTGGTCCACCGCGGTGAGCAGCCGCGCGGCCACCCACTCCGGTCCCCACTTCGCCCCGTCCACCAGCTTCGCGCCCATGCCCTTCATGGCCGGGTCGGAGAAGCGCGCGGACGCGGCGATGTTCGTGCGGAAGAACGTGGGACACGCCACCGTGACGCCCAGCCCCAGCGGGCGCAGCTCCGCGTAGAGCGTCTCCGACAGCGCGACGACGGCGGCCTTGGACGTGTTGTAGGCGCCCAGGTGCGGCGCGTACACCAGCCCCGCGAGCGAGGCGATGTTGAGCACGTGTCCGGAGCCCTGCTTGCGCATGCGGGGCACGAACGCGTGGCAGCCGTGGATGACGCCCCACAGGTTCACGTCCATCACGCGCCGCCACTCCGCGAGCGGCATCTCACCAATGGCCCCCGCGGCGCCGACGCCCGCGTTGTTGACGAGCAGGTCCACGCCGCCGAATGCGTCATCCGCGGCGCGCGCGAGCCCCTCCACCGCCTCCGCGTCGGTGACGTCGCACGGGTACACGTGCGCCTCGCCACCCAGCCCGGTGATGCGGCGGGCGGTCTCCTGGGCCGTGGCCGGGTCCACGTCCGACACCAGCACCCTGGCCTGACGGGACGCCAGGGCTTCACACAGCGCGCGGCCCAGGCCGCTGCCGGCTCCGGTCACCACGGCGCGAGGACGTGAGGGAAGAGTCATGGTTTCCAGGCTCCTGAAGACGTGAGGGGGGACGTCGTGACGCGACAGGGCTAGCACGCACGGCGAAGGGGTGGCCATGCACCCGTGTCGGGGCACGTCGGGTTCAAGGCGGACG
>NZ_RAWG01000567.1 GCF_003611735.1 Corallococcus sicarius | reverse complement strand
CCCACCCGGTGCCCGCCAGGTGCCCGGAACCAGGAGGCTTTCCGGCCAGCCAGGGAAGCAGCCTGGAGGGTGGGACTGGCATCCGCCTTGCTGAAGGTTCAACCACGATGACGCTTCGTGCCCTCGCCCTTGTCGCGTGCCTGTTGCTGGGCGCCCCCGCCGGGGCCGCGTCCGGGCTGGAGCAGGCGCGCGCGAAGGCCCAGACGGCGCGCGTGGAGGTCCGCACCCTGCGCACCCAGCAGCAGGGGCTGCGCGACGAGCTCAACGGGCTGGCCGCGCGCATCGAAGCACTCAAGGCCCAGCGTCAGGGAAGGCTCACGCCGGGCGGGGAGCTGGAGTCCGCGCTGCGCCGTTCGCAGGAGCTGAGCGGGCAGCTCACGGGGCTGGCCCAGTCGGTGTCCGGCGCGGAGGGCGAGGTGGAGCGCGCGCACCTGGCGCTGCACGGCGAGCTGTCCCAGGAGTTGACGCGGCTGCGCTCGGCCTGGGACGCGACGACGGACCGGTCCGCGCGGGCGCGCCTGCTGGAGCAGATGCGCTCCGTGCGCGGCGAACGCGAGGCCGTGCGCGCGGCGCTGCCCGCGTCCCAGGTGCCGGCGCTGGACGGGGCCGCGCGCGGGGATGATCCGGAGGACCTGCTCGCGCAGGCGGATGCGCTGCGCGACACCCAGGACAAGGTGCGCCAGCGGCTCCAGGCCCTGAAGACGCGCATCACCGAGGTGCGCGAGGAGCGCGACCTGGACCGGCGCATGAACGACTTCCTCGGCGAGGAGTCCATGTTCGACGACCAGGACCGGCGCCTGCGCCTGCGCTCGGTGGGGGCCGACGGCGTGCAGGTGGCGCCCACCCAGCGCGGCTCCGGACCCCGGCCGCCGTGGGTGACCTCGGGAGACCAGTCGTCTCCTCCTCCCATGCTCGGGGACCCCTACAGCGGGGGCAACGATGATCCGCAGTCCGAAGAGGGCACGCCGACGGCCGGGGGCATGGTGGCGCCGTCCGTCACCGCGAGCGACCGGCGGCCCCAGGTGGATCCGGTGCGCGCCCAGGCGCTGGCCGCGGGAGGTCCGGAGGACCTGACCTCCCTGGAGCAGGAGGCCGCGAAGCTGGAGTCCCTCGCGCGCGAATTGGACGGGCGCGCGGGCGCGCTGGAGCGCCGGGCGAAGACGCTGGCCCCCTGACGCAAGGGAGCGCGCGGGCGCTAGAGCACGCCGCCCTCCACCTCCAGCACCACCGTGGCCTGCAGGCGCACCTCCTTGTCCGGCAAGCGTCCGTTGCCGCGCAGGATGATGGCCATGGTGGGCGCGGCGACATAGGGCCGCAGGTCCATGTCCCCGTCCGCCTTGAGGGACAGCGTGGGGTTGGGCGGGTTCAAGCCCAGCCCCGCGATGCCATCCCGGCCGGCGAAGCGCGACTCGCGGTCCCCCGCGCGGGCGACGGCCTCCAGCGAGTCCAGGAAGTCGAAGCCCTGATCATTGGGGCTGAGCACCTTGAGCGACAGCGACTTCACCTGCACGCGTGACACCTCGTCCTTGGTGACGTCGCGGTTCTTGAAGTCCTGGTTCTGGTTGAAGTCCAGCGCCGCGAAGCTGCTGATGGCGGGAAAGGCATTGAGGAGGGTGGGTGCTCCGGAGGGGTGCGCGGGCACCGTGGTTTCACCCTGGACCTCCGTGGTGAAGGACGAAGGGGCACAGGCGACGAGCCCCAGGCCGGCCACCACCGCGAACAAGGACGACGCAGAAGACATGTCCCCAATGTACCGGGCGCCCGGGTGCGGCGTCACCGACCGCTGGCGCTGGCGGCTGTCACCCCGGCGACCGCCCTCCGGAGGGGTGTCGTGAGGATGGGGCAGGCTGGCGGGCCGGAGTATGGTGCGCGCGTCTTGGACCGCCGCCTCCGCCCGCTCCTGCTGCTCCTCGCCACCCTGTGGGGCGGGAGTGTGCGCGCGGCCGAGTGGCAGGGCTCGCTCAAGGGCACCGGCCGGATGCTCGTGGACAGCAACGCCCCGCGGGACTTCTCCGACGGCATCACCCGCGGGCCCGGCACGGACGTGGCGCTGAGCGTGCTGGGCACGGCGGAGGGCCGGGGCACCGGCGAGCGCGCGCAGCTGGTGGGGCGCTACGAGCTGGGCGCGCGCAAGTACGTGTCCTACGCCAACGAGGACACGCTGGTGCAGGCGGGCGCGCTGGAGGGCTCGCTCGCGCTGGGCACCGAGTGGGGCGTGGGCCTGGAGGGGCACGTCAAGGACCGGCGGGGCGGCAGCCGCGCGTACTCGGACCTGGGCACCAGCGTCTTCGCCGAGTACGCCCCGGACGTGCGGCTGGCGCTGCGCGTGCGGCTGGGCGCGCGCCGCTTCGTGTACCGCCCGGACGAGACGGCCGACTTCGGCGGGCCGGAGGTGGGGGTGCTGGGGCGCTACCGGCTGGACCGGCGCCACTCCCTGAGCGTGTTCGGGGAGTGGGGCTCCCGCCGCTACGGCATCCAGGCCCGGCCCTTTCCCGGCATCCTC
>NZ_RAWG01000566.1 GCF_003611735.1 Corallococcus sicarius | reverse complement strand
TTCCCACACCGCCGGTCGAGCCTCCGAAGACTCCGGTCGTCGAGTCCCCTCCCCCCGTCACGCCGCCCACGGTCAAGCCGCCCGTGAAGCAGGCCGGAGTCCGTGGGCCGACGCGCCTGCGCAACCCGACCCAGCCGTCCGCGATCGACGCCCTCCGCGAAGCCCGCGCGGCGCTCGCCGCGCGAGATCCGGACAGGGCGGTCCGCATGGCCCAGCGCAGCTACACGGAGCAGGACAACCTGGCCGCGCACCTGCTGGCGATCCGCGTCCGCTGCCAGACGCGGGACCTGGCGAACTCGCTCGCGGAGTCGCGCAAGGTGACCGCCCGGGAGCGGCAAGAGGTCGCCTCCGAATGTCAGACGTATGATATCGAATTGCCGCCCTGAGCAGGTTCCCCGCCACACGCGGGGCAGGCCCGGGTGAGGAATCGCACGTGAAAATCGTCGTCGCAGTGGCCGTACTGTCCGCTGTCCTGGGCACCCTGCCCGCCCGGGCCGCGGCCCCCGTCGAAGCCGGCAAGGTGTTCGTGGGACCGCAGGGCGAACAGGTGGCGCTCGTGCCGCTCACGCCGCGCGACCAGAAGAAGTTCCTCGTGCGCATCCAGGGCACGGGCTCCGTGCTGGACGGGCTCGTGCTCCCCTACGTGGCCAAGGACTGGAGCAGCGTCAGCGCCTCGCGCGTGAGCTACACCACCCAGTGGCACGGCCGGAACTACTCGCCGCTCGTCACCGTGGGCACGCGTGTGGAGCTGCACTGGCCCGGCGGCCCCGGCAACGGCATCGCCGTCCAGTACGACGAGGCGCGCTCGCAGAAGCTCAAGCCGGAGGAGGTCTACGCGCAGCACCAGCAGCAGACCCAGAGCGGCCAGCTCGCGAAGCTGATGGCCTTCGACCGCAAGGCCGAGGAAGCGGTCCACGACACCGCCTACGCGGAAGCGCTCCAGGCCATGAACACCGCCTGCGGCACGTCCGCGGCGGGCGCCATCGACTGGGCCACCGTCACGGAAGCGCAGCTCAAGGATGTGAACATCACCCGCTTCTGCGGCTTCCCGCTCACCGCGCTGAAGACGATGTGCGGCACGTCCGAGGAAGCCCGCCGCACGGTGAAGGCCCGCCTCCAGCACCTCGACTGCCGCCTCGGCGCGGCCCTGGAGCCCACCCTGCAAGGAGACCGCTTCGTGTGGACCACGTCCCCGGAGGCCTCCAACCAGGAGAAGGCCGCCACCCGCTACTTCAAGAAGCACCTCTAGCCCGCGCCCGCACACCCATGACCTTCCAGCGCATCCTCACCGTCGCCCTGCTGCTCGGCTCCAGCACCACCGCCGCCGTCGAACCGCCCTGGGGCAAGGCGGAGAACCTGGGGCAGCGCATGCACCTGGAGGCCACCTCCGTGTGCACCGACGGCAAGGGCCACTACTTCGTCTCCGTCCCCCGCGAGGACACGGAGAACCTGGAGGACCGGCTCTACTACGGCGACGCGAAGCAGCTCGTCGAGGTGCCCCGTCCCCAGGGCTTCCTCTCCTCAGAGAACTTCCTGGACCCGCGCTTCTACAACCGGCACGGCACCCCCGACTACCAGGGCCGCGACCTGCGCGTGTACTCGGAGCTGTCCGCGGACGTGAAGGAGCGAACCTGTTCGCTGCGCTGTGGCGAAACCAAGGTGCGCCTGGAGATGCTCCCGGGCGCGGAGGCGCGGGAGCTGCTGCGCAAGGCCACCTACGCCCCCAACCCGCAGAAGTACGTCCCGCACGCGCTGCTGCGCGACTCGAAGGGCACGTACTACTACGTGGACAAGGGCTCCTCGTCCTCGGACTCGCGCAACTTCCGGGTGTTCATCGGGCCGCGCGGCGACATGAAACCGCAGAAGATGACCAACGTGGTGTCGGACTCCGAAGGGGAGATCTTCACCACGAAGCGCGGCGAGCTGCGGCTCGTCATCGACCGCGCGCAGACGCCCATGTGGGTCGAGGGCCCGCGCAAGGAGGTCAGCCTGCGCAACGTGCCCGTGGAGCAGAACCTGCCGCTCATCTACAACGAGCTGGGCGTCTACACGGGCATCCGGCTGGGCACGCCCTGCGACGACCAGTAGCGCGCCCGCGTCAGACGCGGACCAGCACCGCGAGCTGGTGCGCGCCGATGCCCAGGCCCACCAGCACCAGGTACTTCGTGCGCAGCTCGCGCTGGAACCGGGCCAGCGTCACCGGCATCGACGCGTGCACCATGTTGCCCAGCTCCTCGAAGGTATCCAGGTACTCGCGCGGGCGGATCTGCTGGGCCCAGTGGTCCATCAGCTTGCGCGTGGCCTGGTGCGAGATGAGCGTCACCTCGTCCGGGGTGATACCGTGCTTCGCCAGCAGCCGGGCAATCAGCTGGGGCGGCCCGTTCATCCCCGACTTGAGGAACGCCTGGATGCCGCCCGTGGGCGCGATGCCGTAGGTCGGGTGCGCGAGGCCTGACTCCGGGCGCACGCCCAGCACCATCGCGCCGTACTCGTCGCTGAAGGTGTCCGCCGCCCAGTCCACGAGGACGAGCCGGCCTCCGGGCCCCGCTTCCCCCACCAC
>NZ_RAWG01000565.1 GCF_003611735.1 Corallococcus sicarius | reverse complement strand
CTCCCCCGCCCCCGGGCGCGAAGGTGCGGATCCGCGCCACCGGCGACCTGATGCTCGGCACCACCGTGCCGGAGGGCTACCTGCCCCCGGAAGGCGGCGGCAGCGTCATCGCCAGCGTGCGCCCGCTGCTGGAGGACGCGGACCTGACCTTCGTCAACCTGGAAGGCCCGCTGTGCGACACCGGCCGCACCACCAAGTGCCGCTCGCCCGCCAACTGCTACGCGTTCCGTTCCCCCACGTCGTTCGGCCAGTACCTCAAGGACGCGGGCGTGGACGTGGCCTCCACCGCGAACAACCACTCCGGTGACTTCGGCGAGGAGTGCCGCCGCGCCACCGAGTCCACCCTCGACGCGTTGGGCATCGCCTGGAGCGGCCCGCCGGGCAGCGTGGCCACGCTGGAGCGCAACGGACTGAAAATTGGCCTCGTGGCCTTCCACACGTCGGCCGGGTGCAACCACCTGAACAACCTCCCCAACGCCACGGCGCTGGTGAAGCAGGTGGCCGCCACGCACGACATCGTCGTCGTCTCCTTCCACGGCGGCGCCGAGGGCGGCAAGGCGCTGCACGTCCCGGAAGGCCGGGAGATGTTCTTCGGCGAGGACCGCGGCGACCTGCGCGTCTTCACCCACGCGGTGGTGGATGCCGGCGCGCACCTGGTGCTCGGCCACGGCCCGCACGTCGCCCGCGCCATGGAGTTCTACCAGGGCCGGCTCATCGCCTACTCCATGGGCAACTTCGCCACCTACGGCCGCTTCAACCTCAAGGGTCCGCAGGGCCTGGGCATGGTGCTGGAGGTGGAGCTGGACAGCCAGGGCCGCTTCTCCACCGGCCGCATCCTCCCCACCAAGCAGGTGGGCGAAGGCATCGCGCAGCCAGACCCCGACGCCAACGTCGTCTCGCTCGTGCGCAAGCTCTCCAACGAGGACTTCCCCGACACGGGCGCCCGCATCGCCGACGACGGCCGCCTCTCCCCGCGCCAGGCCCCCATCACCGCCGCGGGCTCCGCGCCGTAGCGCACGTCCCTCCCCTTCCCGACAACGCCGCACCCCCACCCACGGCACCTTCCGAGGGTGGGGAGCGCGAGCCCCGTCCGGAACGTCCCGCCCCGCGCGTCACTGTCGCGGAAGGCAGGGCTCGTTGAAGCCGCGCTGCTGCCTGGACTCCCCTCTGCTTCATTGCGCCCCCAAGGGTGCCGCGCCGTGCCGGGCGCGGCAGCGCGGCGTGCGCTAAGAGAAAAGCCGCCGTGCCTTCATCCCACCGACTGCCCCGACTCGCCTCGCTGCGCCCCTTCGAGCACCCCGGCTACTTCGCGGTGTGGCTGGGCGCGCTCGTCTCCAACATCGGCACCTGGATGGAGACGGTGGCGATGGGCGTCTACGTCACGCAGACGACCGGCCGCGCCGAGTCCACGGGCGCCATCGTCGCGCTGTCGTTCCTGCCCGCGGTCATCCTGTCGCCGGTGGGTGGAGCGCTGGCGGATCGCTTCGACCGGCGCGCCTACGCTGCCTTCGGCGCGGTGCTGCAGGCGGCGCTGGCGGGCGTGCTGACGGTGCTGGCGTTCCGGGGGCAGCTGACGGTGCCTGTCATTGGCGTCATCTCCTTCCTCAACGGGTGCGTGAGCACGCTCACCTACCCGGCCTTCGGCGCGCTCCTCGCGGAGCTGGTGCCGCCAGAAGAGCTGCACCTGTCGACGAGCCTCAACTCGGCGCAGTTCAACCTGGGGCGCATCCTGGGGCCCACGCTGGCCGCGGTGGTGTTGCAGGCGGGTGGGCCCGCGTGGGCGCTGTTCGCGAACACGCTGTCCTTCTTCGCGGTGCTGGTGGCGCTCTCCCGCGTGGTGCCGCCGGCGCGGGACGCGGCCGCGAAGCTCGAGCCGCTCTGGGCGGGCATCCGGCGCGGCATCACCGTGGCGCGCGACGACGAGGACATCTCGCTGGTGCTGGCGGCGACCTTCTTCGTGGCGGCGCTGGTGGCGCCCTTCATCGGCCTGGTGCCGGTGTTCGCCATCCGCGAGCTGGGCCAGGGCGCGGCGGCGACGTCGCTGCTGGTGACCTGCCAGGGCGCGGGCGCGGTGACGGCGGCGCTGGGCGTGGGCACGCTCGCGGAGCTGTTCGGCCAGCGCAAGCTGCGCGGCTACGCGGCCACGTCCATCGCGGCGCTGTCCGGCATCTACTGGCTGGCGCCCACGCTGCAGGTGGCGGCGGTGTGCATCTTCTTCCTGGGCGCCAACTACCTGGTGCTGATGAGCAGCCTGAGCGCGTCCTGTCAGAACCGCGTGCCGCGCCAGTTGCAGGCGCGCATGGGCAGCCTCTACAGCATGGTGTTGGGCGCGGGCTACGCGCTGGGCGTCTGGGTGCAGGGCGCGCTGGCGGACCGAGTGGGGCTGCGCTTCGTGACGCTCAGCACCAGCGCCATCTTCCTGGCCCTGGTGCTCACCACGCGCCTGCTGCGCCCGGCCCGCTTCGAGAACGAGCACACGCTCCAGGCCGAAGTGCAGCCGTTCTCAGACAACGCGCACTGACGCCCGTCTGTCCGCTTCTGGGAGGCCTGGCTCGGCGGCCGGGGGTGGTGGGAATGTCCCCGGACACGACCCCGTTGCCCCGCGTCCCCCCCGTGCCGAGG
>NZ_RAWG01000564.1 GCF_003611735.1 Corallococcus sicarius | reverse complement strand
GGCGGGCCTGGGCCTGCGCCGCATCCTGGAGCACAGCGATGCGGTGGCGGTGCGGGTGGTCCCGGGGCGCGGAACAGTGTTCACGTGCGCCGTGGACCTGGGGGAGGCGCGCCGCAGGGCCGCGCAGCCCAAGTCCCTGCTGTTCTGTCTGGAACGAGGGTAAGGCGGGTGGAGAGCCAAACTTCCAATGCCGGCATCAGCACCGTGCGCGTGGGAAACCTCCTCCACGTCCGGGTGGCCGGTGTCATCGACGAGACGTTCCCGCTGGCCTCGTCCACCAAGGGCCTCAATGGCCTGTTGGTGGTGGACCTGGGCCTCCTGGAGCGCATCAGCTCGTTCGGCGTGCGCAAGTGGATTGAGTTCGTCGGCCACCCGCCGCAGGGTGTGGCGGGGCTGTACGTCATCAACGCGCCGCCCATCGTGGTGGATCAGCTCAACATGGTGGAGGGCTTCGCGGGCGTCGCGCGCGTGCTCTCCCTGCTGGCGCCGTACACCTGCCGCTTCTGCAAGGAGGACCGGCTGCGGCTGGTCAACCTGGTGGACGAGGCGAAGGTGCTGGAGCAGGGCGGGGCGCCCGCGCACACCTGCCCCGTGTGCGCCCAGCCGCTGGAGTTCGCGGACGAGCCCACGGAGTTCTTCGACTTCGCGCGCCGCCAGCAGTTCTCCACGGTGGACCCCGCGGTGCTGCGCTACCTGCGCGCGAGCACGCCGTCGGAGTCCTCGGAGCTCGCGTCGCACCTGAAGATCGTCCAGGACGACATCACCTTCATCACGCTGGCGTCCGTCCTCAAGGGCGACCTCAACGTGCGAAGGCTGGCGGCGGGCCTGGAGGGGCGCGTCGCGTTCGACTGCTGCCATGTGAGCAAGGCGGAGCCGGAGGCGCTGCCCCGCTTCGAGCAGGTGCTGGAGGTCGCGGCGCAGGGCGCCCAGGTGTTCCTGAGCCGCGTGCCCCCGCCCATGCTGGGCCTGCTGGCGCGCTCCGCGAAGACGCTGCCGGTGAAGCTGGCCACGCTGTGGCTGCCGTGTGACTGCCGCAACTGCGGGCAGGTGTATCACCAGCGCATCCAGGCCTCCGAGTACCTGGACGTCCTGCGCGCCAAGGGCAACCTGGACCGCGTGTGCCCCATCTGCGGCGGCACCGCGCGGGCCCCGGCCCTGGCGCAGTTCCAGGGGCTGCTGGCGCGCCTGCCGTTGACGGACAAGGTGCAGGACGACATCGAGGCGCTGGAGCAGCGCGCGCTCAGCCAGTACCTGTTCGGCTCCACGAACATCGATCCCGCGTCGATGAAGCACAGCTCCCCCACGGACCTCACCGCCCAGAGCGCGCGGCTGCAGATCATCCGCCGGCTGGGGCAGGGCGGCATGGCGGAGGTGTTCCTCGCCAAGCAGCAGGGCGCGAAGGGCTTCGAGAAGTACGTGGTGATGAAGAAGATCCTCGCGCAGTTCGCGGAGAACCCGGAGTTCGTCGACATGCTCTTCGCGGAGGCGCGCGCCAATGCCCGCCTCACGCACCCCAACGTCGTGCAGACCTTCGACGTGGGCGTGACGGACGGCGTCGCGTACATCCTCATGGAGTACGTGCGCGGCCCGGACCTCAAGCGGCTGCTCACGGAGCTGCGCCGCAAGGGGATGGCGCTGCCGCTGGAGCACGCGCTGCGCATCGTGGCGGAGGTGGCGGCGGGCCTGCACTACGCGCACAGCTACGTGGACCCGAGCGGCGTCGCGCACCCGGTGGTGCACCGCGACGTGAGCCCCCACAACGTCCTCATCTCGCTGGACGGCGCCATCAAGCTCAGCGACTTCGGCATCGCCAAGGTGCAGGGCGAGGAGCACACGCAGGCGGGCGTCATCAAGGGGAAGATCTCCTACCTGTCCCCGGAGGCCGCCAGCGGCCGGCCGCTGGACTGGCGCAACGACGTCTTCGCGCTGGGCGTCGTCCTCTTCGAGCTGCTCACCGGCCAGCTGCCGTTCCGCCGGGACCATGACGCGGCCACGCTCGCGGCCATCGTGCGCGAGCCGGCGCCGGTGCCCTCGCAGCTCAAGCCGCACATCCCGCAGGACGTGTCCGACCTCATCCTCCGGGCCCTGGTGAAGGACCCGGCGCGGCGCACGCCGTCCGCCGCGGCGATGCGCGAGGAGATTGAAGCGGTCATCGCGCACCACCGCCTGTCCTCGTCGCCCGCGTCGGTGGCGCAGTTCTTCAAGGAGGCCCTGGGGGACCGGCTCGCGGAGTACGCGCCGTCGTCCAGCAGCGGCACGGGCTCCCACCCCAAGCCGCTCGTGCCCGGCACGGGTTCGCACCCGCGCGCGTCGACGGCGGGCTCCCAGTCCGGCTCCGGTTCCGGCGACATGCGCGCCCCCTCGGACATGTCCCGGCCGCCGGTGAAGGGCGCCTCGGGGAGCATGCCCCGGATGGAGCCGAGCGAGCTGCGGCCCCGGCCCGCGCCGCCCGTGGTCCCCATGGCGCCGCCCCCCGTGGCCGGCGAACAGGAGCGCGAGCACACCGAGGTCGTCTCCCTGTCCTCCGCGTCCATCGTCCCGGCCATCCCGCCGGTGCCTCCCGCGCGCCCGACGAGCCCCCCTCCGCCTCCGCCGGCCACGGGGGGCGGCGCCATGGGGACCACGGGCGGCGCG
>NZ_RAWG01000563.1 GCF_003611735.1 Corallococcus sicarius | reverse complement strand
CCCCCGGGGCCCCCTGCCGCCCAGCCGGCTCCGTCGGCTAAGGTGCCACCTGATGCTCGCGAAGCCCGCGAGGCCCGGTAGACGACCCACGCCCATGCGCCCCGCCCTCCTGCTCCTGCTGTTCGTCGCCGCCCCTGTGTCCCGGGCGGAGGACCCCGCGCCCAAGCCCGCGCCAAAGGCGGGGGAGGCCGCGCCCCCCACGACGAAGAAGGCGCCCAGGGCCATCCAGCTGGAGGCCATCACCGTGGAGGGCCGCATCCAGAAGCCGGAAGCCTTCTATTTTCTCGACCGATCGAAGCCGAGCTTCGACGACCTGAACCGCACCGAGAGCTTCGTGCCCAAGGTGGTCCAGAGCGTGGATCAGGACCCCTTCTAGCGCCATGGCCCTCCAAACCAGCCCCAAGTTGCTGCGCGTCGGCGTCATCCAGGACGGCCGCATCGTCGAGGAGCACCACGTCCTCCACGACTCCGTCACCATCGGCGATGACGCCCGGAGCACCATCGTCCTGCCCGCCGCGTTGGAGCGCCCCGGGCGCTTCAAGGTGCTGGAGAACCGCGCCAACCAGTTCCACCTCATCATCGACGAGCACATGCAGGGCCGCGTCAACCTGGGCTCGTCCGACGTGGACTTCGACGCGCTGCGCTCGCAGGGGCTCGCCACCCGCCGCGCGGACGCCACCTTCGACCTGCCCCTGCAGGAGAGCGCCCGCGGCAAGGTGGAGCTCACCGACGCCACCCTCTTCTTCCACTTCGTCCCCGCCCCCCCGGCGGACGCGAAGCCCGCGCTCCCGCCCGAGCTGAAGGGCAGCGCGTGGCGCGCCGTGGACCGGCTCTTCTTCGGCATCCTCGCGACGATGCTCGTGCTCTACGTGGCCAGCGTCGCGCTCATCGCCAGCCGGCCCACGCCGGTGGTGGCGGAGGTGCCGCTCGACCAGCTGGAAGACCGCTTCGTGCGCGCCATCATCCCGCAGCAGCCGCCCGCGAAGGAGCAGCCGAAGGACACCGGCTCCACGCCGGAAGCGAAGCCGGAGGAGAAGAAGCCCACGGAGAAGAAGCCCGACACCGCGTCCGCGACGACCGCGCCCGCGGCCACCGCGGAGGAGCGCCGCCAGCAGCTGGCGACCCGGGTGGCCAACACCGGCATCCTCAAGGTGCTGGGCGCCAGCGGCGGCGGCGGCGGCGTCATCGAGAACCTGCTCAGCAACGACGTGGGCGGCGCCAACGTGGCGGAGGCGCTCCAGGGCGCGCAGGCCGGCGGCGGCGCGCTCGCGGTGGGCTCGGGCGGCAACGGGCTTGGCACCATCCAGGGCGACACCGGCGGCAAGGCCGCGGGCATCGACGTGAAGGGCACCACCGGCGTGGGCGCCGTGGACACCGGCCGCAAGCAGACCGTCAAGGTGCCCCAGGTGGCAGACGCGGTGCCGGAAGTGGACAGCTCCGAGGTCAGCCCCAAGGCCCTGGGGCGCTTCATCTACGGCAAGAAGGCGTCCATCCAGCGTTGCTACGAGAAGGAACTCAAGCGCGACCCCAACCTCAAGGGCAGGGTGATGGTCCGCTTCAACCTCAAGCCGAACGGTCGCGCCGGCGACATCGAAGTGGACGAAAGCACCCTGGGCTCCGAGGGTGTCAGCAGTTGCATCATCACCACCATCCGCAGCTGGACGTTCCCTTTCCAACCGAGTGACGACGTCCCCGTCTCGTACCCGTTCATCTTCTCGCCAGGAGATTAGGCTCGGTTGTCCGGACACCCGGGATGCGCCGGACCCGCGGGGAGCACATGGAGAAGCTGGCCGTCATCGCCACATCCCCCCTCTTCGAGATGCTCGCCCCGGCGGAGCTGGCGCGGCTGGCGGAGCTGGCCCGGCTGTACCGGTACGCTCACGGCGAGGTGGTGTTCGAGGAGGGGGACCTGGGCGACAGCCTCTTCGTCATCGTGCGGGGCCAGGTGGAGGTGGTGCGCCGGGGGCAGCCGCCTTCCGTGAAGCCCCTCACCGTGCTCGGGCCGCCGGAGTTCTTCGGGGAGATGGGCCTCATCGACAAGGACCACCGCTCCGCCACCGTGCGCGCCCTGGGCGAGGTGGAGCTGCTCCAGCTCACCGCACAGGATTTACGCACCTTCCGACTTGCTCACGCGGAGGGGTTCACCTTCATCGTCGTGAACATCGCGCGCAGCCTCTCCGAGCGGCTCCGGGAAGCCAACGCCCGCCTCGCGCCGCAGGAGTGAGGGCCGGCCGGAAGGCAGCCTGGGGCATTGCGTTGACACCCCTCCCCCCCGCTCCTACTCTCGAAGGGTGGGAATCAAGGGGCTGGGACTCGTGACGCACATGCGCATCGTCGGAATGCTCGTCGTGGTGATGACCACCGGGATGGCGTTCGCGCAAGCGCCCGCGGCCCCGGCACCGGCCCCCATGCGGGTCCGCCCGCCGCCCTCCGTGCTGGACAAGGCCGCCGACGTGCCGGACAGCCAGAAGCTGGAGCGCAGCACACAGGCGCTGGGCGGCATGCGCGAAGCGCTGCGCCAGGTGCTGGAGAAGGTGGAGGAGGCGCGGCGCACGAAGGACGTGGTGAAGCTCAACTGCGCCAACGAGAAGCTCACGCAGATCAAGGGCCTCCTTCGCATCTCCGAGCAGGCGGACGTGTCGCTCCAGGAGGCCATCAGCAAGCAGGAGGCGTCGCCCGGCGAGCACGAGTACACCAAGGTGATGATCGCCCAGCAGAAGGTGGGGCAGCTGCGCTCGGAGGCCGAGGAGTGCATCGGCCAGCTCGCCTTCCGCACCGATGAGAACCTCTTCGTGGAGGTCGAGGAGCCGGACAACCTGCCCGGCGGCGACCCCACGCGC
>NZ_RAWG01000562.1 GCF_003611735.1 Corallococcus sicarius | reverse complement strand
CTCCCCTCCTGCCCGCGGGCCCCCGCAACACCGCCCGGGTCGAAGCCGGCCGCTGAGTCAGGCGCCGCGGCCCAATGACAGCCGGCGCTCCTCCGCGATGGGCAACAGCCGCTGCCGCAGCTGCTCGCGCACCTGGTGGAGCCACCAGCCCACGGTGCCGGTGGAGCGCCCCACCTGGGCGCCAATGCTCACGTAGGATTGGCCCTGGGCGCGCAGGTGGAACACCTCGCGCTGCTGCGGCGGCAGGCTGTTCACCGCCTCCATCAGGTCCTTCTCCTGGATGAACGTCCAGAGCTCGCCGCCGTCCTGCTCGTCCGGATCATCGCTCAGCACCGTCACCCAGCCGGCGTTCACCGCCTTGCGCTGCTCCGCGCGGTGGTGCCGCAAGAGGCTGATGGCCCGCGTGTTGATGACCCGCCCCGTCCACGCCCGGAAGGCCTCCGGCCCCTGCCGGTGCAGCCGCTCGCGCCACGCCTCGTCCAGCGCGTGCTGCACCAGGTCCTCCGCGTCCGCCGAGTTCCCCAGGATGCGCCGGGCGTGCTTCAAGAGCCCCGAACGGAACTGGATGACCATGATTGCGAACTGCTGCGTCTCTTCGTCAGCCATGGAGTGCCCCCCGAGCGGCGTCCGTGCACCCCCATGATGGCAAAACTTTCCAAGCGGGACAGAGCCTAATTACCCGGATTCACCTGGAGTGTCTGGAAAAGCCAACACACATCGGGATTTCCACCGCCGCTGTCCTGAATGCATCCGGTGGCTGTCTTTTGGCTGTCCATCCGCCGTGTGGGCAATGTGTTACCCGACAGAGGATGTATCAAGCTGACAGCCAGTCACCACCGGGAGCGTGTTCCGGTGACGTCCGCCCCGCGGGGTGATTGACCAGACCTGACGGAATGGATCCGCCAGGCTCGGGATGGAGCACACGCTACGACGCGGACGCACCCAGCATCTGCGCGAGCATGTCCGCGCTGCGCTCGCTGCTGAACTGGCGCTCCACCTTGCGCCGGCCCGCCTCGCCCAGCCGCACCGCTTCGGCCGGGTCGCGCGCCAGCTTCTCCAGCTTCTGGGCCAGCTCCTCGGGGGCCTGCGGCTGCACGAGCACGCCGTCCACGCCGTCGTCCACCAGCTCCTTCACGCCGCCCGCGCCCGTCACCACCACCGGCGCGCGCATCGCCATGGCCTCCATGATGGCCACGCCCAGCGGCTCCTGGAGGCTCGCGAGCGCGAAGAGGTGCGAGCGCTGGATGCCGTCCTTCACCACGTCCTCGCTCACCGCGCCCAAGAGCGTCACCGCGTCCTGCAGGCCGTCCTTCGCGAGCTTCGCCTCCAGCACCTTGCGGTACGTGGTGCCGCCCGCCTCGTCCTCGCCCGCGATGGACAGCCGCGCGTCGATGCCCTTCTTGCGCAGCATCCCCACCGCGTCGATGAGGTCCGCGTGCCCCTTGCACGGGTTCAGCCGGCCACACGCGAACAGCCGCAGCGGGCCTTCACCGGACCACGGCTCGTAGGGCACCGTGCGCTGGAAGCGCGACAGCTCCACGCCCATGGGCGCCAGCTCGATGCGCGCAGGCAGGCTCCCCGCCAGCTCCTGGTTCACTTCCCCCAGCAGCTTCTTCGTGATGACGAAGGCGAACTTCGAGTGCCGCCACTTCTCCCGCTGGTTCGGCCCGTAGTCATCCAGCGGCCCGTGCAGCGTCATGCTGTACGTGAGCCCCGACAGCAGGTGCGCGAACATGGCCACGTGCGCGGCGTTGGCGCACGAATGCACGTGCACGTGCGTCCAGCCGCGCTCGCGCGCCAGCGACGCCAGCCGGCCGCCCATCACCGCGAACGCCAGCAATTGCGCGCGGCCCTTCGCGTCCAGCCCCTCCGCCCTCGCGATGGACGCCAGACACCGCGCCCACCCCGTGGGCATGGCGCGGGCCACCTCCAGCGCGGCCATGGCCACGCCCCACGGCCCCGGCGGCGCCAGGTACTCCGTGCGCGCCATGGCCTCGCGGGCCCAGCTGTGGCTGATGATGCGCGCGGGCGGCGGGCGGGTGGACACCAGCTCCGGTGAGACGCCCTTCCCCGGCAACGCCTGCAGCTCGCGCCAGAAGAAGATGTGGGTCTGCCCGGGGAACTCGGGAATCAGGTAGCCGATCTTCTGCACGCGCTTTCCATAACACGCCCCTCCCCGCGCCCACACGGCAGCCGGGCAAGTCGGGCGGGGTGTCAGGCATGACAGCAGACCCTGGGCGCGCTCCTTCGCCTGCCTGCCCAGCCGGGTCGTTGGGTCGTGCCGCCTCCATGCGTTATACCGTCCGCGCCCGCCATGTCCGCCGACCCGAGCCCCCCGCCCTCTCCCGAGGAGACCCCGCCCGCGAGCGCCCCGCCCTCGCCAGAGCTGTCGCGGCTGTGGTTCGCGCTCGACCGCCGCGCCTGGACCTTCCTCACCGTCATCCCCGCCCATCCCGGCGCGCCCGCGCTGGACGCGGCCCAGGCGCTGATGGAGGCAGGCTCGCCCTACCCGGAGCCGCCCCTGCGGCTGGTGGACGCCACCGGCATCGAACCCGCGGGCGCGCCGCGCATGGTGCTGGAGGTGCGCCGCCGCGTGGAGCAGGGCGAGCGGGTCATCGTGGTCATCGACTCGCTCATCACCCACCCCGCGAGCCTCCCGCTGGCGCTCGCCGCCGACACCGCCCTCCTGTGCGTCACCCTGGGCGAGACGGACTTCGGCTCCGCGGAGAAGACCCTCAAGCTGGTGGGGGCGGACCGCTTCGCCGGCAGCGTCACCTTCCCGCGCGCCACCAAGAAGCAGCGCCGCGCCGCCGCTGAGAAGAAGAAGAAGCCATGAGCCCTTCCGCCTCCCCCGC
>NZ_RAWG01000561.1 GCF_003611735.1 Corallococcus sicarius | reverse complement strand
GTCCTGCGGGGAAGAGGGGGCTTCGGCGGGCGCGGAGGCGCGGAGGATGGCCCGGCGCACCAGCGTGGGCGTGTCCAGCAGCAGGCCCACGCGGCCATCGCCCAGGATGGTGGAGCCGGAGATGCCGGGGACACCCTGGAAGAGCTTGCCCAGGGGGCGGATGACGCGCTGGCCTTCGCCATGGAGCTCGTCCACCGCCAGCCCGATGACGCCATCCGGGTGCTTGAGGACGACGACGTTCTCCCGGGCCGGCAGCTCACCGCCCAGCCCGAAGACTTCGCGCAGCCGCAGGTAGGGCAGCGGCTGGCCGCGCAGGGACAGGACGCCGGAGGCGCTCGACGAGCGCTCGTCGGCGGGGACCTCCATGCACTCCTGCACGCCCTGGATGGGGACGACGTAGACCTGGTCGCCCACGCCCATGGCGAAGCCGTGGATGACGGCGAGCGTGAGGGGCAGGCGCAGCGTCATCGTGGTGCCCCTGCCCTCCTGGCTCTGGACGCAGACCGAACCGCGCAGCGCTTCAATGTCACGGCGCACCACGTCCATGCCCACGCCGCGTCCGGACAGCTCCGTCACGGCGTCCGCGGTGGAGAAGCCGGGCTCGAAGATGAGGCGCAGAAGCTCGTCGTCGCGCAGCCGCTCGGGCGCCGCCACGAGCCCCCGCTGCCGGGCGCGCTCGCGCACCCGCTCGCGCTGGATGCCCCGGCCGTCGTCGGACAGCTCCACCACGACGCTGCCGGCGTCATGGTAGGCCTTGAGCCGCAAGAGGCCCCGGGGCTCCTTGCCCGCGGCCCGCCGCTCGTCGGGGGACTCGATGCCGTGGTCCAGCGCGTTGCGCAAGAGGTGCAGGAGGGGGTCGCGCAGCGCGTCCAGCACCGCGGTGTCCAGCGTCGCGTCCTCGCCCTCCAGCTCCAGCAGGGCCAGCTTCTGCTGCGAGCGGGCCAGGTCCCGCACGGTGCGCAGGTGCTGGCGGAACAGCGGCCCCACCGGGACCATCCGGACCTTCATCACCTCTTCCTGGAGCTCCTCGAAGAGGGGGTCCATCTCCCGCTGCTGGGCGAGCGCATCCTCCCAGCTGGCGCCGGCCCCTTCCGCGCGCGTGAGGAATTGCGTCATCCGGCCGCGAGCGACGGACAGCTCCGCGGTGAGCGTGACGATGCGGTCCAACCGCTCCAGGTCCATCCGCGAGCGACCGCGCGTCGCGCCGCGCGCCTCCGGCAGTCGCGGAAGGCTGAGCGACACCGCGGGCGCGGGGGCTGGCGCCACGGAAGCGTGGGCACTGGCGGCGCTCTTGAGCAGCGCGAGGTGGGACTTGTGGACCGCGCCCAGCGAATCCACGCCGGCGAGCGACGCCTGGCTCAAGTCGCGAAGGTGGTCCACGGCGCCGAGCAGGAGCGACACCCGCTCCTCGTTCACCGTGAGGCGCCGCTCGAGCAGCGCCTGGAGGAGGTCCTCGACGCCGTGCGTGTAGTCCGTCACGGCCTGGAAGCCGAGCGACCCCGCGGCGCCCTTCAGCGTATGCGCCCCGCGCAGGATGCCCGGGAGCAGGTCATCCGCGGGGGACACCTCCAGCGCGATGAGGCCCTCTTCCATGGAGGAGACGAGCCGCTCGGCCTCTGCCGCGAAGATGACGAGCACCTTCTCCCATTCACCGGCTGTCTCTGACGTCATGCCCCCCAGGCCCGTCACCGTCCGGCTCCCCGACTCAAGGGAACCGGCGTGAGGAGCGGCACGTCAGGAGGGGAGTTCAACGACAGCCGCTCGGGGGCGGAGGCCATGGGTGGCTCGATGCGACAGGGGGTGGGCACAGCGACCCTGCGGGAAACGCAGACACACGAATCCCGTCCTCACAATGTGAGCCATTGCCACGGAGGTGGGCCGACCTCCGCGAAAGAGGATGAACTTGAGAAAGTGAGAGTATCAAAACAGTAACACGAGCACAATGGGACTGGACGGCTACCGCTTAAACGGAATTCTCAGCCAGATCGCCGGCCTGCCTGCCTTCATCCCTTCCCGGATGCGGCCCCTACCCATGGCTGTGGTTTCCGGGTGGGGGCAATGCCAGTCCTGCTCCAGCGCACCTGCCCCTGCATGACCTGATGGATTGGATTGAGACAGGCGCAATGCGTCACACCCGCCCCACCACGGGTCCTGCGCGCCCTACCCTCGCAGCAGCGCCACGCCGCGCAGGAAGTCTTCCGGCAGCGGAGACTCCACCTGCACCAGACGCCCCGTCGCGGAGGACGGCACCTCCAGCCGCCACGCATGCAATGCCTGTCGTCCCACGGCGAGCGCGGCCGGGTGCGTGCGCGCGGCCTCCGTGCCGTAGACGGAATCACCCAACACGGGGAAGCCCGCCTCGGAGAGCTGCACGCGAATCTGGTGCGTGCGGCCCGTGTCCAGATCGATGTCCAGCAGGGCCCCCTCGCGGAAGCGCTCGCGCACCGTGAACGTCAGGGCGGCCCGGCGCGCGGAGGGCACGCGGGTGGTGAAGCGGCGCGGGTCCTTCGGGTCGCGCGCGTAGGGGCCCTCCAGCCGGCCGGTGTCCGGCGGCCGTCCCAGCACCAGCGTCTGGTAGCGCTTGTCCACGCGCTTCTCCTGGAAGGCCTTCAGCAGCGCGGCCACGGCGTCATCCGTCCGCGCCAACGCCAGACACCCGCTCGTCTCCCGGTCCAACCGGTGCACCACGCCCGGCTGCGCCACGCCCTCCACGTCGAACGGCGGGCAGCGCGCCGCGAGCAGCCCCACCACGGAGGCCGCGCGGCCCTCCGGCTCCACCACCAGCCCCGGCGGCTTCGCGATGATGAGGAGCGCCGCGTCGTCGTACAGCACCGGCAGCTCCGGCCCCTCCAGGGAGGAGGGGGCCGGC
>NZ_RAWG01000560.1 GCF_003611735.1 Corallococcus sicarius | reverse complement strand
GCGTGGAAGGTCGCGCAGACGGTGGCCTCGGTGGGGCCGTACAGGTTGACGAGCTGGCCCTTGGGGCCCGCCGCGAGCACGTTGCGCACGGCGCGCGGATCCGCCCGGTCCCCGCCGAAGAAGGCGTTGCGCAGGGCCGCCAGCGCGCCGGGCTCCTCGCGCGCCACCTCGTGGAAGAGGGCGGTGGTGAGCAGCACGGTGGTGGCGCCCACCTCCCGCAGCTTCCGGGCCAGGTGCGGCGGCGACAGCGTGACGTCACGCGGGATGATGACCAGCCGCGCGCCGTTGAGCAGTGCGCCCCAGACCTCGAACGTCGCCGCGTCGAACGACGGCGTGGACACCTGCGCGATGCGGTCCTCGGGCGTCAGGCGCACGAAGTTCGTCTCGCGCACCAGGTGGACGATGGAGCGGTGCTCCACGCCCGCGCCCTTCGGCGTCCCGGTGGAACCCGACGTGTAGAGCACGTACGCGAGCTGGCCCGGCAGCACCGGGGCGGCCACGGGGGCGCTCGTGTCGTAGCGCTCCAGCACGTCCGGTTCCGCGTCCAGGCACACCGTCGGCCAGGACTGCTCCAGCAGCGACGGCAGCAGCGAGCGCTCCGTCACCACCGCGGACAGGCCCGCGTCCTGGAACATGAACGTCAGGCGCTGCTGGGGGTAGGTTGGATCCAACGGCACGTAGCAGCCGCCGGCCTTGAGTACGCCCAGCATGCCCACCACGAGGTCCACGCCGCGCTCCAGGCACAGGCCCACGCGGCCCTCCGGACGCAGGCCCAGCGACAGCAGGTGCCGAGCGAGCTGGTTCGCCCGCGCATCCAGCGCCCCGTAGGTGAGCGTCCGTCCCTCGTGCTCCACGGCCACGGCGTTGGGTGCGCGCCGGACATGGGCCTCGAAGCAGCGGGGGAGGGTGTCCTCCACGAAGGGATGGGAGCCGGAGTCGTTCCAGTCCACCAGCACCCAGGAGCGCTCCTCCGCGTCCATCAACGGCAGGCGGCTGACGGGCACCGTCGCGTCACGCGCCACGGCCTCCAGCAGCACGCGGAACTGCGACGCCAGCCGCGCGGCGGTGGCGGAGGTGAAGAGGTCCAGGCTGTACTCGAGCGTCCCCTCCAGCCCGCCCTCGCGCTCCAGCATCGACAGGCTCACGTCGAAGCGGGACGTGTCCGGCGCGGTGGGCAGCAGCTCCACGCGCACGCCCGGCAGCGAGGGCGGCGGCACGGGCGCGTTGTGCAGCGCGAACATCACCTGGAACAGCGACGCACGCTCCGCGCCACGCTCCGCGCCCAGGGCTTCCACCAGTCGCTCGAAGGGCACGTCCTGGTGGGCATACGCGGACAGCGAGGACTCGCGCACGCGGTCCAGCAGTTCCGTGAAGCGGGGGTCGCCGTCCAGGCGCGCGCGCAGCACCAGCGTGTTGAGGAACACGCCGATGAGCGGCTCCAGCTCCGGCCGGGTGCGGTGGGCCACGGGGCTTCCCACGGCGAAGTCGTCCTGCCCGGAGTAGCGCGACAGCAGCGCTTCATACCCGGCCAGCAGCACCATGAAGAGCGTGGCGTTCCGCTCCCGAGCCACCTGCTCCAGCGAGCGCACCAGCGAGGCGGGCAGCGTGAAGACGTGGCTCGCGCCGCGCAGGGTCCGAGTCGTGGGCAGGCCGTGCTCGGAAGGCAGCGTCAGCGACGGCAGGTCCTTGAGGGACTCGCGAAGCGCGTCCAGGTGGGCCTGCACGCCTTCGGAGTGGCCCTCCTGTCGCTGCCACACGGCGAAGTCCGCGGCCTGCACCTCCAGCGCCGGCAGCGGTGACGGACGGCCTTCCGCGAACGCCGCGTAGAGGCTGCCCACCTCGTGTACCAGCACGCCCATGGACCAACCGTCGGAGACGATGTGGTGCATGCACAGCAGCAGGAGGTGCTCCTCCGCGCCCAGCCGGAGCAGCCGCGTGCGCAACAACGGGCCCGTGCCCAGGTCGAACGGCCATGCGGCTTCGTCCCGCATGCGCCGCCGCAAGGTGTCCTCGCGCGTGGCGCCTTCCGGGAGGACTTCCACGGGAAGGGCCCACTCCGCGGGCGCGGCATGGATGCGCTGGAGCGGCTGGCCGTCACGCTCCAGGAATGTGGTGCGCAGCGGTTCGTGCCGGCGAACGATTTCCGCGAAGGTGCGGCGCAGCACGTCCACGTCCAGCGCGCCGGTAAGCCGCAGCGCCAGGGGGATGTTGTAGAGCGCCTGTCCCGGCTCCAACTGCTCCAGGAACCACATGCGCTGCTGCGCGAATGACAGGGGCAGGTCGCCGTCCCGAGGCACGGTGGGAATCGGAGGCGTGACGGCACGCGAAGGCAGCGCCTGGATGCGCTCGGAGAGCAGCGCCAGCGTGGGCGCCTCGAACAGCGTGCGCAGGGGCAGGTCCACGCCGAACCGCGCGGCGACCCGGGTGACGAGCTGCGTGGCCAGCAGCGAGTGCCCACCCAGGTCGAAGAAGTCGTCGTGCAGGCCCACGCGTTCCACGCGCAGCACTTCGCGGAACAGCGCCGCCAACTGCTCCTGGAGGGGAGACAGCGGGGCGTCGTCCTCGGAGGCCGACGGGGCGAGCGTGGGGGCGGGGAGCTCGCGGCGGTCCACCTTCCCATTGGTGGTGAGGGGCAGGGCGTCCAGGCCGACGAAGGCGGACGGCACCATGTACTCGGGCAGCCGCTGGCGCAGGTGCTCGCGCAGGACGCCGGCCTCCACGGTGGCGGGGACGACGTAGGCCACGAGGCGTTGGTCGCCGGGCACGTCCTCGCGCACGATGACCACGGTTTCGCGCACGTCGGGGTGCGTGCTGAGCGAGGACTCAATCTCCCCCAGCTCGATGCGGAAGCCGCGCAGCTTCACCTGGTGGTCGATGCGGCC
>NZ_RAWG01000055.1 GCF_003611735.1 Corallococcus sicarius | reverse complement strand
CCACGTCGCTGGTGAGCCGCGTGAGCAATTGCCCCGTCTGCGCCTGGTCGTAGTAGCTGAAGGACAGCCGCTGGATGCGCGCGAAGAGCGCGTCGCAGGGCGTGGCGTTCGACCTGCGCGACGCGCTCTTCGCGCGCATCCAGCGGCTGTCCTTCAGCTACTACGACCAGGCGCAGACGGGGCAATTGCTCACGCGGCTCACCAGCGACGTGGAGGCGGTGCGCGCCTTCGTGGGCAGCGGCGTGGTGCAGTTCGCGGCGGCGGCGGCGATGCTCGTGGGCTGCACGGGGCTGCTCTTGTGGTTGGACCCGGTGCTGGCCCTGGCGGCCATCGCGTCCGTCGCCCCCATCCTCCTGGTGCTGCGCTCGTTCTCGAAGCAGATGCGGCCCCTGTTCGGCCAGTTGCAGGCGCTGCTGGGCACGCTCAACACCACGCTCCAGGAGGACCTGCGCGGGCTGCGCGTGGTGCGCTCCTTCTCCGGCGAGGCGCGGGAGCTGGAGCGCTATGGCCGGACGAACGAGCAGCTGCGCACGCAGAACCTGCGGCTGGTGGGGGTCCTGTCCAACAACTTCCCCTTCGTCAGCTTCTTCGCCAACATGGGGACGCTGGTGGTGGTGGGCGTGGGCGGCTGGCGCATCTTCCACCAGCAGCTCTCGCTGGGGGAGCTGGTGGCCTTCAACAGCTACCTGGCCTTCCTGCTGATGCCGCTGATGACGCTGGGCTTCCTCGCGGCCGGCATGGCGCGGGCGAGCGCCTCCGCGCTGCGCGTCTTCGAACTGCTCGACACGGCGGTGGAGGTGACGGACCGCCCGGGCGCCGTGCCGCTGCCGCCCTTGCAGGGCCGCATCGAATTGCGCGATGTGCGCTTCCGCTACGCGGGCAGCGAGCGGGAGATCCTCCGCGGCGTGAGCGTGACGCTGGAGCCCGGGCAATTGGTGGCGGTGCTGGGCACCACGGGCTCCGGCAAGAGCACGCTCATCAACCTGCTGCCGCGCTTCTACGACGTCACCGGGGGCGCGGTGCTGCTGGACGGGCACGACGTGCGGGACGTGACGCTGGCGAGCCTGCGCTCGCAGCTGGGCGTCGTGCTGCAGGACGCGCTGCTGTTCTCCGGCACGGTGCGCGACAACATCGCCTACGGGCACCCGGACGCGACCCAGGCGCAGGTGGAGGCGGCGGCGCAGGCGGCGCAGGCGGCGCAGTTCATCCGCGAGCTGCCGCAGGGCTACGACACGGTGGTGGGTGAGCGGGGCGTGGGGCTGTCGGGCGGTCAGCGCCAGCGGCTGGCCATCGCGCGGGCGCTGCTCACCGACCCGCGCCTGCTCATCCTGGACGACAGCACGTCGGCGGTGGACGCGCGGACGGAAGAAGCCATCCAGGGCGCGCTGGACACGCTGATGCGGGACAAGCGCAGGACGGCGCTGGTCATCGCCCAGCGCATCAGCACCGTGCGGGACGCGGACCTCATCCTCGTGCTGGACGAGGGGCGCATCGCGGCGCAGGGCCGGCACGAGGAGCTGAAGGCGACGAGCGAGCTGTACAACGACATCCTCGGGTCGCAGCTCCAACCCGCGCGCCAGGAGGGAGCGGCATGAGGCGGCCCGGCGGCATCGAAGCGCTGGCGGAGCTGGAGGCCGGGCGGGCGGAGCGGCGCGGCCAGGTGCTGCGGCGGCTGCTGGGCGAACTGCGTCCGCACGCGCGCATGCTGGGCGTGGCGCTGGGCTTCATCCTGGTGGGCGCGGCGTGCCAGGCGGTGGGGCCGTACCTGGTGAGCCGGGCCATCGACCACGACATCGGCGCGGGGGACGGACGCGGGCTCGCCCTGACGCTCGCGGCGCTGTCCGTCGTCTACGTGGTGGGCGCGCTGGCGCAGCGCGCGCAGACGCGGCGGGTGGGCCATGCCGGGCAGCATGTGCTGGCGGACCTGCGCAAGCGGCTCTTCGAGCGGCTCCAGCACCTGCCGCTCGCGTGGTTCGACCGCCGGCCCCTGGGCGACCTGATGAGCCGCCTGCTCAGCGACGTGGACACGCTCAGCCAGCTCTTCGCGCAGGGGCTGACGCAGCTGTTGGGGTCGCTGCTGGGGCTCGTGGGCGTGCTCGCCGCGATGCTGGCGTTCAACGCGCGGCTGGCGCTGGCGTGCTTCTCCATCATCCCGGCCATCGTCTTCACCACCTGGTTCTTCGCGTCGCGGGCGCGCAATGCCTACCGCAAGACGCGCCAGACGGTGGGTGACGTGACGGCCAACCTCCAGGAGGAGATCGGGGGCGTGCGGCAGGCGCAGGCATTCAACCGCACGGAGAAGAACATCGAGCGCTTCCGCGACCGCAACGCGGCCAACCGCGACGCGAACGTGGCGGCGGTGGGCATCACCTCCGCGTTCTCGCCGGCCATCGACCTGCTGTCCACGCTGTCCGTCGCGCTGGTGATTGGCTACGGCGGCACCCTGGTGCTGGCGGGCGAGCTCACCGTGGGAGGCGTGGCCGCGTTCCTCATCTACGTGGCGCAGTTCTTCCGGCCGGTGCAGATGGCCGCGTCGGTGGCCACGCTGATGCAGGCGGCGCTCGCGGGGGCGGAGCGCATCTACGCCATCCTCGACGAGGCGCCGGAGCCGCCGGACGTGCCCGGCGCGGTGGAGCTGGGGCCGCTGAAGGGCCAGGTGGTGTTCGAAGGGGTGTCCTTCGGCTACGACCCCGCGCGGCCCGTGCTGCGCGACGTGTCCTTCCGCCTGGAGCCCGGCCAGACGCTGGCGCTGGTGGGCCACACCGGCGCGGGCAAGACGACGGTGGCCAGCCTCGTCCCGCGCTTCTACGACGTGACGGCGGGCACGGTGCGCATCGATGGCGAGGACGTGCGGCAGGTGACGCGCGGAAGCCTCCGCCGCCAGATGGCGATGGTGCTCCAGGAGCCGTTCCTCTTCAGCGGCAAGGTGGCGGACAACATCGCCTACGGGAAGCCCGGCGCCACCCGCGAGGACGTGGAGGCCGCGGCGAAGGCGGTGCACGCGCACGACTTCATCCTGCGGCTGCCCCAGGGCTACGACACCGTCATGGGCGAGGGTGGCGCCACGCTCAGCCAGGGCCAGCGGCAGCTGCTCGCGTTCGCGAGAGCGGTCATCGCGGAGCCCCGCGTGCTCATCCTCGACGAGGCGACGGCGAACATCGACACGCGCACGGAGGCGCTCATCCAGCTGGCGCTCGGCCGGTTGCTGTCGGGCAGGACGAGCATCGTCATCGCGCACCGGCTCAACACCATCCGCCACGCGGACCTCATCCTGGTGCTGGAGCAGGGCGCCGTCGTGGAGCGCGGCACGCACGAGGAGCTGCTCGCGCGCGGGGGCGTCTACGCGGACCTCTTCCGCCAGCAGTTCCACGACGTGCCCCAGAAGGCCCAGGCGCTCGGCTGAGGCACGACCGGGTTGCGCGGGCGGTATGCCGCCGTTACCTGGCGGGCAGGGGGGCGGCCCCGTGGCCTCGTGAGGGCCGGTGCGCTTCGCGGTGGGGGTCGCCATCTCCAGCATTCATCGCGGCACGGCGCCCCTTTTCCCCTCTGGCAGGGAGCAGACATGGCAGGCAGTCGAGGTACGGCACTGGTGACGGGCACGTCCGCGGGAATTGGCGCGGTGTACGCGCGGCGGCTCGCGGCGCTCGGGTATGACCTGGTCCTCGTCGCGCGGCGCGAGGAGCGGCTCAAGGCGCAGGCGGCGGAGCTGACGGCGGCGCACGGCATCCGCGCGGAGGTGCTGCGGGCGGACCTCACGGCGGACGGAGACATCCACCGGGTGGCCGCGCGCGCGGCGGGCGGGGACATCTCCCTGGTCATCAACAACGCGGGCGTGGGGGGCTATGGGCCCTTCGCGCAGGTGGAGCCCTCGGCGCTGGAGGGGCTGGCGCACCTGCACATCCTGGCGCCCATGCTGGCCACCCGCGCGGCGCTGCCCGGCATGCTGGAGCGCGGGCGGGGCGCGGTGATCAACGTCGCCTCCCTGTTGGCCTTCTCCGGTTCACTGCCGCCGGTTCCCCTCCCCCACCGGGCCACGTACGCGGGCGCGAAGGCGTTCCTCGTCCACTTCACCCGCACGCTCGCGGGCGAGCTCAAGGGCACGCCGGTGCGCGCGCAGGTCGTCTGCCCGGGGATGACGGCCACCGAGTTCAACGGCGGCTATGCCGGCACGATGTCGCCGGAGGACGTCGTCACCGCCTCGCTCGTGGCGCTGGAGCGCGGCGAGACGGTCTGCGTCCCCGGGCTGGAGGCCGCGGAGGCGTTCGCGGCCCTGGAGCAGGCGGAGCTGGGGATGTTGCGCGGTGCGAGCCACCAGCTCGCCGGCCGCTACCGCACGCCCTGACGGTTCCGATTCACACCCACGTCTCTTGAAGCACTTCCAGGAGGAAGACCCATGAGCGGCACCTCAACGCGTCCCGTGGAGAAGAGCGGCACCTTCAAGCTGGGCGGTGACCTGCCCGTCCACCGCCTGGGCTATGGCGCCATGCAGCTCACCGGCCCCGGCGTCTGGGGCCCGCCCAAGGACCGCGCGGAGGCGGTGCGCGTGCTGCGCCGCGCGCTGGAGCTGGGCGTGGACTTCATCGACACCGCGGACTCCTACGGGCCCTACGTCAGCGAGGAGATCATCGCGGAGGCCCTGCACCCCTACGCGAAGGGCGTGGTGGTGGCGACGAAGGCGGGCCTCGTGCGTACGGGCCCCAACGAGTGGCACCCGGTGGGCGCGCCGAAGTACCTGCGCCAGCAGCTGGAGATGTCGCTGCGCCGGCTGAAGCTGGAGCGCATCGACCTGTACCAGCTGCACCGCATCGACCCGAAGGTGCCGGTGGAGGAGTCGTTGGGCGAGCTGAAGGCGCTCCAGAAGGAAGGGAAGATCCGCCACATTGGCCTGTCGGAAGTGTCGGTGGCGGAGATTGAGCGGGCGCGCAAGGTGGTGGACGTGGTGTCGGTGCAGAACCGTTACAACCTGACCGACCGCGTGCACGAGAAGGTGTTGGACTACTGCGAGAAGGAGAACCTGGGCTTCATCCCCTGGTTCCCCCTGGCGACGGGTGGGCTGGCGAAGCCGGGCAGCACGCTGGACGCGGTGGCGAAGAAGCACAACGCCGCGCCCTCGCAGATTGCCCTCTCGTGGCTGCTGGCGCGCTCGCCGGTGATGCTGCCCATCCCGGGCACGTCCTCCGTGAAGCACCTGGAGGAGAACCTCGCGGGCGCGGAGGTGAAGCTCGGCAAGGACGAGCTGGCCGCCGTGGACGCGCAGGCGTCGGGCCGCTGAGCCTTACCGCGTCACTTCCGCTTCACGTAGCGCAGGAGGAGCGTCACCAGCTCCTCCTGGAGCGTCCCCTGGGTCAGGGCCTCGGGGCGCTCCACCACCGCGCGATGGATGACCGCGTGGGACACGGTGTCGATGATCCACAGGGCCAGCTCCGGGTCCGGGACATCGGTGGAGAACTTGCGGAACGCCTCCAGCATCGGCGCGTCCTCCGGGCTCCCCTGTCGGGAGCGGCGCGCGGGCAGCTCCTCCGTCAGCGCGTGGTGCAGCTTCGGGTTCACCGCGTGGGCCGCGAACCCCAGCGCGACCAGCGTGCGGATGAGGTCCTCCAGGTTCGCGAACGTCCGCGTCGTCAGCACCTCCGCCGCGGCCTTGCGCTGCTCCTTCACGTGCCGGCGCGACACCTCCGCGACCAGCGCCTCCTTGCCAGGGAAGAACTGGTACAGCGAGGCCACGTTGACGCCCGCGCGCTCCGCGATGCGGTTGGTCGTCAGCTTCGCGTACCCGTCGCGGACCAGAATGTCAGCCGTCGCCTGCACCAGCGCGTCCACCGTCGCGCGCGAGCGCTCCTGAAGGGGCGTCTTCCGAGGGGAAAGCTTCGCGCGCGGCATGCCGGACTCCTGGGGCGGGAACGCAAGCTGACAACATAAGCACTTCCTTACATTCTCGTCTCCATCGCTTCCCAGGAGACAGCCATGACTCGCGCAACACCACAGGTGCTGATTGTCGGTGCGGGCCCCACGGGCCTCACGCTCGCCTGCGACCTCGCGCGCCGGGGTGTCTCCCTGCGCATCGTGGACGCGGCGCCCGGCCCCTTCGTGGGCTCGCGCGGCAAGGGGCTCCAGCCACGCACGCTGGAGGTGCTGGAGGACCTGGGCGTGCTCGACGCCGTGCTCGCAGCCGGCAATGCCTATCCCCGCCTCCGCATCCACTGGCGCCGCTTTGTCGTGGGACACTGGACGCTGGTGCCGCAGGGGACCGCGACGCCGGACGTGCCCTACCCCAGCACCTGGCTCGTGCCGCAGGCACGCACCGAGGGCATCCTGCGCGACCGGCTGAAATCACTCGGCCACTCGGTGGAGTCCGGCACCGCGCTCACCGACTTCACCCAGGACGACCGCGGCGTCACCGCCACCCTCACCCGCGACGGCGCTCCGGAAGTCGTGCGCGCGGAGTACCTCGTCGGCTGCGACGGAGGCCACAGCCGCGTGCGCAAGGCGCTGGGCGTGGGCTTCCATGGCGAGACGCACGAGGCGGAGCGCATGGTCGTGGGCGACGTGCGCGTGGACGGACTGGACCGCGACCACTGGCACGTGTGGCCCTTCGCGAAGGGTGGCGCCGTGGCCCTCTGTCCCCTGCCCGGCACGGACCGCTTCCAGCTCGTCCTCAACGTGAAGCCCGGCACGCCCGTCCCGGAGCTCACCGAGGCCGCGCTCCACCAGCGCCTCCAGGACGCGGCCCGTCCCGGGGCGAAGCTTCGACTGCACGACGCGAGCTGGCTGTCCTTGTTCCGCCCCAACGTGCGCATGGTGGACAGATACCGCGTGGGCCGCGTCCTGCTCGCGGGCGACGCCGCGCACGTCCATCCTCCTGCCGGTGGCCAGGGCCTCAACACCGGCGTCCAGGACGCGTACAACCTGGGCTGGAAGCTGGGCCACGTCCTCGAAGGCGCGGCGCCCGCCCTGCTCGACACCTACGAGGCGGAGCGGCTGCCCATCGCCGCCAGCGTGCTCGGGCTGACACGGCAACTCCACCAGAAGCTGCGCCAGGGCGGCATGCGTCCGCAGCGGCGCGGGGCGGAGACGCAGCAACTGGGATTGCACTATCGCGGCGGGCCGCTCGCGCTTCAGTCGGAGGGCGACACGTCGCGGCTGCGCGCGGGAGACCGGGCCCCGGATGCACCGTGCGTGGATGCCATGGGCCGCCCTTCGCGCCTGTTCAATGCCTTTCGCGGCCCGCACTGGACGCTGCTCGCCTTCGGGCCGCAGCACGAGGACGCGCCCGCGTGGGCCCGCTCGCGCTTCGGTGACGCCGTGCAGACCTTCCACGTCCGAACAGGGGGCCACTCACGCGACGTGGGCGCCCTGCTCGACGCGGGTGGACACGCGCACCGGGCCTATGACGTCCGCACGGGCGCGCTGGTGCTGGTGCGTCCGGATGGATACGTGGGCCATGTCTCCCGCACCGGGAGCCGCGAGGCGCTGGAGTCCTTCCTGGCGCCGCTCCTGCCGCCGCGCTTACGGGCCGGACAGGTTGTAACCTCCCCCTCCAGGAGTGCGTAGTGAGGGCAAGCCCGTGACGCCTCGCGCTGCCGCGAGACCCTGGAGAAACCCACCATGTTCAACCGCTCCCTTCGCGGAGGCGCTGCCTCCCTTGCCGCCCTCGGTCTGCTCACGCTGTCCGCCTGTGGCTCCGACACCGAGTCCACGCGACTGCGCGTGCGCATCGAGAACGTGGCGCCCTTCCAGCAGCTCAAGTCCGGCATGTTCAACACGAAGCTGAGCGGCACCGCGCCGGGCCCGCTGGCCCCCGGCGACGTCTACGAGTTCAGCTTCACCGCGGGCACGAACCACCGGCTGTCCTTCGTCTCCATGTTCGGCCAGTCCAACGACTGGTTCTTCGGCACGGACCCCAAGGGCATCGCGCTGTATTCCAATGGCCAGCCGCTGTCGGGCGACATCACCTCGCAGGTGCTCCTCTGGGACGCGGGCACGGAGGTGGACGAGGAGCCCGGCGTGGGTCCGCACACCGGCCCGAAGCAGGCGTCGTCCACGGACGGCCCCGGCGCACAGGATCCCAACCCGAACGTGCGGCGCCTGGGCACGCCGTCCCGGCTCACCAGTGGCCAGACGTTCAACATGCCCGCGGTCGCGTCGATGATCCGCGTGAACCTGGCGCACGAGGCGGCGACCCGGAAGTTCACCGTGCGCATCGAGAACGTGTCCGATGACCGCGTCACCCTGAACACCAGCGAGGGCATCAAGCCCGTGCGCATCTCGCCAGGGGTGTGGACGGTGAGCGCCGGCAACGAGCCCCTCTTCACCGAAGGCCAGAAGGACCGGGGCCGGGGCCTGGAGGCCATCGCGGAAATGGGAGATGTCGCGGGCCTGACCGCCGTGCTCGCGCCGCTCAGTGGCGTGGCCACGCCGCTGTCGCCGGGCGTCTATGCGCTGCACACCGCCGCCGCGCCGCTGTTCACCGTGGGCGCGAAGGACCGGGGCCAGGGCCTGGAGGCCCTCGCGGAGATGGGTGACATCTCCAAGCTGTCGAGCGCCGTGTCCATGAGCCCGCCCGCGGGGGTGCGCGCGTCCGGCACCTTCAACACGCCCGTGGGCGCGTCCACCCCCGGCGCCATCACGCAGGGGAACGCCTACGAGTTCGACGTGGACGCCCTGCCGGCGGACCGGCTGTCCTTCGCGGTGATGTTCGGCCAGTCCAACGACTGGGTCTTCAGCCCGGATGAGCAGGGCATCGCGCTGTTCGACGCCGACGGCATGCCGGTGACGGGCGACGTGACCTCCCAGGTCTCCCTCTGGGACGTGGGCACGGAGCAGGACGAAGAGGTCGCGGTGGGCCCGCACCAGGGCCCGCCGGAAGGGGCCCTGGACCGCGACAACACCGTGCGCCGGGTGCCCGTGACCCAGCACGCCACGCCCGTGTCCCAGCACCTGCGCGTCACCATCACGAAGGCGCCGTAAAAAGAATGCAAAACAATTCCGGGGCCCGCTTCCTCTCCTGATGAAGAGGTCACGCGGGCCCCGAGTCGTCTGGGGGGCGAGGCCCGCGCGACCGCTTTTTTCCTGGTGATGGGGCCAGGACCGAAGGGGGAGCAACACGATGGCCGGGGTTTCAGCATCCACGTCGTCACGGGTACGTCGGGACGTACCAGGGACCCGCACGTCCGGGGTCACCTCGCGCACGCCGACGGCGCCCGAGACGAAGCCGACGACGAAGACGACGACGACGAAGCCCACGACGAAGCCCACCCGTGACAGCTTCGAACCCGACAGGTCCCGCCGGTCCACCACCCCGGCGACCCCGACGACGACCCGACCCGTGAAGTCAGGCGGGGACGACGATGACGTCCTCGTCATCAAGACGGCGGCCCCCACGCCCGAGCACGCGCTGGCGGACGAGCTGTTCGCCGTCTCCAACGACGAGCGGCTGGTGTCCCGGGTCCGGGAGCGCGCCACCCGGCCGGGGAAGCCCATCGACGGGCGCACGTCGCCCCGGATGCGGCAGGCCTACCAGGAGTTCATCCAGTCCCGGGGGCTGTCCGACTCGGAGGCCAACCAGCGCGAGTTCACGCAGCTGCTGGACGCACGGCGCGCCTATGCCTCGCGCAACGGGCTGGGGGCGATGAACGCCAACGACGAGCGCCGCTTCCTCGCGGAGGCCGCCCTGTCGCGCCTGAGCGTCCGGGCGAAGGCGGGCCAGTCACTGGAGCTGCGCGACGGGGACCGGTGGATGATCTCCGCCCTCTCCGACCCGAAGGTGTCCCTCTCCCCCGCGGACCAGAAGCTGCTGGAGAAGTGCGAGTGGCGGGACCAGGGCCTGCGCACCACGATGCCCGAGGCGCGCGCCAAGGCCCAGGCGATGGAGGCCCAGCGCGAGGCGGAGTTCCGCTCGACGCCGGGCCGGCCGTACAAGACCGTGCTCAACGCGGATGACGTCTTCCAGGGCGACGTGCAGGCCAACGCCTTCACGCTGGCGGCCAAGGCCGGAGGCTACTCCGCGGAGGAGACGCGCCTCGCCATGGAGCAGCTGAAGCTCAATGGCACGCCGCTCTTCTGCAACCGCAACCTGGAGGGCGAGCCGCTCATCCTGGAGAAGCAGCAGGTCACCGGCATGTTCAAGCGCGGCGGGCAGGAGTTCTTCGCCTACGCCATGTCCTCCGAGGGCTCGCTCGCGCTGCGCGACGCCCGCTCCGCCCTGGCCGAAGGCTACGGCTCCGTGAAGGACTACCGGGACGCGTTCAACAACACCCTGGCCACCCGGTTCGCCAACCTGGGCGCCGAGTGGGTGAAGAACGAACAGACCGCGGACACGGCGCTGGGCAAGTCGCAGCACCCCATCCTGGGGCCGCTCATGCGCGGCAAGTACGACGCCATGCGCGAGCTCGTCCAACTGGGCACGAACGGCCTCCAGATGGGCGAGATGTTCACGACGACGGCGAAGCTGGCCTACGAGAAGGGCGACCTGCTCGCGAACATCAAGAACGACCCGGAGTCGGTGCGCTACTTCGACGAGGAGACCGCGCGCTTCGGCGCCACCTTCGACGCGCTGTCGAAGACCTACGCGGAGAAGGAGGACACCATCGCGGGCCAGGTGGCCCGGGGGTTCGTCGCGAGCATCCCCAAGGCCCTGGTGTCCACCATCCCGGGCGCCGCGCTGGGCTACACGGCGCTGAAGGACTTCCACAGCCCTCCAAATGAGCTGATGAAGGACCTCACCATCGACCTGCTCTCCATCGTGACGGGTCCGCTCCTGGGCGGCGCGGCCCAGTCCTTGGAGGGGACCGTCAGCAGGGTGGCCCCCAAGCTGGTGGACTCGACCCTCAAGCAGTTCGTGGTGCAGGAGGTGATGGACCGGGGCATCTCCTCGGTGGCGGGCGCCACGCAGGAGGTCGCCACCGCGATGGGGCCGGCCCTGATGCAGCAGTACCTGGGCAAGGATGGCAAGCCGCTGTCGGAGGCCGACCAGCGCAAGGTGTCCGAGCAGCTCACCGACGCCGCCTTCCGGCGCGCCGTGTGGACCGGCGCGCTGACGGGCCTGCTGATGCCGTCCCGGCCCTCGCGGGACATGGACACGGCCGTCGTCAACCAGAAGGGCGCCACGATTGAAGGCCCCATCTACAAGACGATGTCCGCGGACCAGGAGTCGCGCCTGTACGCCGCCGTCGTCGTCCCGGAGGCGAAAGGCAAGAAGCGCGTGGAGTTCGTCGAGGTGAGCCCGGACAACCCCCGGGTGCAGCAGGCGCTGAAGCAGCAGCCCGCGAAGCTCACGTCCCAGGTGGACGCGGACACGGCGCTCGCCATCTCGCGCTACCAGTACCGGCTCAACGACGCGGGCCGCAAGGAGTTGGCGGTGAAGGCCAACAACTTCGCGGCGGCGAAGGTGCGGCTGGACGCGGAGACGGCGCGCCTCCGGAACACCGAGACGACGACGCCGACGACGCAGACCACGAAGCCGACCACGACCACGAAGCCGCAGGAGCCCACCACCACTACGAAGCCGCTGGAGCCCTCGAAGAAGGTGGCCCTGCGGGAGACGAAGGAGGGCGTGGTGCTGGACGGGGCGAAGGTGCCCATCGCGGACCGCACGCTGGAGTACCCGGAGCTGCGCTTCACCCCGTCGGAGCTGGGCCCCGTGGGGCGCTTCACCGAGTACCTGAAGGAGAAGGGAATCAAGACGTCCGGCTCCGCGCAGATCGCGGAAGGCAACTCGCGCATCGTGCTGGAGCACCCGGCGTTCCCGGACAAGGTCATCAAGATCTACAGCAAGGGCAAGATCCCCGACTACAACACGCAGGTCCCCTACCTCCTGCAGCGCGAGCTGGCGCTGGAGTCCTTCCTCAAGGACAGCGGCGTGCGCGTGGCGACGATCGACCGCGACCCGGCGCTGCTCAGCCGGGGCATCGTCGTGCAGGAGAAGGTGAAGGCCCAGCCCTACGCGGAGGTACGCGACACGCTGCCGCCCGCCGTGCGCGAGAAGTTGGACGCGCAAATCCAGGGCCTCAAGGACCGCTACAACGACGCGCTGTTCAAGGACTACGCGGCCCGCTCCGGCAAGCCGCTCACCACGCGCGAGGCGCCCAACAAGCCCATCACGCCCGCGGGGTTCGACCTGAACATCGGCAACGTGTTGCTGGACACCTCCAAGCCGACGCCCGAGCTGGTCATCATCGACTGGTAGCGGCGCGGAGGGTCACCCCGCCTCGCGCTCCGCGGTGTCCTCGCCGTCGGTGTCCACGGCGGCGGGCTCGTCCTGGAAGGCGCTGGGCAGCAGGCTGAAGGGCAGCAGCTTGGCCAGGGCCGCCAGCAGCAGGATGCCTCCGGGCGCGGCGAAGATGGCGAGCGCGGGGATGGCCTTCGCCACGTCGATGAGCTGGGCGCGCATGCGCTGGCGCTCGTCGTCGCTGAGCTTCTGGCGTCGCGCCGCCTTGGTGAGCAGCACCGCCAGGTCGCCCGTCTCGCGCGCCTCCTGCATCAGCCGGTGGAAGTTCTTCTCCACCGTCTCCTGCATGCCGGAGATGAGGTCCTCGCCCATGGCGCCCGCCGCGTCCGACACGGTGAAGACATCCACCAGCGAGCGGTTGCGCGCGTAGAACTCCGCCATCTCCAATTCCAGACGTCGCAGCTCCGTCTGGGGCACGTGCAGCGCGCGCGCCAGCTTGTCGATGAAGAGCCGCTCCCGCCGCGTCCGCTGCCCGTCCACCAGCGCCGCCAGCAGCGTCTGCTCCAGCAGCAGGTGGCGCATGTCCACGCTGCGCACCTGGCGCACCACGTCCCGCACGTCGCGCTTGCGCTCGAAGGACTGGCGCACCGCGGCCTTCACCTCGCCCTCCAGCGCGTGCGGCAGGCGCAGCCCCTCCACCTGCCGGAGGATGGCGCGGCGCGCGGGGGGGCCCGGTTCACGGTCCACGCACGCGAGCCCGGTGAGGACATCCACCAGCAGCGCCTTCTGCCGCGCCGCGAAGTCCAGCCGCCGCTCCGCCCCCACGCGCGACAGCCGCCCGCTGGAGAACAGGTCGATGGCCTGCCGGAAGAACAGCTGCGCGTCCGCGTACTGGGCGCCGTTGTGCAACACCAACCCGTACACCGGGTCCCCGGCCAGCGACGGCGCCCGCTTGTCGAGCGCGTCCTCCACCCGCCCCACCATGCGCCGGGGCACCGGCAGCCCCGCCGCCAGCCGCGCGTCCAGCGCCAGCGCCAGGTCCAGCTCCCCGGCGAGCACCGCGAAGAGCACCAGCAGCTGCTCCATCCGAGGGGCCTCCGGCGCCTCCATCACCCGCGCCAGGTCCAGCGCCATGCGCGCCAGCGTGCGCACCACCGCGTGGAACAGCGCGTCCTCGGTGGCGCGCGCCGGGGCATCGAAGGGCTCCCCGCCATCCACCGGCGAGGGCAGCGGCACGGGGGTGCCATAGACGAGCCCCGAGGCCCGGAGCGTGCGGCGCAGGAAGGCGCGGCCCCGGGCACGGCCGGACATCGTCGTGGCGGGGGGCAGGGAGGGAGTCAGCTCCGGCGTGGGCGCGAGCGCATGGGCGGCGACCACGTCCGTCAGGAGCGCGGCCAGCCAGGTCCCCCGTCCGAAAACCAGCACCGACACCGGTACACCCCACGAGACGCGCCGCCCGGACCCCTCCGGTGCGCGATGAGGCCGGGAATAACCCAGTCCCCTTCGGGATGCCACCCGACCCCGGTCGGCGCCGCGCGTCGCCCAACGAAAGCAGGCCCTGGTGGAAAAAAGGCCGCGCCCGGCCACCGGAAGCCGGCGGGCGGGCGCGGAGGGTGAAGGCGGGAGGACTACAGGGGGGTGGCCTTGCCGGGCTCCAGGGGGAGCACCTTGGTGGTCCCCTTGGCCTTCTTCAACGCGGCGGTGAGCGCGTCCGGGGTGCCGGTGAGGGCGGGGAAGGTGCCGTAGTGCATGGGCACCACGGTCTTCACCTTGAGCAGCCTCGCGGCGAGGGCCGCCTCGTTGGGGCCCATCGTGAAGTGACCGCCGATGGGGAGCAGGGCCACGGTGGGCTTGAACTGCTCGGCGATGAGGGCCATGGACTGGAAGGGCCCGGTGTCACCCGAGTGGTACAGCGTGGGGCCGTTGGCGATCTCCACCACGAAGCCCATGGGCGCGCCGGCGTAGTGCGACGGGCTCTTGGGGTCCGCCTGGTAGCTGCTGGAGTGCACCGCCTCCACGAAGTGGATGGTGGCGTCCTTCACCTGGAAGGTGCCGCCGACGTTGCCGCCCATGCTCTGCGCTTCCGGCAGGCCGAGCAGCGAGATGAGCTCGAAGGAGCCGTACACCTTCGCGTTCGTCTTCTGGGCCAGGGCCTTCGTCTCGCCCACGTGGTCGAAGTGGCCGTGGGAGACGAGGATGGCGTCCACCGCCTCCGGCCAGGTCGCGCCCTGGGGGGCCTTCGGGTTGGTGAGCCAGGGGTCGAACGCCAGCACCGCGCCGCCCGGCGTCTTCACCACGAAGGCGGCGTGGCCCCACCACGTCACCTCCGTCTTGCCGCTGGCCGCCTCGGCGCCCGTCGCCGTCTTGGGGCCCACCGGACCCTTGGCGGGTGCCGCCTTGGAGGTCGCCGCCGCCGCCTTGGGGGACGCCGGAGCCGCCGGCGTGCCCTGCGCGAACGCCACGCCCGTCACACCCAGCACCGCGCCCACCACCACTGCCTTCAGGTTCGTCCGCATCGTTGTCTGCTCCAGGAGGGAGGAAAGAGACGACATGTCGCCGTGCCGCCCGAGGGCGCCGCACGTTCCAGGCGCCGCATAGCACCCTCCGAGGGAGCGGGAGGGGGCTGGTGCGTCCGGTTGCCGTCAGGAGGACAGAACCACACGGGCGCCGGGGACGCACGCATGGCCTCGGGATTGAAGCCCCCGGGGGCGATGGTGCGCGCTACGCTCGATTCCAGCGTGGACCATCGATTCCAAGTCAGCCTCCGCGGGGTCATCGACCTCCTGTCCCACCACCTGTACAGCTCGCCCGGGGTGTACGTGCGGGAGCTGCTCCAGAACGCCACGGACGCGCTGCGCGCCCGGCAACAGCTGGACGCAAGCGCGTCCGGTTCGGTGGGACTGGAGCTGCGGGAGAAGCAGGACGGCGGGCCCCCCACCCTGCTCTTCACCGACGAGGGCGTGGGGCTCACCGAGGAGGAGATCCACCGCTTCCTCGCCACCATCGGCGAGTCCTCCAAGCGGGAGCTGCTGGAGGCGCGGAGAAACGACTTCATCGGCCAGTTCGGCATCGGCCTGCTGTCGTGCTTCATGGTGTGTGACGAGCTGTTGGTGGTCACGCGCTCCGCGAAGGGGGATGGGCGCACGCTGGAGTGGCGAGGCCGGCACGACGGCACCTACGACGTGCGCGTCTCCGAGCATCCGCTGGACGCCCCCGGCACGCACGTCTACCTGGTGGCCCGTCCGGACATGACGGAGTGGTTCACGCCGGAGCGGGTGCGCCAGCTCGCGCGCCACTACGGCGGCCTGTTGCCCTTCCCGGTCCGGCTCACGGTGGACGGAGTGACGGAGCACCTCAACGCGGACGGCCCGCCCTGGCGCCGCCTGTACGAGACGCCCGGGGACAGGCGGCAGGCGCTGCTCGCGTACGGGCGCGAGGTGTTCGGCACGGACTTCCTGGATGTGATTCCGCTGCGCTCGGAGGCCGGCGACGTGGACGGGGTGGCGTTCGTGCTGCCGGCGTCGCCGCACTTCAACGCCAAACAGAAGCACCGCGTGTACCTGAAGCACATGCTGCTGTCGGAGAGCGCGGAGAACCTGGTGCCGGAGTGGGCCTTCTTCGTGAAGTGCGTGGTGAACGCGAACGGCCTGAGGCCCACCGCGAGCCGCGAGTCCTTCTACGAGGACACGGTGCTGTCGCAGGCGCGCGAGGCGCTGGGGAACTCGCTGCGGCGCTACCTGATGGAGCTGGCGCGCGACGAGCCCCGGGCCTTGCAGCGGCTGATTGCGCTGCATGGGTTGTCGGTGAAGGGGCTGGCGCTGGATGACGACGCGTTCTACCGGCTGATCATCGACTGGCTGCCCTTCGAGACGTCGCTGGGGATGATGACGCTGGCGGACTACCGGCGCTCGTGGCCGGTGGTGCGCTACACGCCGACGCTGGACGGGTTCCGGCAGGTGGCGCGGGTGGCGGCGGCGCAGGGGCTGTGCGTGCTGAACGCGGCGTACACGCATGACACGGCGCTGCTGGAGAAGCTGCCGCACGTGGTGCCGGACGCGCAGGTGGCGCCGTTCTCGGCGGCGGACCTGCCGCAGAGCTTCGAGGAGCTGACGCTGGACGAGCGCGAGGCCGTCTATCCGTTGTTGCGACTGGCCGAAGGGGTGCTGGCGCCGTTCCGCTGCGGGGTGGAGGCGAAGAAGTTCTTCCCGGCGGAGGTGCCCACGCTCTACAGCGCGGACGCGGAAGGGGCGTTCCGGCGGGACGCGGAGCGGGCGCGCGAGGAGTCGGACGACCTGTACGCGGGCGTGGTGGACGGGGTGATGGCGGGCGTGGGAGGGCAGGAGCGGTCGCTGCTCTGCCTCAACCTGCACAACCCGGTGGTGCGGCGGCTGGCGGCGGTGGAGAACCGGGAGCTGCTGAAGCTGTCGGTGGAGATGCTCTACGTGCAGGCGCTGCTGTTGGGGCAGCACCCGCTGAACGCGCAGGAGATGGCGCTCTTGAACCACGGCCTGCTGGGGCTCATCGCGGCCCGGTTGGACGAGGGCGGCGGCGGCGGCGGAAGTGGTTCGTCGGGTTCCGGGTCGCGAGGGATGCACTGATGGAGGACTGGCGCCAGCAGGTGGATGCGTTGCGAGCGCGGGCGGACGAGCTGCCCGAGGGTGACGCGAAGGTGCGCACGCTGGAGGAGGCGGTGCGGCTGGTGGACGTGCACGGAGACGTGCCGCTGGGGTACGCGCTGCGGGACTCGCTGATTGACGCGGCGACGTTCGGAGGGTTCCCGGACAAGGCGCTGGTGGCGTTCGCGTGGTGCCGGGGGCAGCAGAAGAAGGACCCGCAGCGGTTCGACCCGGAGGACATGCTGTGGAAGCAGAAGTGGGTGGTGGGCCGGCTGGACGAGTTCCCGCACATCAGCCGCAAGCAGATCGCCGACGCGCTGGATGACGTGGAGCAGTGCTTCGCGAAGCTGGACGCGGGGCGGCGCGCGGCGCTGAAGCTGCGCTACCAGATGGCACGGGACATGGGAGACACCGCCCAGGCGGAGCACCTGTGGGAGCAATGGCTGACAGCGCCGAGGGACCACCTGACGGACTGCCGCGTCTGTGAATTGGACGACGAGCTGGACCACCACGTGGACCGGGGCGAATGGGAGCAGGCGGTCAAGAAGGCCAGGCCCATCCTGGACGGGCGTCAGTCCTGCGCGGAGATCCCGCACCTGACGTTGGGCACGCTGCTGTATCCGTTCTTCAAGCTGGAGCGGATGGAGGAGGCGCGGGCCTGTCACGTGCGCGGCTACGCGATGGTGGCGAAGAACCGCGAGTTCCTCGCCACGGTGGGCGAGCACCTGGAGTTCCTGGCGTTGACGGGCAACCTGTCACGGGGGCTCACGCTGGTGGAGAAGCACCTGGGCTGGGCGCTGGAACACTCCAGCCACCGGGACCGGTTCACCTTCTACGCGGCGTCGTCGTTCCTGTTGGGACAGGTGACGGCGGAGGGCCGTGACGAAGTGAGCCTGCGGCTGCCCAAGGCGTTCCCGCTGCACGCGGTGGACGGCGGCTACGCGACGCGGGCGCTGCAGGACTGGATGGAGACGCAGGCGCGAGACATCGCGGCACGGTTCGATGCGCGGAACGGGACCGCGCGGTTCACGGAGCTGCTGGCGCGCAACGCGGTGCTGGCGAAGGAAGCACGGCCGTTCCCGTTGGACTGAGGCGCTTTCATCAGAACGAGCACGGCTTATAACCAGTCGTTACTTGTGAGAGTCTGTAACTCGCGCCTGGGAGACCCATGTTCTTTTCCATCATCCCTGGGATGCGGGCAGCCCGCAGAATCGGGGCCGCAGAGCAGAAGGAAAAGGCTGGAGATCTCGAAGGGGTCATGGCCGTGTGCTCGGAGGCCCTGGAGATCCTGGGAGCGCCCAAGGTCGACCTGGAGATGCCCTGGTGCCGCTCAGCAGCGGCCATGGCCCTCGCAGGTTATTGTCAGGCGGCGAGGCAGTTGGAGCGCAGAAGTGACCTTCTTCAAATGCTCACGCGCTGGCGCCCCACCTACCTGCTGTGGATGAAGGAACCCCTGGACGATCGAGAAGCCGCGTCGTTCGAGTGGTTTGAGCAGGCGTTCAGCACCCTGAGCAGCACGACCCAAGCCTGATGCCGGCCTCAGCGGCGGAGCGGGCGCTCCGCCGCTGAGGTCGAGGCCAAGTGCAATCCTCTTCGAGGCGGCAAATGGTAGTCGGGACAAGAACCAAGACAGTCATAGCGGTGATCGTTGGGATTGCCCTGGGACGGCTGCTCCTACCAACCCTTGAAGGCCGGGTCCGACATGGCATTCAGGTCCGCCAGGACAAGACCCGCGGATGCGCGATGTTCGTGTCCTCCAGCAGGGACTTTCTGGGACGGCCCCTCTCCACGACGGAAGGAGCGGACTTCACAGCCTGTGGGAAAGCCTCAGAGGTCGTACCGGGCACATGGATCGCCTGCGACTGCACGCGCACCCCGGTGGAATGAACTCCCACGGACAGCGGCACCAGCGCGTGATTCCTGGCGCTGGAGCCGCGACACGCGCAACTGGCCTCGGCGGGGCCCCCTCCGTCCGGGCCCCTCGCTGAACCTCCCGTCACTCAGCGCTTCAACTTCGAGAACGGGTTGTTGAACGGCTCCGGCTTCTTCTGCGCCGGAGCCTGGGTCGCGGGCTTCTGCGCGGACCGCTGCGGCGGCGGACCGCCCTGCCGCTCCGTCATCCGTCCCTGCCCCGTCGCCCCGCCCACCGCGGGCCTCCCGGACGCCTGCGGCGTCCCGCCCTCCTGCAGCGCCTTCACGGACAACGCCAGACGCTTGCGCACCAGGTCCACGGTCAGCACCTTCACCGTCAACCGGTCGCCCACCTTCGCCGCCTCCGACGCATCCTTGATGAAGCGCGTGGACAGCTGCGACACGTGCACCAGCCCGTCCTGATGCACACCGACATCCACGAACGCTCCAAACGCTGTCACGTTCGTCACCGTGCCCTGCAACACCATCCCCTCCTTCACGTCCTCCAGCGAGCGCAGGTCATCGCGCGTCGCATGCGCCGTGAAGTCGCCTCGCGGATCCCGACTCGGCTTCTCCAGCTCCGCCAGGATGTCCTTCAGCGTCAGCTCTCCCAGCTCCGGCCCCAGGTAGCGCTTCGCTTCAATCTTGCGCACCAGCGTAGCGTTGCCCACCAGCGAGGCCACGTCCACGCCCAGGTCCTTCGCCATCCGCTCCACCACCGCGTAGCGCTCCGGGTGCACCGCGCTCGAATCCAGCGGCTCCGGGCCGCGCACTCGCAGGAAGCCCGCCGCCTGCTCGAAAGTCTTCGGCCCCAGGCCGCTCACCTTCAGCAGCTCCCGCCGCGTGGTGAAGCGCCCCTTCGCCGCCCGGTGCGCCACCAGCTTCTTCGCCAGCGACGGCCCCACCCCGGACACGTGCTCCAACAACTGCGGTGACGCCGTGTTCACGTCCACGCCCACCGCGTTCACGCACGAGTCCACCACCTCGCCCAGCTTCTTCTTGAGCAGGCCCTGGTCCACGTCGTGCTGGTACTGCCCCACCCCGATGCTCTTCGGGTCGATCTTCACCAGCTCCGCCAGCGGGTCCTGCAACCGCCGCCCGATCGACACCGCCCCGCGCAGCGACACGTCCAGCTCCGGGAACTCCTCCCGCGCCACCTCCGACGCGGAATAGATGGACGCCCCCTGCTCGCTCACCGACACCACCGGAATCTGCAACCCCAGCGCCTTCAGCGTGTCCCGCGTGAAGATCTCCGCCTCGCGGCTGCCCGTGCCATTGCCCACGGCAATGAGCTCCGGCTTGTGCTTGCGCACCACCGCCTCCAACAACTTCGCCGCCCGCGCACGCTCGTCCGCGCTGCGCTCCGAGTACAGCGTCGTCGTCTCCACCACCGTCCCCGTCACGTCCATCATCGCCAGCTTGATGCCCGTGCGAAGCCCCGGGTCCAATGCCAGCACCGCCCGCGCCCCCGCCGGCGGCGTCAGCAACAGGTGCCGCAGGTTCTCACCGAACACACCGATGGCGCCCTTGTCCGCGCGCTCCTTCAGCTCCGCGCGCAGCTCCGACTCCAGCGACGGCCCCATCAGCCGCTCCCACCCGTCCTCCACCGCCGCGCGCAGCTCGCCCGCGAACAACGACTGCGGCCGCGTCACCACCTTCCCGGTGAAGAGCCCCTTCACCTCGTCGTCCGGAAGGCCCAGCTTCACCTTCAGCACGCCCTCCTCCTCGCCGCGCAAGAGCGCCAGCACGCGGTGGGACGGAGCCTGGGACAGCGGCTCCTCGTGGCCGTAGTAGTTCTCGAACTTGGTCGTTTCGCCCTTCTTCGCTGGCACCACGTCCGAGCGCAGCGTGCCCCGCCGCGTGCACAGGTCGCGGGCCTCTCGGCGCAGCTTCGCGTCCTCCGCCACGCGCTCGGCGCAGATGTCACGCGCGCCCGCCAACGCCGAGGCCACGTCCGTGACGCCCTTCTCCGTGTCCACATACGGCTTCACGCGCGCGTCCACGTTCTCCCCGCGCTGCCCCTCCTGCTTCCACAGCAGCTCCGCCAGTGGCTCCAGCCCCTTCTCCCGGGCGATGGCCGCGCGCGTGCGGCGCTTGGGCTTGTACGGCAGGTACAGGTCCTCCAGCTCCGCGCGCGTGCGCGCCGCCTGGAGCGCCTTCGACAGCTCGGGCGTCAGCTTCCCCTGCTCCTCGATGCTGCGCAGGATGGTGTCGCGCCGCCCGTCCAGCTCCGTGCGCTCCTCGGCGCGGTCGAGGATGGCCTGGATTTGAACCTCGTCCAGCCCCCCCGTGGCCTCCTTGCGGTAGCGCGCGATGAAGGGGACCGTGCCCCCCTCCTCGTGCAACGCGAGGGTCCGGTCCACCTGCTCCGGCTTGATGCCCAGCTCCTGGGCCAACGCGGCGGCATAGACGTGCATGGCCCGTCTATACCCCGGTCCGCCCGCGCCTCCCAGAGGCGCGCCGCCGCCTCCCCTGCCCTACCGCCGGACGAGCCGGATTGCGTCCAGCGCCACGTTGTAGCCCGTGCTCGCCGCGTTCTTCCCCACCACCGTGAACGTCACCAGCTTGGGCTCCAGGTCCGTGAACGTCACCGTCCCCAGCTCCGCCTCCGCGTAGGCCGTGGTGCTCGCGTACTCGTCCCGCGTGCCGCCCACCCCCACGCCGCCCACGTCCAGCTGGTACTGCCCGCGCGTGGCGTTGCGCTTGGTCCGCACCTGCACCGCGAACGTGCCCACCGTGCGCGGATAGAGCGTGTACGTCACCTTCGCGCCCACGGCCCCCGTGTTGTGGTAGCGCAGGCCGCCCAGCTCGGCGCCCGCCTCCACGGCCGTGGACGACACGTCCCCGGCGCTCGTCGGCTTCAGGTTCTCCGCCTGGTACACCAGCGCCCGCGCGTCGTGCTCCCCCGCGCGCCCCAGCCGCTTCTGCACCTGGTCCACGTAGAGCGACTGCGGCACCAGCTCATTGCCGGACGTCGCCACCTCCGCCAGGTCCGCCGGCGCCGTCTTCGTCGTCACCGACACGTCCACCGTCGTCACGCTGCCGCGCATGCCAATCACATAACCCTGCCCGTACTGCTGCGAGCGCACGACGCTGGTGCCCCCGTACGCCGGAGCCTTCGCCCCGTTGGTGTTCCAGAACACGCTCTGCGTCGTGGTGACGCCGTGGCTCGTCGTGCCGTAGGGCGACCGGTCCGCCGCCTCGAAGCGCTCCTGGTAGAGCGTCGTGTTGTCCACGAGGTTCGCCGCGCTCAGGTGCATGTGGAAGTCAGACACCTTCTCCCCGTTGGACGCCCGGTTGTTGAACAGCACGTTCCCGGTGGTGTGCATGGAGCGGAAGTCGAAGTTGTGCCGCCCGCCAAACGCCACGCTGTCCTTGATGAGACTGTCACTGCTCCGGATGGAATACAGGTAGCCGTTTCCGCCACCGCCCTTGTACTGGGGCTTGTCCATCTCACACGCGTCCACGGTGACGTTGCGCGCGGAGTTCAGGTCGATGCCATTTGACAGCAGGTGCACGTCCTGCGTGTTGGACGGCGGCCGGTAGGAATTGACGCCGCGGATCCACCCGTCCACCACGTGGTTCATCAACACCGCCGCCGAGTCGTGCATCGCGTACGCGCCCGTGCCCGGCACGGTGTAGTCCTCCTCGCCCGTGCCCGCCGTGGGGTTCTCCCGCATGCCAATGGACAGGTGCTCGATGCCCACCTCCGACAGGTGCGCGGGGATGCGGTACACGCGCGCCGCGTCGCGCACGAGCAGCCCCAGGCGCAGCGGGATGTCCAGCGTCAGCGTCCGCGTGGCCGCGTCCACCGCCACCACCTGCCGGTAGAAGGCCGGCCCGGGCAGCGCCGTCCACGTGGTGCCCATGTTGAGCTCCTCGCTGCGCGCTGGCGTCAGGTCCGCCCGCACCACCACCCACGTCCCCACCGCGTAGCCCGTGACGCTCGCCACCTGCACGCGCGTCGCCTGGTTGGGGGCGTCCTGGGTCAGCGCCGTCGTCCCCGTCGCCCCGGACGTCCAGGACACGGTGGACTCACGCGGCGCCACCAGCACCACCCGCTTGCCGCGCATGTCCGTCGCCGAGTTGTACAGGAACGTCGCCGTGGCCCCCTGCCCGCGCAGCACCACGTTGCTCTTGCCGAGGTACAGCGCGTACGCCTTGCCCGTGGGCGGCGCCACCCGGTACGTCCCCCTGGGCAGGTACACCACCCCGCCGCCCACCAGCGCCCCCGCGTCATCGAGGGCCTGCTGCAACACCGCCGTCACGTCCGACGCGCCCGTGTTGTCCGCGAAGTACGGCGCCTGCGTCACGTCCAGCACCCGGTCCATCCGCACCGGCGGCTCCGCCTGCCGCATCCGGTAGCCCGCATAGGAGAAGTCATGCAGGAACTGCGACGCGTTGCCCGGCCGCGTGTCCCCCGGCTTCCACGTGGACGGATACAGCACGCTGCGCCACGGCGCCGCCTCCGCGCCGCCCGGCGCCCCCACGGCCAGCACCCACCCCAGCCCCGCGCCCAACAGCCCCTGCCATCCCTTGCGTGCACCCACGATGAACTCCTTCCCGGTGACGGGTCCGGACTCCCTCAATGGAAGTCTTCTCCCCGAAAAACATCATAAACCAGGAAAAACCAGAAGCTCCGTGGATGCGACAAGGGCCGCGCGGGGAGGCTCCCCGCGCGGCCCTTCAAGCTGCTTCAAACGCCAGCGGGACGGCTCAGGCCGGCTGGATGTCGCTGTTCTTCACGCGGAAGGTGGTGGCGGTGAACTTCGCCTCCAGCTCGCTGCCATCGCGCTTGGAGTAGTCCTTGGACACCTCGCCCGCGGGGATGAGGTGGAAGGTGGCGAGCGTCTCGTCCGCCTTCACCTCCACCAGCACGAAGCCGTGCGAGTCCGTGTCCGCGAAGCGCAGGCCCGCGTTGGAGTCCTTGAGCGTCTTGTCCATCTCCGTGACGGCGTACCGGTACACCGGCGCGCCGCTGGCGTAGCCCGCGCCCAGCAGCGCCAGGCCCGCCAGGCTCTTGATGGAGCCGGAGGTGATGGCCGGCGCCGTCAGCGTGGGCACGCCCTCCTCCACCGACGCGAACGACGCGTGGATGTCTCCGGAGAGGAACAGCGTGTTCTTCACGCCCTTGGCCTTGAGCGTGTTGAGCATCACCTTCTTCTTCGTGGGGAAGCCGTCCCACTGGTCCACGCTGAAGTAGAAGCGCTGGCGCAGCGACAGGTCCGTGATGTCCGTCTTGTTGCTCAGGTCCCAGATGAGCGCCGACAGCGACGTGGAGCTCACCACCATCTTCCAGGTGTTGGTCGCCGTGGTCAGCGTCTGGTTGAACCACGCCTCCTGGTCCGGGCCGAACACGTCCTCGCTCTGTCCGGAGGACAGCTGGTACTTCACCGCCGCGAACAGGTCGAACGTGTCCTTCACCACCACGTAGCGCGAGCCCTGGATGTTGAAGAGGGAGCTCTTGCCCATGTGCACGAACGCCAGGCCCCGGGGCTTGTCCGCCGGGGGGATGACGAGCGCGGCGTAGCCCGCCGCCTGGAGCACCTGGTTCACGTAGAAGAGGGACACCGGGCCCCTCACCCAGATGCCCACCTTCTGCGTGGCCTCCGCGTCCGTCAGCCCCGCGTCCTTCGCCTGCTTCAGGTACACGCCCTGGAGCACCTGCTTCTGCGCCGCGTAGGCAGCGTCATCCAGGTTCACGTACGCGAACGTGTCCCTCTGGAACACCTGCTTCACCGCGTCCGGCTGCCCCAGCAGCGCCGCATCCAGCAGCGCCGCGTCCAGGGTCACCGAGCCCGGCCACGCGTCTTCCGGGATGAGGTGGTCCGGGCGGTAGCTGCGGTAGTCCGTCACCAGCAGCTTCAGGTGACGGCCGTACTCGAAGTCGCGGTAGATGCGCGTGTTGGGGAAGCGAGGCTCCGCGTCCACGTCCACCACGCCGTCCGCCGTCTGCGCGGTGTCCAGCGGGATGAACTCCAGGAACGCCTGCTCCGCGTTGTGCTTGCGCTCCCGCTGCGTCTCGTCCCGCTTGCCGTCCTCGTACGTCGCCACGTCCTTCCAGCAGTCGTCGGAGAACTCGTGGTCGTCCCAGGTGATGATGAACGGGTAGCGTTCGTGCACGCCCTGCAGCTGCCGGTCCGAGCGGACCGTCTTGTACAGGTCGCGGTAGTTGGACACCGTGTTCGCCGCCTGGAACGCGGTGATGCCCGTGCCCTGCTTGAGCGAGCCCTCGGGCTCACTGAAGCGCACGGAGCGGCCGCCGCCCGTGGACTGGAAGGACGTGTCGCCCGTCGTCTCGTAGACGTAGTCCCCGAGGAACACGACGAAGTCCAGGTCCGCGTCCAGCTGCAACAGCCGCTGCCAGGCGTTGTAGTAGCGGCCGATGAAGTCCTGGCAGCTGGCGAACACGAACTTCACCGGCACGTCGTCACCGGCCGCGGGCGCGGTGCGCGTGCGCCCCACGCGGGTGGTGTGCTTCTGGCCGTCCTTCTCGTAGGAGAAGCGGTAGTAGTACGTCGTGCGCGGCGACAGGCTCGTCACCTTCACCTTCACCGCGTGGTCGTGCGCCGCCTGCGCCGTCAGGTCCTTCTTGTCCAGCACCAGCGAGGCGAAGTCCTCCGTCTTGGAGACCTCCAGCCGCAGGGGCAGGTCCTCCCCGGAGCGCGCGGTGTCCTCCACGCGGACCCAGAGAATCACGCTGTCCGGACGCGGATCTCCCGACGCCAGCGACTGCGGGAAGAAGGGCGAGCCATCCGAAGTGCCCGACGTGTCGTCGTCGGAGCATCCAAAGGTCGTCGTCGCCGCGACAGCAACCACGGCCTGCAGGAACGTGCGGCGTTTGAAGGGGTTGAACAAGGCGATGGGCTCCAGCGGGAAGCGGGTGAAGGGGTTCCCGGGCCGCGAAGTCTAGAGCCGCTCCTCCCTCCACACGAAACACCCCCGCGACATGCGGGCATGACCGCGCGCGTCACGCACTCCGCCTGTCCCCGGGCTTCACGCCCCAAAACGAAGAGGCCGACCGCCAGTGCTGGCAGTCGGCCTCTTCCTCTGCGTCCACCACGCCGCTCCCCCCGGAGGAACGCGGTGGACCTGCTTTTTTCCGCATGAAGCGCGAAGGACTACTTCACGGCCTTCACGCGCGGGCGCTTCTCGCCCTCGGCGGGCTCGGCGGGGGCTTCCGCGGCGGGCGCACCCGCGGCGGCCTTGCCGATGCCGTACTTCTCCAGCACCAGGTTTTCGATCTCCTTCTGCGTCTCCGGGTGCTCGCGCAGGAACTCCTTCGCGTTCTCCCGGCCCTGGCCGATGCGCTCTCCCTTGAAGGAGAACCAGCTGCCGCTCTTCTCCACGATGTTCTCGTTGGAGGCCAGGTCGATGAGGTCGCCCTCACGGGAGATGCCCGTGCCGTACATGATGTCGAACTCGACCTCCTTGAACGGAGGCGCGACCTTGTTCTTCACGACCTTCACGCGGGTGCGGCTGCCGACCACGTTGTCGCCGTTCTTGATGGCGCCCACGCGGCGGATGTCCATGCGCTGCGACGCGTAGAACTTCAGCGCGTTGCCGCCCGTGGTGGTCTCCGGGTTGCCGAACATCACGCCAATCTTCATGCGGATCTGGTTGATGAAGATGACGCACGTCTGGCTCTTGGAGATGGTGCCCGTGAGCTTGCGCAGCGCCTGGCTCATGAGGCGCGCCTGCACGCCCATGTGCGCGTCGCCCATCTCGCCCTCGAGCTCCGCCTTCGGCACGAGCGCGGCCACCGAGTCCACCACCAGCACGTCGATGGCGCCCGAGCGCACCAGCATCTCCGCGATTTCGAGGCCCTGCTCACCGGTGTCCGGCTGGGACAGCAGCAGGTCGTCCGTGCGCACGCCCAGCTTGCGCGCGTAGCCCACGTCCATCGCGTGCTCCGCGTCGATGTAGCCGCACACGCCGCCGCGCTTCTGCGCCTCCGCGACGATGTGGAGCGACAGCGTCGTCTTGCCGGAGGACTCCGGCCCGAAGATTTCGATGATGCGCCCCCGCGGCACGCCGCCCACGCCCAGCGCGATGTCGAGCGAGATGGACCCCGTCGAAATGGCCTGGATGTCCTTCATCATCGGCTCGTCGTTGCCGAGCCGCATGATGGAACCCTTGCCGAACTGGCGCTCCACCGCGGCCAGCGCCAACTCGATCGCCTTTTCCTTCTCCTGATTCACGGCCATTTCTCGTCGCTCCTTGGAAGAGTGGGCCACCCCGGCCCACCTGAACGCGCTTTTAGTACGCGATGGGTAGACCCTAGTCCACCCCTCTGACATCCGTTTCGGGTTCTGGACCTCAGCTCTTGCGGAGGGCGGCCAGGAAGGCAGCCACCAGCCCGCCCAGCCCCGCCGCCCAACCGGCCGAGGCGTCCGGCACGAGCAACATCCCCAAACCCACCCCGGACACCACGGTCAGCAGCGCCAGGGCCCCGCGATACAGGACCGAGCCCACCGGGGCAACCGTCAGGAGCGTGAGGGCCAGGAGGCTCAAGAGCCCCTGCAGGATGAGCAGCCCTTCGAGCCGGACGAGCCCCCCCGCGTGCAGCAGCACCTGGAGGGCCAGCGCGCCCAGGCCCACCGCGAGCGCCGGGAAGGGGCCTCCCCGGGGAGGCGACAGCTGCGCGCCCGCCACCTGCACCTGGTGCAGGTGGTCCAGGTCCTCCGGGCGCACCTCCAGCGCGTAGGGGAAGCCCAGCGCCAGGAGCGACTCCACCGTCGCGGCGCGGCAGGAGCGCCCGTCCGCGTCCACCAGCCCCACCAGATTGTTGCCCTCCAGGAGCCGGTGGAAGGCGTCCGCCTCCGGCCGTCCGCCCCCTTGGGCGACCAGGTCATCCAGGAGCCGGTTGAACTCCGACGCCAGCCGCTGCTGCTCCGCCCCCTTCGCCCGTCGGGCCTGCTGCGCCAGCAGGAACATGGGCAGCGGCGAGTCCGTGGGCGGGGTGGGCGTGCCGCCCTGCGACTGGGGCTCCCAGGGCGCCAGGTCCTGCACGGACCCGTCCTCCCCACCGGAATGGCCGGAATGGGAGGCGGGTGTGCGAGAACGTGGGCGGGGAGCGTCGGACACGGTGGAGAAACTGTAACCGGGGGCCGCCTTGGGGTTCAAAGTGGGAGAGGCCCGCAACTTCCACCGGGCAACGGGGTTGATGCCTCTCGGATGGACCTGGACCCGGACACGCAGGCGATGCTGAAGGTGGCGGCGGGCGACAAGCAGGCCTTCGCCTGGCTCTTCGACCGGCACCACGCGAGCGTGGCGCGCTTCGCGTTCCGTTTCGTGGGCGACCCCGCGCGAGCGGAGGAGCTGACGCAGGACATCTTCGTGAAGCTCTACCGCCATGCCGGCGCCTACAAGCCCACGGCGAAGTTCAAGACGTTCCTCTTCCGGGTGGCCACCAACCACTGCCTCAACGAGATGCGGCGCGGCGAGTACCGCGTGGCCCGGCTCGCCACCGGGGCCCCGGACGCGGAGGACGCGGGAGGGCTGGAGATGCCAGGGCCTGAAGGAGACCGGCCCGACCAGGCGCTGAGCGGTCGGGAGCTGGAAGCGGCGGTGGGCCTGGCGCTGGGGGACTTGAGCGAGCGCGAGCGCGCGGCCTTCACCATGTGCCGGTTCGAGGGCATGGCGTACCGGGACATCGCGGAGGCGCTGGAAGCAAGCGAGGCGGCTGTGAAGAGTCTCATCCACCGGGCCACCCTGGCGGTGGCGCGCAGGCTGGAAGCGTTGCAGGCGGGCACCGTGCCCGCGAGGAGTCGGGCATGAGCTGTGCGGAGGAAGAAGACCTGACGGCCTACGTGGACGGGGAGCTTGCACCCCCGCACCGCGCGCGGGTGGAGGCCCACCTGGGCACCTGCGCGGCCTGCCAGCGGACGGAGCGGCTCCTGCGCGTCACCGTGGCGCGGATGGCGGAGGTGAGCGCCTTCACGCCCTCCCCCTCGCCTTCGACAAGGCGCGAGGTGCTGGCGCGGCTGGACGCGCTGCCCCCGACGTGGCGTGAGCGGCTGGCGGCGCTGCTGCGGCCGGGCGTGCTGGTGCCTTCGCTGGGCGTGGCCGCCGCGGCGGTGCTGGCGGTGCTCGTCGTCGGCCGGGGCGGCGGGGAGCCGGCGCTGGAGGAGTGGGACCCGGGCGCGCTCGAAGTGGCGACGAACCTGGAGCTGGTCGAGGACTACGAGGTCCTCGGGCTCGACAGCTCCGATGACCTGGAGGTCGTCGAGAACCTCCACGAACTGGGGATGCCGTGATGCTGGGAAGAACGACCCTGACGGCCGTCGCCGTGGCATTGACGGTGACGGCGGCCCTCCTCATGGGCACGCCCGCCGCCGCGGCGAACGCCCCCACGCCCACGCCCGCGGAGCGCTTCGAGAAGCTGCCCCCGGAGCAGAAGGAGGCGCTGCGCGCGAAGCTGCGGGAGTTCAAGGCGATGCCCCCCGCGGAGCAGGCCCGCGTGCGCGAGAACCTCCAGCGCTGGCGGCAGCTGCCCCCCGAGGAGCGCGAGCGGCTGCGCACCAACCTGCGCGACTTCCAGCGCCTGTCGCCCCCGGAGCGCAAGGCGGTGCGCGAGCAGGTGCGCGACCTGAAGGGCCTGTCCGTGGAGCGCCGCGCTGAATTGCGCCAGCGGATGCGCGCCTACCTGCGCGAACACCCGGAGCGCCGCGAGCAGATGATGGAGAACATGCGCCGCTGGCGGCAGATGTCCGCCGAGCAGCGCCAGGAGGCACGCGAGCGGCTGCGTGAGAGGCGGCGCAAGTGAGGCCCGCCCCCCTGTCCATGTCCATGTGTGGAGGGTGGCTGCTGCTGTTCGCGCTCGCGGGCGCCCTGCCCGCCGGGGCCCAGGAAGTACGCACGCCGCCGTCCACGACCCCGGCGACACCGACGAGGACCGCGAGGTGGTGGAGAACCTGGAGCTGCTCGAGTCGCTGGACGCGGCGTCCGACCTGGAAGTGCTGCTGGAGCTGGCCGAGGAGAAGTAGCCGCCACGAAGAAGCCCGGGCCCCCTTGAAGGGAACCCGGGCTCTTGTCTCTTCAGGGCTTGAAGCGGGACAGCGCTACTCGACCGTCACGCTCTTGGCGAGGTTGCGGGGCTGATCCACGTCGTTCCCGCGCATCTCCGCCACGTGGTAGGCGAGCAGCTGCAGCGGGATGGTGGCCACCACCGGCGCGAGCAGCGCGCAGGCGGAGGGGATGCGGATGACGTGGTCGGCCAGGCTGTCCGCCTGCGTGTCGTCCTCGTCGAGCACGGCGATGACCTTGCCGCCGCGCGCGCGGACCTCCTCGATGTTGCCGATGATCTTCTCGTACGCGACGTGCGGATTCTTCGGCGCGATGATGACGACGGGCATCTTCTCGTCGATGAGCGCGATGGGGCCGTGCTTCATCTCACCGCCCGCGTAGCCCTCCGCGTGGATGTAGGAGATCTCCTTCAGCTTGAGCGCGCCCTCGAGCGCCACCGGGTGCATGGGGCCGCGGCCGAGGAACAGGAAGTCCTGCGCGTTCATGAACTCGCGCGCCACGCGCTTCACCTGCGGCTCGCACTTGAGCACGTCTTCAATCATCTTCGGCACCTGGGCCAGGTGCGTCAGGTGCTCCTGGGCGGCCTCCACCGACAGCGAGCCGCGCATGCGGCCCAGCTTCACCGCCAGCAGGTAGAGCGTCACGAGCTGGGTGGTGAACGCCTTGGTGGACGCGACGCCGATCTCCGGACCCGCGTTGGTGAGGATGTGCAGGTCGGACTCGCGCGTCATCGCGCTGCCAATCACGTTGCAGATGGCCAGGGTGTGGGCGCCCAGCCGCTTGGCCTCCTTGAAGGCGCCCAGCGTGTCCGCCGTCTCACCCGACTGGCTGATGGCGATGACCAGGTGCGACTTCTCCACGATGGGGTCGCGGTAGCGGAACTCGCTCGCGAGCTCCACCTCCACCGGGATGCGCGCCAGCGACTCGATCATGTGCTTGCCGGCGACGCCGGAGTGCCACGACGTGCCGCAGGCCAGGATGGTGATCTTCGTGAAGGACTTCACCTGTTCGGTGGAGAGGTTCCACGTGTCGAAGTGGACGTCGCCTTCCGACAGGAGCATCCGGCCGCGCAGCGTGTCCGCGATGGCGCGGGGCTGCTCCCAGATCTCCTTGTGCATGAAGTGCTTGTAGCCACCCTTCTCCGCCATCATCGGCGTCCAGTCGATGCGGCGGGTGGGGCGGTTCACCAGGTTCCCCTGGCGGTTGTAGATGTCCACCTTGGCGGCGGTGATGACGGCCAGGTCACCCTCCTCCATGTAGACGAAGTCGCGCGTGTGCTCGAGCAGCGCGGGCACGTCGCTGGCCACGAAGTTCTGGCCCTCGCCCAGGCCCAGCACCATGGGCGACGCGTCCTTCGTGCACACGATGCGGCCCGGATCCTTGGAGCACACCACCACGAGGCCGTAGGTGCCCTTCACCTGCTTGATGGCGGCGCGCACGGCCTCCGGCAGGTCCACGCCGCGCTCCACCTCCTCGGAGATGAGGTGCGCGAACACTTCCGAGTCCGTCTCCGACGCGAAGACGTGGCCGCGCGCGCGCAGCTCCACCTTCAGCGCCAGGTGGTTCTCGATGATGCCGTTGTGCACCACCGCCACGTTCTTGTACGTGTGCGGGTGGGCGTTCTCATCGGAGGGGCGCCCGTGGGTCGCCCAGCGCGTGTGGCCAATGCCGGTGGTGCCCTTCGGCAGGTCCTGCACCACCCGGTTCTCCAGGTTGCGCAGCTTGCCCGTGGCGCGAACCACGTTGAGCTGGTTGCCGCTCACCACCGCGACGCCCGCGGAGTCATAGCCCCGGTACTCGAGCTTCTTCAGGCCCGACACCAGGATGGGAGCAGACTCCTTGTCACCGACGTAACCAACAATCCCGCACATGTTCCTGCCTCTTTCTCGACCCGCGCCGCCTCAGCAAATCACGGGAATCCCAACCACGCCCAACCGCGCCCAACCGTCCGACCACCAGGCAAGCGTCGCGACCTAACCGCCTGCCTTCACCTTTGCCTGCCGTGCCTTCTTGGCCGCCACCCACCCCTCCTTCACCACCTGTGGCGCACGGGACACAGCGAGGCTCCCCGGAGGCACATTCTTCGTCACCGTGGTGCCCGCGCCGACATAGCCGCCGTCCCCCACCTTCACCGGCGCGACGAGCTGCGAGTCCGAGCCGATGAAGACCCCGTCCCCCAGCTCCGTCAGATGCTTGTTCACCCCGTCATAGTTACAGGTGATGGTGCCCGCGCCGATGTTGCAGCCCGCGCCAATGTTCGCGTCCCCCAGGTAAGTCAGGTGGTTGGCCTTGCTGCCCTTGCCAATACGGGCCTTCTTCGTCTCCACGAAGTTGCCCAGATGCACGTCCTCGGCCAACTCCGTTCCGGGACGCAGCCGGGAGAACGGGCCAATGATGCACCGGCCGCCTACACGCGCCTCCTCCAGTACGGAGTAGGGCTTGATGTGGGTGCCATCCGCCACGTGGGAGGCGGTGAGCACGCTGCCCTGCCCGATGATGACGTTCTTGCCGACGACGGTGCCGGCCGCGAGCGTGACGCTGGGGCCTACTTCCGTGTCGGTGCCAATGGTGATGCCCTCTTCGATGTACGCCGTCGCGGGGTCCTGGATGGACACGCCGGCGCGCATGTGGGCTTCGTTGATCCGCTGCTGGAGCACGCGCGCGCGGGCCGACAGCTCCACCTTGTCGTTCACGCCCGCGGTCTCCGTGGCGTCCGCGTCCACCGCGCCCACCGGGCCGTGCTTCGCGGCCATCTCCACCAGGTCCGTGAGGTAGTACTCGCCCTGCGCGTTGACGGGTTTGATCTCCGCGAGCGCCTTCCAGAGGAAGGCCGCGTCCACGGAGTAGATGCCCGCGTTGCACTCCTTCACCGCGCGCTGCTCCGGGGTGCAGTCCTTGTGCTCCACGATGCGCGCGACCTTGCCCGCCTCGCGGATGACGCGGCCGTAGCCCGTGGGGTCCGCAAGCGTGGTGGACACCAGCGCCAGCGCCCCGCCCGCGGCGTCATGCGCGGCGAGCAGCGCCTGGAGCGTCTCCTTGCGCAGGAGCGGCACGTCTCCGTAGAGGATGAGCACGCGGCCGTCATGGCCCTTCAGCGCGTCCTCCGCGGCCTTCACCGCGTCCGCCGTGCCGCGCTGCTCCTTCTGGAGCGCGAAGCGCAGGGGCGCGTCGGGGAAGTGGGCGCGGATGGACTTCTCCACCTCGGCGGCCTGGTGTCCCACCACCGGCACCACGGACGTAGCGCCCAGTTCCAGGGCCCGCTTCAAGGGATACGCGCAGATGGGACGACCGAGGATGGGGTGAAGGACTTTCGCCTTCTCCGACTTCATCCGCGTGCCCTTCCCCGCGCAAAGGACCACCGCTGCCAGTGCTGTCATATGCGGCGGAGAATTAGGGACCGCCGATCAACTCGTCAACCGTGCCCGGGCGTCAAAACGGGCCGGGGGGCTTCCGAAGGGGCCCGTGCGCTGACTGCCACACACAACGTGTTGCGCTGGACGGTGATGCCGAAGCGCGGCTTCAGGAACGTCGTCATCCGCACCGGCACGGGCGCCACCACGGGAACGGGGGGCTCGATGGGGTTGGGAGGACTCATGGACGCCACCAGTTGCGGCACATGGATCAAGAGTGCACCGGGACAATCCACAATCCAAGGAAAAAAATGTTGTCCAGTTGAAACCCTGGTCCCCACGCGGCGCTTGGTGCATTAGGGAACGGCCGGAAATCACAAGGAAAGGCGTCCACAGGTGGGGAACGCACACATCGAAGCCGTCGGACTGGGGTGGGTTCGCGCGCTAGGACTCGCGGTGCTACTGGCCACGACCGGAGCGCACGCGGCGAGGCCCTACCGGGGAGGTGCGGTGGCCACCGCGTACGGCCCCGCGAGCGAGGCCGCGCTGGCGATGCTCGACAAGGGCGGCAACGCGGTGGACGCGGCCGTGGCGGCGGCGTTCGTGGCGGCGGTGGTGGGTCCCTACCACTCCGGCGTGGGCGGTGGCGGGTTCGCGCTGGTGCACGACGCGAAGTCGGGCGACACGCGGGTGCTGGACTTCCGCGAGGTGGCGCCCAAGGCCGCGTCCCGCGACATGTACCTGCGCGACGGCGCGCTCGTGCCGGGGCTGTCCACCGACGGCGCGCTGAGCGTGGCGGTGCCAGGCGCGGTGGCGGGCTACCTGGAGCTGCTCGCCACGCACGGCAAGCTCAAGCCCGCGGTGGTGCTGGCCCCGGCCATCCGGCGGGCGAAGCAGGGCTTCTGGGTGACGCCCAAGTACCAGCAGATGGCGACGGGCCGCGCGGAGTGCCTGCGCAGGGATCCGGAGGCCGCGCGCATCTTCCTCGTGCCCGACGCCACGGGGACCCCGGCCGTGCCGCCCCTGGGGCATCTGTTGAAGCAGCCGGACCTGGCGCGCACGCTGGGCCTCATCGCGAAGGGCGGCGCGAAGGCGTTCTACGCGGGCCCGGTGGCGCAGGCGCTGGTGAAGTCGGTGAAGGACGCGGGCGGCGTGCTCACCCAGGAGGACCTGACGGCGTACAAGACGCGCAAGGCCACGCCGCTGGAGACCACCTACCGGGGCCACCGCATCCTCACGATGCCGCCGCCCAGCGCCGGGGGGCTCGCCGTCGTGCAGGTGCTGGGCATGTTGCAGCAATTGCGTCCGCAGGGCGTGCCCTACCGCGACCCGGACACGCTGCACCTCTACGCGGAGGCGGTGCGGCGCGCGTACGTGGACCGCGCGAAGTACCTGGGCGACCCGGCCTTCGTGCAGGTGCCGCTGGAGCGGCTGGTGTCACCCGGCCACCTCGCGGACCTGGCGGGCAGCATCGACCCGAAGAAGGCCACGGCCAGCGCGTCGCTGCTGGCGCCGGTGACGGGCGGCCCGGCCTCCACGCTGCGCCGCGACGCGGGGCCCCTGACGCCGGAGCCGGAGAAGAAGAACACCACGCACATCTCCGTCATCGACAGGGACGGCAACGCGGTGGCCCTGACGACGACGGTCAACTACAGCTTCGGCTCGTGCGTCGTGGGCAGGGGCACCGGCGTGCTCCTCAATGATCAGATGGACGACTTCGCCGCGCAGCCGGGCGTGCCCAACGCGTACGGGCTCGTCACCGGGGAGCCCAACGCCATCCAGCCCGGCAAGGTGCCCCTGTCCTCCATGTCGCCCACGCTGGTGTTCTCCAAGGAGGACCCGAAGCAGGTGATGCTGGCGGTGGGCAGCCCTGGCGGCTCCACCATCCCCACCACCGTCATCCAGGCCATCAGCAACGTGGTGGACCACGGCATGGACGTGACGCGCGCGGTGGGCACCGGCCGGCTGCACCACCAGTACCTCCCGGACGAGCTGTGGGTGGACAAGTGGGGCCTGGAGCCCGCGACGCTCTCCACGCTGGAGGCCCGAGGCCATAAGATTCGCCGGATGGACGGCTGGGGTGATGCGGAGGCCGTCTACAGCGACCCACGCACCCACCTGCGCTACTCCTCCAGCGATCCCCGCAACGAGGGCGCTGGCCTGGGCCAGGACTGAAGAAGAGGAGAACCGAGCCCGTGCCCGAGCCGCTGCCGCTCTTCGATGCGCACCTCCACCCGGAGGCCCTCACCGACCAGGACCTGGAGTCCATGCGCTTCTTCGGCGTGGAGCGGGCCCTGGTGGTGGCGCATCACTTCCCGGAGGCGACGGCCAAGGGGCTGCGTCAGCACTTCGACCACCTGGTCGAAAGGCAGCTGCCGCGCCTGGAGCGGCTGGGCATCCGCGCCTGGGCCGCCCTGGGCGTGCACCCGCGCTGCATCCCGCGCCGGGGCCTGTCGGAGGTGCTGGGCCACCTGCCGGAGTACTTCGAGGGCGGCCGCGTGGTGGCCCTGGGCGAGACGGGGCTGCACGCGGGCGGCGAGGAGGAGGAGGAGGCCTTCCTCGAACAGCTCGCCCTGGCCCGCCAGCTCAAGCTGCGCGTGGTGGTGCACACGCCCCTGCGCGACAAGGAGCGCCACACGCGGCGCATCCTCACCCTGCTGCGCCAGTCCGGCCTCGCGCCGTCGCGCGCGCTGGTGGACCACGCCAACGCGCGCACCGTGCGCACCATCCTGGAGGTGGGCCACTGGGCGGGGCTGACGCTGCACCCGGAGGCCCTCCAGGCGGACCGGGCGGTGGCCCTGGTGCGGCGGCTGGGCAGTGAGCGGCTGGTGCTGGACTCGGACGCGGGCGACGGCGCAGGGGACATCCTGGGCCTCGCGCGCACGGCCAACCTGCTAGGCAAGGCGAAGCTGTCCGCGCGGCTCGTGCGGCGCGTCACCCGGGACAACGCCGCCCACTTCTTCCAGATCCACGACTGAGTGAGCCATCGCGCCGGGCGAGCGTCTGGCGAGCCCGTGGCGCGGTGGGCTGAAAAGGTCCGGGAGCCGCAGGGGTTGTAAATGCAGCGGGCCCCGCGCAGTGAAGCGCGAGGCCCGGAGATTTACAGCGCATGCGGCAGGCCGGGCACCCGAAGGTGCCGGGCGCCGGGCATGGCCCTAGTTCACCGACGCGGAGACCGACATCTCGGGCTGCAGGGTGAGCCCCTGCGCGTCCGGCGCCAGCCGCACCTGCACGCCCTGCGAGCGGTACTCCGCCAGGGAGTCCGCCGCGTCGTCGAGCAGCTGCTGGTAGCGCTCCTCCAGCTCCACGGCGATCAGCAACATGGTCTCGCCCGCGTCCGCGACGCCCGGGCGGTACACCTGACACCGCTGGAACCGCGCCCAGCGACCGTTCTGCATCTTCACAAGCTCGCCGTCGTAAGCCATGCGCAGCTCCTCACGTGGGGAATCCGACGGACGCAATCTAGAGTCGAATCCGCGCGCTGTCACCTCCCTGCTTGAAAATTCGTAAACCCTTCGGGATTCCAGAGGGTTGGAGGGCCTCAAGGGCGTATCCCGAGCCCCCTCGGCGACCGGGCCGGTACAAAATGTAAAGTCCCTGACTGTCAACGCGGTTAAGTGGGACCGCGGGGCAATGGCGCGTTGCGCTGTCAACACTTCGCGGCCCGGACGCGGCGCGAGGAAGCAACCCGGGCGCCGGGCAGGACCTGCCGCATGGCACCGGGCCGGGGCATCCCTTAGATTCCATGGGATGAAGTTGCCCCTGTTGTTTCGTCGCGACCGGCCCAGCATTGCGTCCGCCAACGCGCAGGATCACGCGGAGCGGGTGATCGCGGAGTCCCTGCGCGTGCTCAGCCAGGTGTGCACCAAGGTCGCGGACGCCATCGAGGCGCAGCGGCTGGAGCGCAACGGCTACGCGCACAACAGCTACCTGCGGCGCACGGACGACGAGCGGGAGAAGGCCGACGACGCGGCGAAGTCGTCCGGGCCGGGCACGGGCGGATGACGCCGACACCCGGGGCTCCGCCCGGGGCCCCGGACGCGGCCTGCGGGGACGACGACGTCCCGGTGCCGTGTCTGGCCTCGGCGCCCACGTGGCGTGAGCGCGGCATCCGCCTGCCCATGCCGGCGCTGGCGGACGAGGAAGGGCCCCGCGTGGACCCCGGCCTGCCGCCCGTCGTGGATGCCCACGTGCACCTGTTCCCCGACCGCGTCTTCGAGGCGGTGTGGCGCTGGTTCGACCGCTACGGCTGGCCCATCCGCTACAAGCTGCACACGCCCGACGTGCTGTCGTTCCTGCTGTCCCGGGGCGTCGAGCGCGTGGTCGCCCTGCACTACGCCCACAAGCCGGGCATGGCGCGCGCCCTCAACGCCTACATGGCGGAGGTGGTGAAGGCGGAGCCCCGCGTCCTGGGACTGGCCACCGTGTTCCCCGGCGAACCCGGCGCCACCGACATCCTGACGGAGGCCTTCGCCCTGGGCCTCAAGGGCGTGAAGCTGCACTGCCATGTCCAGTGCTTCTCCCCGGACGCGCCAGAGCTGCATGCGCTCTACGAGGCCTGCGCCCGGGCGGGGAAGCCGCTGGTGATGCACGCGGGGCGCGAGCCCGCCAGCCCCCAGTATCCGAGTGACCCCTACATGCTCTGCGCCGCGGAGCGGGTGGAGCGCGTGCTGGCGGATCATCCCTCGCTGAAGCTGTGCGTGCCCCACCTGGGGGCGGACGAGTTCGACGCCTACGCGCGCCTGCTCGAGCGTCACGACACGCTCTGGCTGGACACCACGATGACGGTGGGCGGCTACTTCCCCGTGCCCCTGCCCCGCCAGGCGCTGGAGGTGCGACCCGAGCGCATCCTGTACGGGACGGACTTCCCCAACATCCCCTACGCGTGGGACCGGGAACTCAAGGCGCTGACGGGCCTGAAGCTCCCCGAGGACGCACTGGCGGGTGTGCTGGGAGGCAATACGCTCAAGCTCTACGGCGAGGACGGATGTTGAAAAGAAACGCAACCCCTTCCGCAATGGAAGGGGCATTCCCATCATTGACCCCATAGAATCGCGGTCCCCAAGCAGACGCCGCCATCCCAGAGGCTCATACCCATGTCGAACATCCTGGTCGTCGACGACGACGCGAGTCACCGCACGCTCATCTGCGATGCCCTCCAGGAGATGGGCTACGCCACCACGGAGGCCGCCAACGGACGTGAGGCGTTGGACCTGCTGGAGGAGGACATCCCGGGCGCGGTCCTGCTCGACCTCCGGATGCCGGTGATGAGCGGCTGGGGCCTGCTGGACGCGCTCAAGAAGATGCCCCGGGCGCGCAACCTGCCCATCATCATCATCTCCGGGTACGGCTTCGAGTGGGAAGCGGAGCTCGTGGGCGCCGCCGGCTACATCTCCAAGCCGGTGGACCTGGACAAGGTGCGCACCACGGTGCAACAGATTGTCGGACCGCCTGAAGTCGCGATGGTGCACTGAACGGTGCACTGAGGCGCGAGCACCGGGCAGGCAGGGCCATCCGTCAACCCGAGGATGGTGGGAGGCCCCTGGGAACGTGGTGTGATGGCGTCCTTCCATGACGCCCCCCTCTTCCGCAGTGACTGGCGCAGGACCCGCCGCCTCCGAACTCGCGATTGACGCCCGAGGGCTCGTCAAGCGCTTCGGTGGCTTCACGGCGCTGAACGGGTTGGACCTGCAGATTCCCCGGGGCGCCTTCTATGCGTTCCTCGGCCCCAACGGCGCTGGCAAGTCCACCTCCATCGCGCTGCTCACCGGCGTGTACGGCCCGGACGCGGGCTCCATCCGCATGCTCGGCGTGGACGCGGTGGCGAAGCCGCTGGATGTCAAACAGCGCGTGGGCGTGGTGCCGGAGGAGCTGAGCCTCTTCGAGCGGCTCACCGGCCGGCAATACCTCACGTTCTGCGCGCGCATGTATGGCCTTGATGGGAGCGAGGCCGCCTCCCGCGCGGTGGAGCTGCTGGAGCTCACGGAGCTCACCTACAAGGCCGGCGCGCTGGTGGCGGAGTACTCCAAGGGCATGCGCCGCAGGCTGGCCATCGCCGCAGCGCTCATCCATGCGCCGGAGCTGGTGCTGCTGGATGAGCCCTTCGAAGGCATCGACGTGCTGGCCGCGGGCGTCATCCGGGAGCTGCTGCGCGAGCTGAGCCGCCGGGGCGTGACGCTGCTGCTCACCACGCACGTCCTGGAGATCGCGGAGCGGCTGGCCACGCACGCGGGCGTCATCCGGGGCGGTCGCATGTTGGACCAGGGCCCGGTGGAGGCGCTGCGCCAGCGTCACGGCGTGCCCACGCTGGAGGCGGTGTTCGAGAAGCTGATCGCCGTGCCGGCCGCGCGCAACGCGAAGCTGTCGTTCTACGCCGACCCCGCCGGGACGGTGCTTCCGCTGCGCCGGGAGTCCGCGTGAGCCGCCCGCCTGTCCCCGGGTTCTTCCGGCACCTGCTGCTGTTGTGGGGCCTGCGCCTGCACCTGGGCCTCAACCAGGGCCCGGGCAAGAGCCGGCTGCTCGCGGTGGCCGCGTTCGTGGGCTCCAGCGCGCCGGGCCTGCTCTTGGGCCTGTCCTTCTTCAAGCTGATGCGCATGGGCGCCATCGCGCACAGCAACGTCTGGCCCTACTTCATCCTGAACCTGCTGTGCTTCGTCACCGCCGCCACCTGGGTGACGTGGCCGCTCTTGTCCGCGGGCGTGGATGACCACTCCGAACTGTCCCGCTACGCCGCGTTCCCCATCTCCCCGTTCCGGCTGCTGATCGGCTCCACGGTGGCGAGCCTCTTCGAGCCCCGCGCGCTCGTGTTCTACGCGCCCCTCACCGGCGCGGCGCTGGGCTATGCGTCGCGGCACCGGCTGGCGGCGCCGTGGCTCGCGGTGGTGCTCTACGTGCTGTTCGCGCTCCTGTGCGCGGCGTGGAGCCGGGTGGGCCTCTACACGGTCATCAACGTGCTCCGGGAGAAGCACAGCGCGCGCATCATGGGCGGCGGCCTGCTGGCGTTCCTCGTGGCCGCGTCGTTCATCCCGCCCATCGACACGTCGTGGCTGACGAGCGTGGGCGAGGCGGGCGTGAGCGCGCTGGACATGAGCCTCATCATCAACGCCGCGGTGGCGCTCAGCCAGGTGCCGCCGGGCTACTTCGGGGACGGGCTGGGGCAGCTCGCCCACGGGCACGTGGGCATCGCGCTGATGGAGGCGGCGGGGCTGCTGTTCTTCACCTGCGTGGGCATGGCGGTGGCGTACGCGCTGCTCCTGCGCTTCCACCGGCAGGCGGGGCGCTCCGGCGGGGTGCAGAAGGACGGCGTGGACCGCGACCCGTTCGCCACCACGCGCACGCGCTTCGACACGCTGGTGCGGCGCGAGGTGCTGGACCTGTGGCGCAACCCGCGCGCGCGGCTCCTGGCGGCGGTGCCCTTCATCCTGGCCATCCTGCTGAAGCTGCTGTCAGGGCGGGACTTGTTCGTGTTCCTGCTGGGCAACAGCGCGGATGCGTGGGTGATGGGCGGCCTGAGCATCTACGGCGCGGTCGTCATCGCGTCCACGTTCTCCCAGAACACCTTCGCGTATGACGGGCACGGCTTCGCCGTGTTCCTGGCGGCGCCCCTGGACCTGGCGGACGTGCTGCGCGCGAAGAACCGCGTGCAGGGCGTGGCGGCGCTGGGGATGGCGGTGCTCGTGGGCCTCTTCTACCGGGTGTACTTCGGCACGGGCACGCTCGTGGACTTCCTGTGCGCCATGGCCGCGGTGGCGGCGGTGGTGCCCATCCTGCTGGCCGCGGGCAACTTCCTGTCGCTGTACTTCCCGGTGAAGTTCCACGCGAGCCTCAAGCGGCGGGACAAGATTCCCCTCACCGCGTCCATGCTGGGCATCCTCGCCGCCAGCGTGGGCTGCCTTCCCTTTGGCCATGCGCTGCGGATGGCGGGGAAGGCGGGCCCGGGCTGGCAGTCCGTGGCCTTCATCGTCGGGGGCGCGGTGCTCTACTTCGCCGTCTACCGGGCCGTGCGCCCCCTGGCCATGCGCCTTTTGGACGAACGCCGGGAGGTGGTGCTCCGGGCGGTGACGCGCGAGTAGGCGTCAGTACGTCACGCCGAACTTCGCCGCCTGGGTCTTCACGCTCTTCATCACGTTGGCGTCGAAGGCGTCCTCCTTGGCGGGCGCGTTCTTGTTGAGCCACTGGTCGCGGTCGCTCGCGAGCTTCGCGACCTTCTGCTCCAGGGCCTTCCGCTCGGTGGAGAGCTGCTTCACCTTCGCGGCCTGCTCCTCCTTCTTCAGGCCCTTGAGCTCCTCGGGCAGCTCGTCGTCCTTGATGGAGGCGAGCGCGGTCGGCTTCTCCACCAGGTCCACCGCGCCTCCCACCGTGGCGGGCGCGCTGCTCACCGCCGCCGCGCTGGGGGCGCTCATGCCCGCGCCCCGGCTGGACTTCATGTAGCTGATGCGGTCCGCGGCGGCCTCGGCGGACATGCCCTTCATCGCGGTCGCGCGGTCCCGGTTCATCGCCTGCGCCTCCTTGCGGCCCGCGTAGAGCGTCTTCGACGCCAGCTCCGCGTTCACGCGGGAGAGCTCCTCGTCGAACGGCGTCGCCACCGCCACCATGCCGCCCGCCGCGTCGATGGAGTCGAACGTGCCGTCCGTCAGCTTCGCCACGTAGCGCCAGGACACCTCGGTGGACGAGTCCCCGCCGCAGCGCACCGTGTTCACCACGATGTGGCGCTCCTTCGCGCGCTTGGACCACAGCTTGAAGTCCCACTCGGACTCGCGCTGGGCCGGGGGCGCGTCACCCACCAGGAAGATGACCTTCATCACCTCGCGGTTCTGGTTCCACTTGAGCAGCGAGACGGCCTCCCCCAGCCCGCACCTGAAGATCGCGCTGGTGGCGTACCGGGACG
>NZ_RAWG01000559.1 GCF_003611735.1 Corallococcus sicarius | reverse complement strand
CGGCGGGGCCACCCGCTTGGGCACCACGGCCTTGACGGGCGTCGCGGAGGCCACCGTGCGCGGAGGCTGCGGGGCCAGCACCACGGGCGTGGCCACCACGGGCGCGGGGCGGTCCACGACGTAGGTGAGCCCCTCGGCGCTGCAGGTGCCTTCAATGCAGCCGAAGGCCGGCTGGGGGGGCTCGCCGAACTGGCTCTGCCAGTCCGGGCCCAGGTTCAGCGGCTCCGCGATGGGTCGCTGGTCCTTGCCCTGGCCGACGAAGGCCTGCAGCACGCCCTCCTCGGTGACGAACATCTCCAGCCGGGCCTCGCCCTCCGGAGCCGCGAGCCCCAGCATGCTCCCGCTGCGCTCGCCCAGTGCCCACTCCAGGGCCAGCGGCGCGCCGACGCCACGGTGCACCAGCGCCACGTAACGGCGGTCCCGGCCCGCCAGCAGCAGTGCGGCCACCGGATCCGGCGGAGGGCCATCCACCATTTCCATCAGGCGACGCTTCACCGTGGGCGGAGGCGCGTCGGCGCGCACGCGCGCGGTCAGCCGCGCGACGCCCCCCACCAGCCCCAACACGTCCGCGCGCATGCGACCCACGCGCGACTCGGTGTCTTCCAGGGGCGAGAAGATGAGGGCCTTGTTCTGGAAGACAGCAGGCCTGCCGGCCACCATCATCTTCAGCGCATCCGGTCCTTCGCCCGCCACCACGCGTTGCTTGTCCGGGGTCACGTCCTCCCGTCGCCCGGGGGCAGACTGGCTCCGTTCCCCGCCCAGGTCCGCCATGATGACCCCGCCCGGGGACACCGGCGGCGTACGGACCTTTCCGCTGCGGTTCCACGCCACGCCCAGCACGCCCAGTGCCGCCAGCACCACCAGCACCGCGGTCGTCTGAACCACCACGCGCGCCGCGTGGCGCACCTTCTGCTTCGCCCGCTGCCAGCGCGTCAGCCGCAGGGGCGGCATGGACAGCAGGCTGCCAGGGACCAGCGGCTCCAGGTCCGTGATGAGCGCGCCCACCGACTGGTAGCGGTCATCCGGATCCGGCTTGAGGCACCGCATCACGATGGCGTCCACCCGCGGGTCCAGGCCCGGGCGCTTGCGCGACGGCGGATCAAAGGTGCCCAGCGGCACCTCGCCGGTGAAGGTCTCGTAGAGGATGACGCCCAGGGAGAAGATGTCCGCGCGCCCGTCCGCGCTCTTGGCGTCCACGCGCTGCTCGGGCGCCATGTACGAGATGGTGCCCATGGACACGTGCGTGGACGTGAGCGCGTAGCGCGACGACACCTGCGCGTCGTCCAGGAAGGACGCCAGCCCGAAGTCCGACACCTTCGCGATGCCGCCGGCCTGCTGATCCAGCAGGATGTTCTCCGGCTTCAGGTCGCGGTGGATGACGCCCCGGCCGTGCGCGTACTCGATGGCCCGGCAGATCTCGAGCATCCGCCGCAGCAGCACCGGCGTGTCCAGCTGCGGGCTGCGCATGAGCTCGCGCAGGGACGGCCCGTCCACGAACTCCATCACCAGGTAATAGGTGTTTTCCGTCTTCCCCTTGTCGACGATGGCGACGACGTGGGGGTGGCTCAGGGTCGCCAGCGCGGCGGCTTCCTTCTGGAAGCGCGCGATGAAGGACGGGTCCTTGGCCAGTTCCGGGTTTAGCAGCTTTACCGCGACCGTCCTGCCGAGGGAGAGCTGGGTGGCCTTGTGGACCTCCCCCATGCCTCCGGCACCGACGAGCTTCTCCAGGCGGTAGCCGCTGATGAGGTCAGGGGTCCGGGCACGGCTGATGGCGGTGGGCTCAATCGAGGACATGGGCAGGGCGCAGGCAGGCGAGGGTAGCAGAAACAGGGCGCCGCGTTACCGCCCCGATCATCCCTGGCCCCACCTCCCCGCCCGCAGGGCGGGCGGGCAACCCTGACCCAGGTGGGCTCAGGTATCCCCGGAAGCCGGGCGCATCACGCTGGTGAGGTTGGTGCGCACCTGCGACAGCGAGGAGCGCATGGAGGCGTGGCGCACGGACGCGCCAATGGCCCGCGCCAGCGACTTGAGCAGGGACACCTCTTCCGGGCGCCAGACGCGCGCCTGGTGGCAGTCCTCGAACGCCACGTACCCCCACCACTGCTTGGCCGGGATGATGGGGCACAGCAGCGCGGACTGGACGCCCTGGCGCTCCATCAGCTCACGCATCATGGGCGGCGCCTCGCGGGTGGCGCAGGACACCACCATCCCCGCCTCCAGCATGTCCATCCACGCCATCGCGTAGTCGCGCAGCGCCAGCGAGCGCAGCATGGGGTGCGCGTACGGGGACGCCACCCCCGGCTCCGCCCACGCGTGGCGCAGGTCGGTCATGAACCGGCCCGCCAGGTTCGTGGTGCGGTTCTCGAAGATGCAGGCGCGATCCACCTTCAGGGTCCGGGCCACCATGCCCAGGGACTCGCCGCCCGTCGCCGCGCACAGACCCTTGTCCAGCAGCAACCGGGACGCTTCGGACACCTTCGTGAACGCTTCCACCATGACCGTCTCGCTTGAAGGGGGGGAGGGGGACGCCCCTTCTTGTCGTGGATGAACAGGCATCCACCTAATGCGTATTAAGCAGGATTCCTCCCTGCCTGTCAAATGGTGGCTCTGCTGAAATTCCAAGAAGCCGGGGTGGATGGAGCGTCCGGTCCTGAAACGACAACAGGGACGCCCCGGGAAGAGGGCGCCCCTGTCGGGCACTCGTTCCTGTCCGGCCCTTGGAGAAGACGGGCAGGCGGTGCGGCGGCGGAATTACTCCGCGGCCTTCTCGGTGGTGGTCTTCTTCTCGGTGGTGGTCTTCTTGGTGGCCTTCTTGCCGCCGGCCGCCTTGGTCTCCGTCTTGGTCTCCGCCTTCGCCTCGGTCTTCACTTCACCGGTCGCGGGAGCGGGGGCAGCGGCCTCGGTCTTCGCCTCGGCGGCGGGGGCCGGCCTGTCTCTTATACCCATC
>NZ_RAWG01000558.1 GCF_003611735.1 Corallococcus sicarius | reverse complement strand
ACGAGATAGGCTCCGGTCTCGTGGGCTCGGAGATCTGTATAAGAGACAGGGTGTTGCGAGCGCGGGGGGTGACTTAGCTTCACGCGCCGGAAGTCCCACGTAGAGCAGGGTTTCTCCAGGAGTGGTTCGTGGCCAAAAAGTCCTTCACGCTGATGGTCATCCCGGACCACGACGCTCCGGTGAAGCGGTACACCATCCAGCGCTCCTGGTTGGTGCAGGTGGGCATGGGCCTCATGCTGGTGGCGGGCCTGGCCGCGGGTGCGAGCATCCACTACCTGCAGGTCGCCGCGGACGCCTCGGAGAACCGCATCCTGCGTGAGGAGAACCTCACGCTGCGCTCCCAGCTCAAGTCGGTGCGCGAGCGCATCGAGCACATCGGGTCCACGCTGGACCGCGTGGAGCGCTTCGACCAGAAGCTGCGCGCGGTGACGCTCCTGTCGGATCCGCAGCGCAACCTGGCCATGGGCCCCACGGAGCCGGAGGCCGGCACGGCGGCGCCCGCGACGGACACCCAGTTCACGCAGCTGACCACCACGGACACGCCCAAGGTGCTGCTGGGCCGTCTGGACCGGCTGTCCGCGGAGGCCACCCGTCAGGAGCTGAGCCTCCAGGACCTGCAGGCCTACTTCCAGGACCAGAAGTCGCTCCTGGCCTCCACGCCGTCGGTGTGGCCGGCGCGCGGTTGGGTGACCAGCGACTTCGGCCAGCGCCTGGACCCGTACACCGCGGACCGCGTGACGCACGCGGGCCTGGACATCGCGGCGCCGCACGGCAAGGAAGTCACCGCGCCGTCGGACGGCACGGTGGTGTTCGCGGGGCTGGAGGGCGGGTACGGCAACGTGCTCGTCATCGACCACGGCTACGGCATCAAGACGCGCTACGGCCACCTGTCGAAGATCCTCGTGAAGGCGGGCGACCGGGTGAAGCGGGGCGTCATCGTCGCGGCGGTGGGCAACACCGGCCGCTCCACCGGCCCGCACCTGCACTACGAGGTGCGCGTGAACGGCGTGCCGCAGAACCCGCGCAAGTTCATCCTGGAAGAGTAGGGCGGAGAGTAGGGCTTCAGGTTCCTCCCGGCTCCGGGAGGAACGCGTCCAGGCGAAGGTGCCGGCGTTGCAGGCCGTGCGTCCGCCCGGTGCGCTCCATGATGTAGGCCCGCTCCACCTCCGCCCAGAGGAGCGGCCCCAGCACCTGCCAGTGGGAAGGCTGGTGCACCGTCAGCTCCAGCAGCGCCACGGTGAAGCCCGGCACGTCGGTGGCCGCGGCTCCCGCGGGCAGGGTGGGGCGCAGGTCCTCCGTCAGCCGCGCGCGCGTCGCCTCCGCGCTGTCCTCGCGCACGGTGAGCTGGGACGTGGGCACCAGCAGCACCGCGAAGCCGTCCGGCTGGAAGCGCACGATGCGCGCGCCGGGATACTGCGCGGCGAGCGACGCGACGGTGGCCTTGAGGAGCGCGTCGCCTGCGGGGAAGCCGAAGCGGGCGTTGAAGTGGATCATCTCCTTCACGTCCACCATCACCGCGCCCACGCGCCAGCCGTCGTGGTGCGCGTGCGTGGACAGGTCGAACTCCTCCTTGAGGAGGGTCCCCTGCGTCAGCGCCTGCACGTGCAGCGCCCCCGTCACGGCATCCGGCTGGCCCCGGCGGCGCTGCTCGGCGGCGATGAGCTCCAGGGCCGCCGCCTGCGGCGCTTCCTGGGCGTGCCCGGGCCGTGCGGCCCGGGGGTGGAGTGCCACGAGGGCGGTGGCGGTGGCGTCATCGATGGAATAGGGCATCGTGCCCGGTGTGTAGCGCGGACGGCCGCCGGGCGCAGGCCCCTTCAGCGCATGCGGTGCGCCGTCACCGTCACCTCGTCCCGGTCATGGTAGAGCTGGCGGACGGTGAGGCCCTCCCAGCCCCCGTCGTCCACGAGGATTTGCCGCACGCGCAGGAGCAGCGGGTTCTTGTCCTTCATGGGCAGCTTGATGTTGGCCACCAGGTTGCGCGCCCAGCGGCGCCGGCCCCACTTGGCCAGCAGCTGCGCCACCTCCTGCGGCCGCCACGCCATGTCGCAGAAGAGCCAGTCCGCGGGCTCCTCCGGCGCGTAGGCGAAGGCGCTCTGCTGCACGTGCTGGACGCGGGGGTTCTTCGTGAGCTCCGGCATCAGCCGCGCCGGGTCCACCGCCACCACCCGGGCCCCGCGCGCCACCAGCCGCTGCGTCCAGCCGCCCGGCGCCGCGCCCAGGTCCACGCAGAGGTCGCCGCGTCCCGGCTCGTGGGCAAGGCCGTCCAGGGCCTCCTCCAGCTTCATCGCCGCGCGGGAGGGGGACTCGCCCGCGCGCTTCATCCGCCGCCGGCCGCCCGGCGCGAGCGACAGGGCCTCCCGGGCACTCACCGCGCCCGCCACCAGCACGCCATCCGGCGCCACGCACAGGCCCACGAGCAGGGCCCCCGCGTCGCGCGCCCGGTGGTCTTCCTCCAGCAGCCGGTGGGACGGCAGGGCGGCACGCACCGCGGCCTCCAGGGCCTCGGCGCGTCCGGCCTGCGTGTTGCCGCGCTCGCTGTCCGGCGTGAAGGCGCGCAGCACCCACGGCACGTGGGTGGGCAGCCCGGACAGGGCGTCCAGGATGTCCTCCACGGGCACCTGGGCTCCGCCGGCGGGCGCCCAGGTGGCGATGACCTTCTCCGCGGCCCGGGCGAAGGCGGGCGTCACGTCCGGGCGCCGCTCGGACTCCAGCAGGGCGGGCCCCAGGAGCCGGGGGGTGGCGTCCGCCCAGAGCAGCTCCTCGAAGAGGTGCGACTCGAAGCCCTCCCGGCACGTCCACAGCCAGCGCCCCGGCTGGGCGGCCAGCGTCTGTGCGGGCATGGACGGCACGCGCGCCCGAGGTGCCCGGCAAGCTCATCCGTGCCGCCCAGGAACGTGAGGTCGAAGCGCGTCGCCTCCTTGCCGAAGGTCGCCTTGCCGGGCTCGCCCTTGAGGCCCGTGAGCGACTCCGCCAGCACCTTG
>NZ_RAWG01000557.1 GCF_003611735.1 Corallococcus sicarius | reverse complement strand
GCGGTCTGGTGGGGGTGGTTCACGAAGCGCATGTGCTGGCTGCGTGGCGGGCGGATCCGCTGGCGCCGGTGTCGGACATCATGGCGCGCGTCAGCAAGACGCAGCCGGTGGGACTGGGGGACAGTGGTCGCAGGCGCCTGCACCGGGCGCGTCTGGCCGCCCGGACGAAGGGCAGGCAGAAGCTCTTCTGACGGTCGGGGCCCGGGCGGTAGGATGGGGGGTCGTGTCAGAAGCCGCCCCCGCCGCCTGGACCGTGTACATGTTGCGCTGTGGCGACGGTACGCTCTACACGGGCGCCACCAACAACCTGGAGCGCCGGCTTGCCACGCATGGTCGGGGCAAGGGCGCCGCGTACACGCGGGCGCGGTTGCCGGTGGTGCTGGTGTGGAGCGAGCCCGCCGAGGATCGCGGGGCCGCGCTGCGCCGTGAGGCCGCCATCAAGCGGCTGACGCGCGCGGACAAGCTGCGGCTCTGCTCGCGGCGACCCGGGAGGCGTTGACGCTCGTCCCCGCGGCGTGTTGGCCGCGCGGAGTTCATGGGCGGCACGGAGTGCGGACCGCGCGACAGTTGGCGGCGGGCGGCCCTCTGTTTCATCGCCTGGTGATGATCCGTATGGGTCCCTGGCCGGGTATACGGAATCCGGGGCTCGATTTAGGGTGTGGACGTTCCTTGCAGGGGGATGTCCATGCCTCGGTCTCGCTCGTTCTTGTTCGTCTTGCTCGCGCTGGGTGGGGTGGGGGCCGGTTGCTACCCGACGCCCAACCACATGCCTGTCATCCTCAAGGGGCCCCGTCCCCTGGGCTCACCGTCGACTCCAGGCGGGCTGAAGTTCGAGGAGGGGACGGTGCTCCAGCTCCAACTGGAGGTGAAGGACCAGGAGAACGACGAGGTCTTCTTCAAATGGTCGCAGGTGCCCGCGGAGCCGGCCGGCGCGTTCAGCAGCACCTCGGTGGCCACGCCCACCTGGACGGTGCCCTCGCCCCCGGAGAACCCGGACACGCCCATCTATCTCTACGTGGAGGTGGAGGACCGCAACGGCGGCGTGCTGATTGGCCAGTCGCCGGCCCTCTTCGTCATCAAGAAGTAGCGCGGCCTTCAAGCCTACCCGGCGGCGGCCGTGGGCGGCGGAGAGCCGGGCTGCTGCTTCGCACGGCTCCGGGCGCGCACGGCGACGACGATGGCCAGCAGCAGGCCCACGCCCGCGCCGATGGCCCCGCCCATGAGCTGGTAGTGCATCAGCGACGTCGTCACGCTGCGCACCACCTCCGGCAGGTTGCACATGGTCTGCGTGGCCAGCGGCGTGCTGTTGTACCACTCGATGTACGAGGGGGCCGCGAGCGACGCGATGAAGGTGCCCAGCAGGGTGCCGGCCAGGATGAAGATGAGGAAGGTCTTGAACAGGGACATGGAAGGGTCCTCCTCGGCGGGTGGGCGGCGGGCCGTCCTTAGTATGCGTCCGGCCGCCGCGAAAGGGGCGAAGGCATGCTAAGGGAGGCGACGTGCCGCTCCTGCCACTCGCCATCCTGTTCGGGGTCGCCTCGCTCGTGTGCGCGGTCATCCTGGTGACGCACGCCTTCCGCCGCAGCGTGGGCACGGGGGTGATGGTGCTGCTCATCCCCTGCTACATGCTCGTCTACGCCTTCAGCCAGTTCGAGCACCCGCGCAAGAACCTCATCGTCGCCGGCTTCCTGGCCAGCACCGTGTTGACCGCGGTCTTCCTGGGCATGGGCGCCCACGGCCTGGCGGAAGTGGCGGCGCGCACCCCGCCGCCGGGCTTCTAGGCCTCCGCGCGAAGCATGGCCGGGCCCGCCGCCAGCACCCCGGGTGCCCGCTGCGCCCGGCATCCGGACGTGGCCGCGGTGGCCGTCTGCGCGCGCTGCGGCGGCTTCCTGTGCGGCGTCTGCACGGAGGTGCGGGACGAGACGGCGTACTGCGAGCCCTGCGTCGAATGGCGCGTCCGGAACACCCGCCCCTCGCGCGCGGCGGTCGTGCTGCTCGTGGCGAACGTCGTCGCGCTCGGGCTCCTGCTCCGGTTGCTGCCGCCGGTGGGCTCACTGCTCGCGGGCGGCCTGGGCGCCTTCCTGGCCGCGAGGGAGTCGCGCCGCATCGCGCGGGTGGGCGGCGCGCCGCGAGGCCGGCTGCTCGTGCGGGTGCTGGCGGGGCTGTCGGCGGTGAACCTGCTGGCCGTGGTGCTGTGGCTCGCGCTGGGCGCGTATCTGCTGCTGCTCCGGCGCTGAGGCGTCACACGCCGCGCGCGTTCGGATCCCAGAGGTACTTGTGCATCTGGAGCTGGAAGCGGACGGGGAGCCGGTCCTCGATGATCCACTCCGCCAGCTCGCGCGGGTGGAGCTTGTCGAAGATGGTGGAGAAGAGGACGCTGTAGGGCTTCGTGCCCAGGCGGTGCTCGGTGATGAGCGCGCGGGACCACTCGTAGTCCTCGCGCGAGCCGATGACGAACTTGAGCTCGTCGTTGGCGTTCATCGACACGAGGTTGCGCAAGTCATTGCGGTCGCACTCGCCCGACGAGGGCGTCTTCATGTCCACGATTTTATGGACGGCCGGGGGCACGAGCCGCACGTCGATGGCGCCGCTCGTCTCCAGGAGCACCTTGAGGCCCGCGCCCAGCAGCGACTCCATCAGCGGGTAGACGCCGGGCTGGAGCAGGGGCTCACCGCCGGTCACCTCCACCGCGGGCGTGTTCAGCGCCAGGATCTGCGTGACGATGTCCGCGTTCTTCATGCGGCTGCCGCCGTGGAAGGCGAACTCGCTGTCGCAGTACGTGCAGCGCAGGTGGCAGCCCGTCAGGCGGATGAAGGCGCAGAGCAGCCCCGCGTGGGACGACTCGCCCTGGAGCGAGAGGTAGATCTCCTTCACCACCACGGAGTCGGCGGAGGGGAGGCGGCGGGGCTCGATGTGCGGGCGTGCGACAGGCATGGCGGACGGTGCGGAGGGGCGCATCAAGCGCACCCGGGGGGGCCGGGTCAAGCCCGGTGCTGCATCCAGGGA
>NZ_RAWG01000556.1 GCF_003611735.1 Corallococcus sicarius | reverse complement strand
GGGGTGGCTGGGGGCGTGCGGGTTGCCGGAGTGGGAAGAGGAGGCGCAGGCCTGTGAGGCCTTGCTGCCGGGGGACCTCGTCATCACCGAGTACCTCAACGACCCTGCGGGCGCGGACACCGGGAAGGAGTACGTGGAGGTCCACAACCCCACGCGGGAGACCGTGGACCTGCTGGGCGTGACGCTCTTCACCGCCCGCGAGGAGGGGGCGCAGGAGCGGGCCTATACGCTGACCACGACATTGCCGGTCGATGCGGGGACCTTCGTCGTGCTGGGGGACGTGCGTGACGGGCCCCTGCCCGAGCACGTGGACCAGACCTATGGCGATGCGCTCGGGGCGCTGGGAAACAGCGGGGGGCTCGTGGGCCTCCGGTGCGGGACGCGGCGGCTCGATTCGGTGGTGCTCACCGCGCCCGTGAAGTCAGGCGCGGCGCGGATCCGCGATGCGCTGTCGCGCTGGTGTGATGCGCCGGAGACGGTGCCGGGAGGCGCGCGTGGCAGTCCGGGCGCCGCGAACGTGCCGTGCCCCGACCTGGCTGACGGGGGAACGGCGCTCGCGGACGGGGGCCGCGCGGGAACCTGTCTGCCACCCGGAGCGGTGGCGCCCCGGGACATCCGGGCTCCGCGCCCGGGCGAGCTCGTCATCACCGAGGTGATGGCGAACCCGCGAGGTGACGACACGGTGGGCGAGTGGCTGGAGGTGCGGGCCACCGTGCCCGTGGACCTCAATGGCCTGACGGTGGGGACGGACACGTCAGGCACGCGCCTGGAGTCGGAGCGCTGCCTGTCGCTCGCCGCGGGCGAGTCCGCGCTGCTGGCGCGTCGGGTGGAGCCCGAGTTGAACAGCGGGCTTCCAGCGCCCCTCGCCACCTTCGCGGTGGACCTGCGCAACGCGGGCGGCGTCGTCACCGTGCGCTCGGGAGGCGTGCTCATTGACAGCGCGCTCTATGGCCCGGCCCAGGACGGCGTGGCCACCCAGGTCTCCGCGCCGCTCACCGCCGGGGCGACGGGCAACGACGGGGTGACCGCGTGGTGCGCGGCCACGGAGCCCTATGGCGACCAGGGCAACCTCGGCACGCCGGGGCGGCTCAACCGCGTGTGCTCCGGAGCGGACGCGGGCGTGGCCCCGGCGGGATGCATCGACCGGACGACGGGGCTGCCACGCGCGCTCCGCGTCCCCTCCGCGGGCTCGCTGGTCCTCACCGAATTCATGGCGGATCCGTCCGCCGCTCCGGATGCGACAGGGGAATGGGTGGAGGTGCTCGCGCTGCGCGAGGTGGACCTCAACGGGGTGACGCTGTCCAACGAAGCGGGCGGCACCGTGCTGGATTCGGCGCTGTGCCTGTCCGTGAAGGCGGGCGGCCATGCCGTCCTCGCCCGCGACGCGGAGGCTTCGCTCAACGGCGGGCTGCCCGGGGTGCTCGGCACGTTCGGTTCCAGCCTGGGCAATGGCGCGGGGGCGCACCTCCTGAAGCTGTCGGTGCAGGGCACCGTGCTGGACGCGGTGTCCTTCACGAGCGCCGCGACCCCGGGCGTGTCCTCACAGCTCGATGCACGCATCCGGGACGCGGCCGGCAACGATGCGGCCGGTGCCTTCTGCCCCACGCCTGTCGGGGTGAGGTACGGCGCGGGAGACCGGGGCACCCCGGGCCGCGAGAACCGGACGTGCGCGCCATGAGGACGCGGGGCGTGGGGTGCGTGGTGTTGCTGTCGGTCCTCTTCGCCTGCGGAGGCGAGGAGGAGGGGGCGTGCGGACCGCGCACGGGCGTGGTGACCCAGGTCATCGACGGGGACACGGTGGTGCTCCAGGACGGCGAGCGCATCCGCTACCTGCTCGCCGATGCGCCGGAGACGACGCGCGGCCACCACGACTGCTTCGGCGAGGAGGCGGCGACGTTCAACCGCTCGCTCGTGGAGGGCCGCACGGTGCGGCTGCGGGACGGGGAGGCGTGCACGGACCGCTTCGGACGGCGGCTCGCCTATGTGTCCGTGGAGGGCCACGACGTGAATGCGCTGCTCGTGGAGCGTGGGTATGCGTGCACGCTGTTCGTCTCGCCGGCTGGTGGCTCCCGGCGCGGCGAGTTCGAAGCCCTGGAGGTCGAGGCCCGGAGGGCCCGCCGTGGGCTGTGGGGTCGCTGCCCGGCGCCGTGCTCCAAAGGCCGGCGCCCGGCGCCGTCCGCGCTACGGCAGCGCGTCCCCTACCGCCAGCTTCAGCTCCCGGCCCAGGGGCCACGCGGCCGGGTGGCGCGACGTGATGAGGTCCAGCGTGTCGTCCTTGAACCTCACCTGGAAGGTGTCGCTCACGGACAGCCGCAGCTTGAGCCCCTTCTCCCGGAGCACCGGGCCGATGTCGGACGCCGCGAGCCCGCTGACGACCTCTCCCGTGCGCTCGATGAGCCAGGCCAGGGCCTGCACGGTGCTGGCCTGCTCCAGGTCCGTGCCCGGGCCGAACTCCGCCGTCACCGACATGCCCCAGGCGGTGGACACCTTGTCGGCCATCGCGGGCAGGTGCCGCCGCAGGTGCAGGGCCGAGGACTCGGGCATCGAGCTGGCCGGCGTGTCCAGCACGGTCACGTCGTGCAGCGTGAGCGCCTCGATGACCCCGTCCGGCACGAACGTCACGTCCGCGCTGCCCGTGCGCGAACCGGGCCTGCCCGACGTGTTCAGGAGCACCCCGCGCCCCTGACGGAACTCGCCGTACTCGCGCAGGATGCCCGTCACCTCGCGTCCGCTGCGCAGGAACAGCGTCACCTGCGGCAGGTTCAGGGGCAGACCCTCGTTGCGTCGGGTCATGAGGATGCTCATCGCCTCCATCACCTCCCAGACGCTGCGCACGTGACCCCGACCCAGGGACTCCAGCGGATCCACCGGCTTGTCTGTCCTTCGCTCCGCGAATGCCATGATCCGATTCCTCTCCAGCGTGTGCCCAACCAGTCTCGCCCATGTCCCCGGCAGGACCCAGCGGCGCGCGCAGGCCTTCCATGGCCGCCTGCCACCCCCCCGGGTCCCATCCCAGAGG
>NZ_RAWG01000555.1 GCF_003611735.1 Corallococcus sicarius | reverse complement strand
CCGTACCCCCAGCCCCGCCCCGGCGCGAGCCGCCAACCCCCGGGGGGCAGCGGGTGTCAGATGCGCGGCGATTGCTTCAACCGCTTCAGGATGCGACCGGCACCTTCAACAGGTGGTCCCCGAAATCCTCGCGCAGCTTCATCTTCAGGAACTTGCCCGTCGACGTGCGCGGAATCTGGGGCACGAAGAGGAAGTCATCCGGCAGCCACCACTTCGCGAACTGCTTCTCCAGATGCGCCGTCAGCTCCGCCTTCGTCGCCTGCTGCCCCGCCTTGAACACCACCGCCGCCAGCGGCCGCTCGTCCCACTTGGAGTGCCGTCCCGCGAACACCGCCGCCTCCAGCACCGCCGGGTGCGCCATCAGCGCGTTCTCCAGCGCCACCGAGCTGATCCACTCGCCGCCCGACTTGATGACGTCCTTGCTGCGGTCGGTGATGTGCAGGTAGCCCGCCGGGTCGATGGTCACCACGTCGCCCGTCTTGAACCACCCGTCCGCGGTGAAGCGGTCCTTGCCCTCGTCGCCGAAGTACGAGGCCGCCACCATGGGCCCGCGCACCTCCAGCTCACCCATGGCCTTGCCGTCCCACGGCAACACCTCGCCGGTGTCGCTCACGTGGCGCGTCTCCACGAAGGGCACCGAATAGCCCTGCGACGCATACGCATCCAGCTGCGCCTGCGGGGACGCCGCGTGCAGGTCCCCCTTGAGCCGCGCGAGCGTGCCCAGCGGGTTCATCTCCGTCATGCCCCAGGCGTGCAGCACCTCCAGCTTGTGGCGCTTGCGGAACCCGTCGATGAGCGACGGCGGCGCCGCCGAACCGCCAATCACCATGTGCCGCATCGCGCTCAGGTCCCACTTGCCCGGCTCGCGGTCCAGCATCGCCAGGATGCCCAGCCAGATGGTGGGCACGCCGCCCGCCACCGTGACCTTCTCCCCCTGCATCAGCTCCAGCAGCGACTGCGGATCCAGGTGCGGCCCGGGCAGCACCTGCTTCGCGCCCGTGAGGAGCGCGTCGAACGGCAGGCCCCACGCCGCCGCGTGGAACATGGGCACCACCGCCAGCACCGTGTCCGCCTCCTTCAGCCCCAGCACCTCCGGCAGGCAGCACACCAGCGTGTGCAGCACGATGGAGCGGTGGCTGAAGAGGACGCCCTTCGGGTTGCCCGTCGTCCCGGACGTGTAGCAGAGCATCGCCGCGCTGTTCTCATCCAGGCGCGGGAACTCGAACGTGTCCGGCTCCGCCGCGAGCAGCTTCTCGTAGTCCAGCCGGCCCTCCGGCACCGGGCCGTCGTCCGGGATGACGATGACGTGCTGGATGCAGCCCGCCGCCTTCTCGAACTTCTCCAACAGCGGCAAGAGCGAGCGGTCCACCACCACCACCGTGTCCTCCGCGTGGCGCGCGATGTAGGCCAGGTCGTTGGGGTGCAGCCGCAGGTTGAGCGTGTGCATCACCGCGCCCATCGCCGGCACCCCGAAGTACACCTCCAGGTGCTGGTGGTGGTTCCAGCTGAGCGACGCCACCCGCGTCCCCGGCTTCACCCCCAGCCGTGTCAGCGCGTTGGCGAGCTGGCACGTGCGCTTGTGGAAGTCCGCGTACGTGTAGCGGTGCAGGGACTTGTCCGGGTTGCGGCTGACAATCTCCTGCGCCGCGTAATAGGAGCGCGCGCGCTCCAGGAAGTGCGTCAGGGTGAGCGGGAAGTCCATCATGCGACCGGTAAGCATCGGCACCATCCCTTCGCGAGCGGGTGAAGGAGGCCGATGCTACCGGATGCGCAACGCCCTGCCCTCCACTCCCGGTGGGGGAGGGCGATGGCGCACCATGTCAATGTCCTCCGAATGAAACGTCGGAGGACAGCGGGTCGGACACCGGGTCAGCCGAAGAAGACCTGGGCGACCTCGAAGAACTCCTTGGGCACGCGCTTGAGCTCGCGGGTGGCCTCGGAGAGGCGCTCGCTGACGATCTCATTGCCGCGCAGGGAGGCCATCCTGCCGAACTCGCCGCGGGCCACCATGTCGCACGCATGCACGCCGAACCGGGTGGCGAGCACCCGGTCGTGCGCCGTGGGGGCGCCGCCGCGCTGGATGTGGCCCAGCACGGACACGCGCGTCTCGAAGCCGGTGCGGCGCTCAATCTCCTGGGCGACGATGTTGCCCACGCCGCCCAGGCGGGGCCGGCCGGCCTCGTCCAGCGCGCCGCTGGTGATGAGCTGCTCGCCCTGTTCGGCGGACATCTTGATGCGCGTGCCCTCCGCCACCACGACGATGGAGAAGGTGCGCCCGCCCGCGTTGCGGCGCTGGAGGTGCTGGGCCACGGCCTCCAGGTCGGCCGGAATCTCCGGCACGAGGATGACGTCCGCGCCGCCAGCGATGCCCGCGTAGGTGGCAATCCAGCCCACGTGCCGGCCCATCACCTCGCAGACGATGACGCGCTTGTGGGATTCCGCCGTGGAGTGCAGCCGGTCCACCGCCTCCGTGGCGATGCCCACCGCGGTGTCGAAGCCGAAGGTGAAGTCGGTGCCGTTGAGGTCGTTGTCGATGGTCTTCGGCACGCCGACGATGCGCACGCCCTCCTCGGACATGCGCGTGGCGGCGGACAGGGTGCCCTCACCGCCAATGGCGATGACCGCGTGGATGCCATTGCGTTCAATGGCGCGCTTCACGCGCTCCAGGCCGTTCTCCACCTTGAACGGGTTGACGCGTGAGGTGCCGAGGATGGTGCCGCCCCGGTGCAGGATGCCGGAGGTGGTCTCCCGCGTGAGGCGGAAGTGGTTGTCGTCCAGCAGGCCCTTCCACCCATCCCGCAGACCCATCATCTCGAAGCCGTGCTCGCTCGCACGGCGGACGATGGCGCGGATGACCGCATTGAGGCCGGGGCAATCACCCCCGCCGGTGAGCACGGCGACTTTCATGAGGTCAGGTTCTAGCCCGACCCGGGCTTCGCGCGTGAGGACCGATTGCAGGGGGCGCTCACCGGGGGCCCTTCCCGGTCCCCGGGCATGCGGGGGGCCGTCCGGGGGCCGGGAAGG
>NZ_RAWG01000554.1 GCF_003611735.1 Corallococcus sicarius | reverse complement strand
CCCCCGGAAGCATCCACCTGCGCCTTGCCACCCCATGCGCGGAGCACCCGGACCAGCGGCGATGCCGTCAGCCGTCCGAAGCGATCCACCGCCTGCAACCACGCGCGCCCTGGCTCCATGCCCCACTCCAGCAGGCAGGCATCCTCCGGGGCCACGTGCTGCACCTGTCCCCGGCGGTGCGCGTACTTGGGCGCGCCCGCGTCATCCACCGGCGCGTCCAGGAGCGCGTTCGCCGCGATCTCGTGCGCCACGTCCGCCACGAGCCCCGCCGCCACGCGCGAGCCTCCCGCCGCCAGCACCGCCTCCGAGGCCGCCTCGCACGCCGGCCCCACGTCCGCCACCTGCGTCAGCTGCGCGCGGGCCACCGCGACGTGGGCGGGCATCAGGCTGTCGCCGCGAAGGAGCGCGGCCAGCAGGCGCACCTCCCAGGCGGAGGGTTCGCCGTCCGGTTCGCGCGTCGCCAGCAGCAGCGCGGGCGCGGCCCGGTCCAGCAGGGCCGCCTGGACGGCACCGAGCCGCCCGTCGAAGAGCACCAGCTTGCGCGTGGGGCCTTCCCCATGCCGCAGCAGGAGCCCGTCCCGGGCGAGCGCCCCCGCCGCCCGCTCCAGCGCGGCGGGCGTCAGGGACTCGTCCGGAGTCAGCTCCAGCAGGGGGTTCTTCGAGGGCGTCGCGGTTTCCAAAGGGCCTACTAGTAACGCAGCTTGATTTCGCTGAAGAGGCCCTGGGGAGGCGCGGGGAAGCCGTGCGACTCCTCGTACTGGGCGTTGAAGAGGTTGGTGCCCAAGAGCGACACCGCCACGCTCTCGTGCACCTGGAAGCCCACGCGCGCCGAGGCCGTGATGTAGCTGGGCATCCGCACGCGGGTCGTCGTGCCGCTGATCTCGTCCACGACGAAGCCCGGGTCGAAGCGCGGGCCCACGAAGAGGCCGTAGATCTCCACGAACGCGACCTTGGCGATGTTGGTCCGGCCGCGGGCGTAGATGCGGTGGCCCGGCGCGTAGTCCAGCGTGTAGTCCGGGCCGCCGTCCGCGGGCAGCGCCCGGGCGTCCAGGAACTGGTAGGCCACGTCGAAGGAGGAGTTGATGGCCGGCACCTGCGCGGCCGCCTCGGCCTCGAAGCCCGCCACGCGCGCGTCGCCCAGGTTCTTGAACTGCGACGTGGAGCCGAAGAGGAGCTCCTGATTGATGAAGTTGTTGGCGCGGTTGTAGAAGGCCGTGCCCGTCAGGCGCACCTTGCGATCCAGGGGCCAGAAGTCCACCGCGGCCTCCACCGTGTCCAGCGTCTCCGCCTTCAGGCCCGGGTTGCCCAGGAGCGTGGCGGCGTACATCTGCTGGTTGATGGCGAGCTCCGCCAGGGTGGGCGCGCGGAAGGCGCGGCCGTAGTTGGTGCGCAGCGTGAGCAGCTCCGGGATGGCGTGGAAGACGACGCTCGCGCGCGGGGAGATCTGATCCGTGCGCGCGGTCCACACGCGCTCGGGGATCTGGTAGCGGTCGTAGCGGGCGCCCGCGCCCACCACCAGCCGGTCCGTGATGCGGTACTCCGCGTCCACGAAGCCGCCCAGGATGGTCTGCCGGGTGTCCTCCAGCCCCAGGCCGGAGAGGATGTTCTGGTTGTTCACCTGGTCGGCCTTCACGTCGCCGCCCACGGTGAGCGACAGCCGGTCCAGGGAGAAGAGGGCCCGGGCCTCGCCGCCCAGCCGGCGGCGCTTGCCCAGCGCGGACTCCAGCGCGCCCGTGACCTGGTTCTCCAGCGCCACGTCGCGGCGCTTGAAGAACGCGTAGCCCTGGGCGAACACGCGAACGTTCTCGTTCAGCTGCTGATCCACCTGGATGGCGGTGTTCAGGTTCTGGACGTGCTCGTTGTCCTGCGCCGTGTAGTGGCAGCGGCCGCAGTTGCCCACGGTGGAGATGTTCTGCCCGCCCGGGCGGCCGATGTTGCCGTCCGTGAAGTCCGCGTCCAGCGACAAGGCGCCGACGCGCACCTTGCCGTTCACCTGGTGCACCAGCGAGTCCTCGTTGGTGTCCACCTGGCCCACGCGCGGATCATTGAAGAGCTGCGGGCCGTCCGAACCGAAGCCGTAGTAGCCGAGCAGCGCCTCCACGGGCCCGCCCTTGCCGGCCACGGTCGTCTGGAGCCGCCACGTCTTGTCCTGACCCGCGAGGAGGCGCGCGTCCGCGCCGATGCTCTGGCCCTTGGGGATGAGGTCCGCGGGCTGCCGCTCGATGATGTTGATGACGCCGCTGAAGGCGTTGGAGCCGTAGAGCGACGAGCCCGGGCCGCGGATCACTTCCACCTGCTTGAGGTTCGTCAGGGGCGTCGTCTCATCCGCGTAGAACTGGCCCGTCCAGGGGTCCGTCAACGGACGGCCGTCCTTCAGGAGCAGCAGGCGGTTGGACAGGTAGTTGGAGCCCAGGCCGCGCGCGCTCACCGCCGCCTTGCGCATGGAGCCCCGGCGGCACTCCATGCCGGGGAAGTACTGGATGGCCTCACAGAGGGAGAACTGGCCGGTGCCCTCCAGCTCCTCGGCGGGGATCCACGACACCGTGAGGGGCACGTCCGCGATGCGCTGGCGGCGCTTGGACGCCGTCGTCACCACCGCCTCGCTGAGCACGCGGTTGACGGACTCCTCCAGCGAGGACGCGGCCAGCGGATCCGGCCCGTCCAGGCCCGCGAGCCCCGAGGGCGGCGGCATGGCGCGGTCCTGGGCGGGCTCCGTGAAGGGGGCGCGGTCCGGCACGTTGCTGCCGCTGCTGAGCGGCTCCGACGCCGGCAGGGGCACGCCCCCGGCGGTCGCGGGCGGCGTGGTGGGCACATCCGAGGGCAGCGGCGCCGCGGTCGCGGGGACGCCCGGAGAGCTCGGAGACGCGACGGGCAGCGGCTCCGGCCCAGGCAGCGCCGCGGCCGGAGAGTACGGATCCATCGGCGGGGTGGCCGAGGGCTCGGAGGCGAGGGAGGGATCGTCCACGGACAGCCCCGTGGTGTCCGGAGCGGGCGTCGCGGGAGGCGGCGTCACCGGGGGGGCCGCCTTGCCC
>NZ_RAWG01000553.1 GCF_003611735.1 Corallococcus sicarius | reverse complement strand
CCCCGGGACGGGGCGCCCCATTTTGGTGCCATCCCCAGCTTCCTGGAGTTCGCCCCTTTCCCGTTCCCGATCCCATGAAACGCCCCCGCCTCCCGAGGCCGCCGCGCAGCGTCGCGCCCCGGGACTGGAGGCTTCGTGGAGTCGGGGTGTCGCGCGCCCGTGGTGCCTTGGAGTCCGGCCATGATTCCCCCGCCGTCGTTGCGCTATCTGCCCCACGGTGTGCTGGCGTCCCTGCTGCTGGCCCTGGTGTTGATGCCGCTGTTGTTCCCTCCGTCGCTCGCGCGGGCGGGGAACGAGGGGCCGGACACGTTCATTGACGAGGGGCCTCCGGGCGCCACGCACTCGCGGGAGGCCACCTTCGTCTTCTCCGCCACGACGCTGAAGCCCGTGTTCTGGTGCTCGCTGGACGGCAGCCTCTTCATCCCCTGCGAGGCCCGCTGGCGCGTGAAGGACCTGTCCGTGGGGGAGCACACCGTGGACGTGTACGCGGTGGACGTGAACACCGCGCACCGGGACCCCACCCCGTCCAGCTGGGTGTGGCGGGTGACGGAGCGCGAACAGGGCGCGGGCGCCGCCCGGGGGCCGGCGGCGCGCTGAGGGCCGCTACCGGCGCGTCGGCAGGATGGCGCTGGCCACCAGGCTCATCAGCTTCAACTGGGGGCGCGGCAGCCGGCGCAGGCTGCGCAAGAGGCGGCGCATCTCCGGCAGGTCGTCCTTGTCCGTGGAGTCCTCCTCCCACAGCCCCGCGCCCGCCGCCGCCGCCAGCGCCAGCCCCAGCGACGCGTCCGCCGACAGCTGCAGCGCCAGGCACAGCCGGAACAGCGTGGGCACGCTGGGCATCATCTTGCCCCGCTCCAGCCGGCCATACACTTCCGACGCGATGCCGACGCGATCCGCCACGTCCGCCTGTGTCAGCCCGGCCCGCAGCCGCGCGGCCCGGGCCGAGGCGCCCACGCTGACCGCCAGCTTGCGCTCCAACTGCCGCCGCGACAGCGCGGCGGCGGACGCGGGCGCCAGCGGGCGCTTCTTCCGGGCGCGGCCGGATGCGATGGGACCTCGGGGGTGGGTTTTCACCACATCAACCTTGCACGTGACGTCCGGCGCGGCGGTCCAGGCTCGAGACCCCCTCTGCCGCCGGAACGGTTCGCGGGGCGTTATAACCCGGCACGTCACCCGGGCCCATCCCTATATGGCAGGTAGTCCCGCAATCCCGTGTCCCCGGGGAGGAAGCCCGCCCCTGCGCCACCTGCGCACAATGGCCTACATGGGACCTGCACGGGTCTGGGAGGATTGTCCGCGTTCAGGGCCGGGGGTTGCGCGGGACTTACCCTTCGGAGGTGGCCACGCGCTCCCAGCCGGGCGGGTAGTGGGTGATGAGCCCGTGGACGTCGGTGTCCACCTCCGCGACGAAGGCGCCGCCGTCGCTCTCATAGCGGAACAGCGACGTGGACAGCCGGGTGTAGCGCTGCTCCAGCCGCTCCAGGGACAGGTCCGGCAGGCGCACCCACGCGGCCGTCACGTCCCGGGCCTGCCCCACCTCCAGCCCCAGCCGGCGGATGGGCAGGGTGTTGGTGGAGGGGGTGACGCTCAGGTCCACGTCCACGCACCCGCGCAGCTCCGGCAGCTCGCGCCCGTCGCGCCACCAGCGCTGGTGATCATCCACCTGGAGCACCAGCGTGCGCCGGGTGCCGCCCTGGTGCAGCACGAGCCGCGCCTCGCGCGTGTGCCAGTCCGGGTCGCACGCCACGGTGTAGCGCACGAGCAGCGGCAGCCCCTCGCTCACGAGCACCGAGGTGCCGGTGAGCAGCGGGCCGGAGGTGGAGTCCCACAGCTCGCAGTGCTCGGTGCCGGGGGACTCCAGGCGCCGCCACGTCACGGCCTGCAGGCAGCGGCCCTCCGGGAGGCCTCCGGGCAGGGTGGTGGGCGGCGTCATCGCGGAGCGCTCCGGCTCACGGGGCGCCCCGGCCCGCGTAGAGGTTGTCCAGCGCCTCGTCCAGCAGGCACAGGGCGGCGTCGCTCCACCCGCGCAGCCGCTGCTGGGGGGTGGGCCGGCCCACGTGGGGGATGAGCTGCGCGTCGGCGGCGTCCTCGATGAACTGGGCCTGCTGCTCCGCGTTCAGCTCCGCCCAGCGGCGGTGCGCGCCCACGGCCTTGCGCCAGTCGTAGCCGTCACCCAGGTATTGCGCAGCGAGCGCGCCGCTCAGATAGCCCGTGCCGCCGTGCTGGTGCTGCCACACGTGCGTGAGCTCGTGCACCAGCAGCCGGAAGCCCACCGCGCCGTAGCCGGGGGGAATGAAGAGGATGTCGCCGTGGGCGAACGCGCGGCCCGGCAGGCCCAGCAGGCCCAGGGCGCCTTCCTTCACGCGCACGCAGCGGAAGTCCACGCTGTCGCCGAAGATGGGCTTGAGCCGGGCCACCTCCGCGTCCGTCAGCCGGCGACCCACCGGCTCCAGGCCGGACACCACCTGCACGGCGCTGAGCACGCGCCCGCCCAGCATCAGCACCAGGTCCACGGGCATCTGCGCCACGCGGAACAGGCCGCGCTTGAGCTGCGGCAGCCCCTCGCGAGAGCGCCCCGCCGCGCAGCGCGCCATGCCGCCCGCCAGCAGCATCAGCGCGATGTAGGCGCTGCGCGCCGCGCCCGCGGACGCCCCGGCGATGCCAGTGAACAGCCCATGCCCCGCGTCCGCCACCCGCTCCGTCAGCGGGGCGACGCGGGTGTCACGGACAGCCTGTCGATTCAGCGAGGTGGGAGACTCCAAGGACCTGCTCCAGGAGCGATCGCAACTCACCGGAGCGCCAGGGCCGGCCGAGTGCGAAGTGGGTATGGCTGGAGGCCCGGAAGGTGGCGCTCGCTTCGGGGCGGAAACCGGAGGACAGGAGGATGCGAGGGCCGCTGAAGCCCCGGTCCACCAGACGGCAGAGGAAATCGCTCACGACGCGGCGATCCGCGTCCAGGTCCAGCACCAGCCCGTCCACCGCCACGCCCGCGTCCATCAGGTCCAACCGCCGGTCCGCCGACGTCGCCCCCAGCGCAGGGGGCGACGTCGGCGGACCGGCGGTTTGACCTGATGGA
>NZ_RAWG01000552.1 GCF_003611735.1 Corallococcus sicarius | reverse complement strand
GGGGTGGCCGGGGTGGGGCTCACCTACGACTTAATTGAAAGACACCAGGACACCCAGCCGTGGACGGTGTCGGTGCTGGTGCGACGGGCTTGGACGGACGCGGGGGCTCGCACGGACGTGTCCTTCGACGTCACGGTGCCGCTGGCGATGTTCTTCGGAACGCGGATTCCCGCCCCGACGAACGGGGGCCCGTCTTCGAAGTAGCCCCAGGCCGGGCTGCATACTATGGAAGTCCCCACTATGAACTTCGAGCTGACCGACATCCAGCGCGAGATCCAGCGGCTGTGCCGAGAGTTCGCCGCCAAGGAACTCATCCCCAACGCCCGCAAGTGGGACGAACAGCACGCCTGGCCCACCGACGCGGTGAAGAAGCTCGCGGAGCTGTCGCTCCTGGGCATCGCGGTGCCGGAGGAGTTTGGCGGCGCGGGCCTGGACAACGTCTGTTACTCCATCGCCATGGAGGAGATCAGCCGCGGCTGTGCCTCCACCGGCGTCATCATGAGCGTGAACAACTCGCTCTACTGCGATCCGATCTCCAAGTTCGGCACCCCCGAGCAGAAGGAGCAGTTCCTCAAGCCCTTCGCCAGCGGGGAGAAGCTGGGCTGCTTCGGCCTCACGGAGCCGGAGGCCGGCAGCGACGCGGCCGCCCAGAAGACCGTCGCCGTGAAGCGCGGTGACGAGTACATCATCAACGGCTCCAAGAACTGGATCACCAACGGCCCCAAGGCGGACGCCATCGTGCTCATCACGATGACCAACCGCGAGGCCGGCAACAAGGGCATCACCGCGTTCCTCGTGCCCACCAACACGCCGGGCTTCACCCGCGCGGAGCCCGACAAGAAGATGGGCATCAGCGCCGCCTGGTCCTGCTCCATGTTCTTCGAGGACATGCGCGTGCCGGAGAAGTACCGCCTGGGCAAGGAGGGCGAGGGCTTCAAGGTCGCCATGTCCACCCTGGACGGGGGCCGCATCGGCATCGCGTCCCAGGCGCTGGGCATCGCGCGCGCGGCCTTCGAGGAGGCGGTGCGCTACTCGGGCGAGCGCAAGACGTTCGGCAAGCCCATCCGCGACCACCAGGCCATCCAGTTCATGATCGCCGACATGGCCATGGAGATCGACGCGGCCCGCCTGCTGGTGTGGCGCGCGGCGCTGATGAAGGACCAGGGCGTGCGTCACAGCCCGGAGAGCGCCATGGCGAAGCTGTACGCCAGCGAGATGGCCAGCCGCGTGGCCAACAAGGCCCTGCAGATCCACGGCGGCATGGGCTACAGCAAGGAAATGGACGCCGAGCGCCACGTGCGCGACGCGCGCATCACCGAAATCTACGAGGGGACGAGCGAGATCCAGCGCATCGTCATCTCCGCTAACCTGCTCAAGGAGTAGTCCCCCCATGAAGCGCGCGCTCCTCCCCATGTTGATGTTGCTGGTGGCGCCGTCCATGGCCACCGCCCAGGGCACGTCCACGAAGAAGAAGCCGGCGGCCACGAAGCCGGCCCCTGGGACGCCGGACGCGGCCACGAAGGCCGCCCCGAAGGACGACGGCCTGGATGTCAGCCGGCTGCCCTTCACCCCGGACTCCATCCGGCAGGTGATGGTCCACAACAGCCCTCGCATCCAGGAGTGCTACGAGGACCACATGGTGGAGAAGGACAAGAAGGTGGAGGGCAAGCTGATGACCACCTTTACCATCACCGCCGAGGGCACCGTGCGCAGCGCCAAGGTGGACCGCCAGCAGAGCACGCTGAAGGACGCGGGGCTCAACGACTGCGTGGTGTCCGTCCTCATGTCCATGGACTTCCCCAAGCCCACGGACGGCCGCGAGCACCCCATCGAGTACCCGTTCAACCTCAAGGCCGTCGAATGAACTTCGACCTCACCGAGACCCAGTCGCTCATCCGCGACACCGCGCGCAAGTTCGCGCGGGAGCAGGTGGCGCCCCACGCCCGCAAGGCGGACCGCGAGGAGCGCTTCGACCCGGAGGTCTTCAAGGCCCTGGCCCAGGTGGGCCTGCTCGGGGTGAACCTGCCGGCCCGCTACGGCGGCGCCGAGGCGGGCGTCGTCTCCTACGCCCTGGCGATGATGGAGATGGCCGCCGCGGACGCCTCCGTGTCCGTGGCCATGGCCGTCACCAACATGTGCGCGGAGCTCATCCACGCGGTCGGCACCGACGCGCAGCGGGAGAAGTTCGTCACGAAGCTCACCTCCGGTGAGGCCATCGTCGGCGCCTTCGCGCTCTCCGAACCGCACGCCGGCTCCGACCCCGGCGCCATGCTCACCACCGCCACGAAGCGCGGCGACCGCTACGTCATCAACGGCAGCAAGCAGTGGATCACCTCCGGCGCCTACGCGGGCGTGATGGTCGTCTGGGCCCGCACGGGCGCGGCCGGCAACAAGGGCCTGTCCTGCTTCATCGTGGAGGGCGGCACCAAGGGCCTCCACGTGGGCAAGCACGAGGACAAGATGGGCCTGCGCGCGTCCAACACCGTGGGGCTCACCTTCGAGGACTGTGAAGTCCCCGCGGAGAACCTCCTGGGCAAGGAGGGCGACGGGTTCCGCCTCGCGATGATGGCGCTGGACGGTGGCCGCATCGGCATCGCGGCCCAGGCGTGCGGCGTGGGCCGGGCGGCGCTGGAGGCGACCATCTCCTACACCAAGGACCGCAAGGCCTTTGGTCAGGCGGTGGCGGACCTGCAGGCCCCGCGCTTCATGATGGCGGACATGCGCACGCAGTTGGACGCGGCGGAGCTGCTCACGCTGCGCGCCGCCGCCCTCAAGGAGCAGGGCCAGCCGTTCACCCGTGAGGCCTCCATGGCGAAGCTGTTCGCCAGCGAGATGAGCAACCGGGTGGCCGACAAGGCCGTGCAGCTCCATGGCGGCTACGGCTACATCGACGAGTTCCCCGTCGAGCGCTTCTTCCGGGATGCCCGCGTGCAGACCATCTACGAGGGCACCAGCGAGGTGCAGCGTCTGGTCATCGCCCGGGAGACGTTCCGCCAGCAGGGGTAGGGCGGCCTGATTCCCCGCCGGGTCCCCAGGCGCTCCGCCCGTCCCACACCGGGCGGGCGGAGCGCCTGGGGACCCGGC
>NZ_RAWG01000551.1 GCF_003611735.1 Corallococcus sicarius | reverse complement strand
GCCTCACGCTGCTCGTGCGCGGGGAGGGGGACAAGTGGACGGTGAGCGCGGACACCTCCGGGGCGCCGCTGTACCAGCGCGGCTACCGGCAGGAGGTGGGGCGCGCGCCGCTGCGGGAGACGCTGGCGGCGGGCATCCTCCGGCTCGCGGGCTATGCCGGGGACGTGCCGCTGGTGGACGTGATGTGCGGCTCGGGCACGTTCCTGGTGGAGGGGGCGTGGCAGTCGCAGCACCGGGCGCCGGGGCTGTCGCGCGCGTTCGCCTTTGAATCGTTCCCCTCCTTCGACAAGGAGGCCTGGGCCCGCCGTCGTGCGGAGGCCGAGGCACGAATGCTGCCCGCGCCACGCGTGCCCATCCGGGGCTACGACATCAACGCGGGGGCGCTGGGGACGGCGCGTCGCAACGCGAAGCGCGCGGGGCTCACGTTGACGCTGGAGCGGCACGACCTGCGCACGTTGAAGGCGCCGCCGGGAGCGCCCGGGTTGGTGGTGGCGAATCCTCCCTACGGCAAGCGCGTGGGCGAGGAAGAAGACCTGCCGGGCCTCTACCGCGCGCTGGGTGCCACGCTGCGCGGTGCGTTCCGCGACTGGCGCAAGGCGCTCATCGTCCCCGAGGACGCGAAGCTCGTGGCGGAGCTGGGGCTGGAGGGTGCGCGCCAGTTGCCGGTGCAGAACGGCGGCCTGCGCTGCCTGCTGGTGCTGGCGGGCCCGTGACGCGCGGGCCCGGGGTGGCGCTCCGTTAGAGGGGCAGCACCCGCTCGAAGCAGGCTCTGGGCGCCGCCCTGCGAGAGCGGTGGCTCCCGCTCAGCGCAGGCAGGGGTGGCGCTCCGTTAGAGGGGCAGCACCAGCTCGAAGCGGGCCCCGCCCTCGGGCCTCGCGCCGGCTCGCACCTTGCCTCCGTGCGCGAGCACCACGCGGCGCACGATGGCGAGCCCCAGGCCTCGCCCGTTGGCTCGCGTGAGGAAGAAGGGCTCGAAGACGCGCTGCGGATCCACTCCCGCGATGCCCGGGCCTTCGTCCTCCACCACCAGCGACACGCCTCCAGGCACGGACCGCACCGCCACTCGCACCGTGCCCTTCGCGGGCGACGCCTGCAGCGCGTTGCGCATCAGGTGCGTGATGGCGAGCTGCAACAGCGTCTCGTCACCCGCGAGGTCCGGCACCTCCGGCGCCTCGTCGAAGACGACGTGCGGCGTGGGCAGGTCCTCCCTTCCCTGGAGCTGGCCGAGCGCGCGGTGCACCAGCTCTCCCAACTGGACGGGGCGCGGCCGGGGCTCCAGCGGGCGCACCGTGTCCAGCAGGTCGCGCACGATGTCCTCCAGCCGGATGGCCTCCTCCTCCAGCATCTCCACCGCGGCGGCGCCTGAGGGCCCCAGGCGCGGCTCGCGCTTGAGCACCGCCACCGTGTTGAGGATGGCGCCCAGCGGATTGCGCACCTCGTGCGCCACGACCCCCGCCGCTTCGCCCAGCGCCGTCAGCCGCTCGCTCGCGACCAGCTCACCCTGCAGCCGTGACACCTCCGCGAGCCGTGCATCGGCCGCCCGGTGGTGGCGCACGTTCTCCAGCGCCCCACCGATGAGCTGCGCGAACAGCTCCAACGCGCCGGCATTCGCGGGCGTCAGCATGGGCGACTGCACCGCGAGCACGCCGAAGGGCTCGTCCCCCACGAAGAGGGGCGCATCCAGCGCGCGAGAGCCCGGGGGGTAGATGCGCTCGATGCTCTCCGCCACCTCCGGCGAGTGCAGCTGCCGCGCCATGCTGAACGCGTCCGGGTGGAAGACCGACTTGCGCCGGGTGAGCACTTCCTCCAGGTGCGGCATCGCCGCGCGGGGGAAGCGCACCGCGTGCACGGACTGGCCATACAGCCGCTCCGCCGCCGCCAGGCTCTCCGCCTCCTGTCGCATCGGCCCGTGGCGCAGGAAGTCCCCCTCCAACAGCATCACGGAGACGTAGAAGCCCTGCCGGTGCACGGCCTCCACCGCAAGCTCCAGCACCGCCGTCTCGTCGCGACAGCGCAGCAGCTCCGCCGCGGTGGACACCAGCACCGTGGACAGTCTGCGCACCGCGTCCCCGCCCTCGGCGTCCAGCAACAGCACGAGCTGCTCCTGGGGGATGCGGCCCGGACCGGTGATGAGCGACAGCACGTGACGACGCCCGTCCGCCCCCCGCATCCGCACCCAGGCCGGTTGATCCGGCAGGGGCTCACCGCGCGCGAGCGCCCGGGACAGCGGCTCCACCCACGCACGCTCCTCCGGACTGAAGCGGGCGTTGAACTCCCCCACGGAGGGCAGGTCGCCCTCGCGCAGGCCCAGCAGCACCCGCAGGGCGTTGTTGGTGAACACCAGCCGGTCGCCGTGGACGACGAACAGGGGGACGGGCAGCACCTGGAGCAGCCCGTCCAACGGGGCGGCCGGAGAAGGGGGGCTCACGACAGCGTCCCCTGTGCGGCGCCAGCCACTTCCCCGCCCGCATGCCGCGCCGACGCGCCGGGGCTCGCGCCCCGAGGCAATCGCCACGCGCGTGCGCCGTAGGAAGAGGTGAAGGCGTTGCTGATCCGGGAGGACACCATGAACTTCGTGAACGAGTTGGACCGCAGGGACCTGGAGTTGAAGTCCGTCATGGCGGTGATGGTGGCCTTCGTGGCGATGGCCGGGGTCTTCCTGGGCCAGCTGTTCTAGCCCGGCTTCGACCCCGACTCCGAAACAATCAGGGCTTCTTCGGACGGCGGACGTACTGCTGGATGAACTCGCGCTCCTCGGCGCGCAACGCGCTCAGTCGCAATCCGTAGCCACGCGGGTTCTTGCCGTCATCCAGCGAGTTCTCCCAGATGACGGAGCTGCGCAGCGTCATCACCCGCTCCGGATCATCGAACCGCAGCGTCAACTCCACCTGCGTCCCCAGTCGCAGCGGCCGGTCCGTTCCAATGAACAGGCCCCCTGACGACAGGTTGATGATGCGGTGGTCGGTGAAGATGCCCGTGTTCTTCATCGTCACCCGCACGTCCGCGTGGAGCCGGTCGTCGGAGCGGCGCTCCAGGCCCACGAACTCCGCGCTCGAGTAGGTCGGCGGTGGGGGCGCGGGCGGCGGACGCCGGAAGGTGGGGGCTGGAG
>NZ_RAWG01000550.1 GCF_003611735.1 Corallococcus sicarius | reverse complement strand
CACCGACCCGCCCCACCGTCCCGCCGTCCTGCGCTCTGACCCAAGAGCAACTGCCGTGCCGGGCCTCAACTCCGCGTCTTCCGAGGGAAGAAACCCCGGAGCCGCTTTCTGCGCCGGGGAAGGACTGACATTTCTTCAGCCTCCGTTTCAGAGACTTCCGACCGTTTTCTTGCCCTGGGGAATGAAACCCACCTCTCCCCACGTCAAAGACGCGACGGCACCCCTCCCGGCAGGGCGGAGCAGCGCCCGCAGGAGTGGATGTGCGAGGTGGGGGGAAGATTCAGGAGGTGTGCAACCTGACGCGGGGGCCGCCCGGAGAGGAGGGGGCCATCCAGGCATGTCAGGGGGTGCTTCCCGGACGGCGCCTGCCCGAAGGCGGCGCACATCCGTCGCTACAGGTACGACCCTACGACATCACTTCGAGGGCGGGACCAGGACGAGGATGAGGTCCCCGCCCACGTGCTTGCCGGCCTTCTGGTACACGGCGCCCTGGCGGCCCAGCTCCACCTCCACGGAGGACTGGTTCGGGATGATGACGCGCAGGGTGGCGATGCCGTCCTTCATGCCCAGCAGCTGCAGTGACGCGTTGGTCCCGTTGGGCAGCTTCACCTCGGTGGGCTTGGGGGCGGCCACCTCCACGGTGTCCAGGGACATGCGCTTGAAGGACGTGAAGCTGAAGTTCTGCTTCTGGAACGCCTCCTTCATCTTGTTGAGCTCCGCGGGCTCCACCGCGGTGCCCTTGTTGGAGGCGAGCACCACCTCCACCTGCACCTTCACCTTGGCGTCCTGGGCGAGGGCCACCGCCGGCCCCAGCGTCAGGGCCATGGCGCACAGCAGTGCCAGCACCGCCCACCTCTGCTTCGTCATAGCGCTCCTCCCGTGGGCCGCGGCGCCGCGGGCGTGACCGCCGGCGGCTGCCCGTCCGACTGTCCACCCAACTCCTCCGCCTCGTCTTCGTCCAGCTTCTTCGGCTGGCCGGGGGCTCCGGGAGCGGCCTCGGGGGCCTGCTCCTGCTCGTCCACCATCCAGATGATGGAGCCGCCGCCTTCGGTCTCCATCACCACCGGGGCCACGCGGGCGCCCTGGTAGGACTGGATGGACTTCACCGTCATGCGCTCGGCGGCGTAGCCCTCCGGGGCCCCGTCGCGCAGCAGGAGCGGCAGCGCCACCAGGAGCACCACCGCGGCGGTGGCCATCGAGGAGAGCATCGCGGTGCGCTGGTAGAGGAACATCTCCGACAGGGAGAGCCGCAGCCGTTCGATGAGCGGCGGCTTCTCCGGCGTCACCCGGGCCATCACCCGCTGGGTGAAGTCCTTGAAGTCGACGTCGTCCACCGCCATGTCCAGGCCCACCCGGAGCAGTCCGGATTCGGCGCGCAGGTCGGCCGAGCGGCCGGTGCAGTCGCGGCAGGCCGCCAGGTGGCGCTCCACGTGGACGCGCTCCGCCGGGGCGAGTTCGCCGTCGATGTAGGGAGACAGGAGCGGGACAAAACGGTCACACGCGGGATTTCCGGCCATGCTCTTCACCCTGCGGTCTGGAGGGAATGCGCCGGTGGGACGCAGCCACCCCCACAGATATTCGAGGGGGGATTCCCGGCAGCCTCACTCATTGCCCACCCCGCTCTTGGCTTCGTCCAGCTCCAGGTATTCGCTGAGGATTTTCTGCACCTTGGCGCGCGCGTGGAACAGGCGGCTCATCACGGTGCCCTTCGGGATGTCCAGGGTCCGGGCCAGGTCCTCGTAGGACATGCCCTCGATTTCGCGCAGCAGGAGGATGGCGCGGTGCTTCTCCGGCACCGTGGCCAGGGCCTCCTGGATCTTCTCCGCCAGCTCCTTGCGCAGGGCGCTCTTCTGGGGATTGGTCCCCAGGCGGCTGCCCAGCGCGCCGATGCGGGCCTCGGAGACGTCCATCTCCTGGGTTTCGTCGAACTCCACCTGCTCGCCACCGCCCCGGCGCTTGCGGAGCACGTCGATGCAGATGTTGGACGTGATGCGGTAGAGCCACGTGTAGAAGGACGCGTCGCCCTTGAAGTGGTCCAGGTACTTGTAGACCTTGACGAACGCCTCCTGGGAGACGTCCATCGCTTCCTCCTTGTCCTTCAGCATACCGAGCGCAACGGCGTACACCTTGCGCTGGTAACGCTCGACGAGGAGCTTGAAAGCGCGCTGGTCCCCGCTGCGGACGCGCTTGACGAGTGTAAGGTCGTCGGTGGCCAAGAGAGTGCGGCACCGTACCACAAGCCGGCACAACCCCAAGCGTTCCGAACAGCCTCCCTGCTTCTAGAGGGAGGTGACGAGCGCGATGACCGCCAGCGCGACGCCCGCCAGGGCCAGGACGGCCCCGAAGACCATCCGGTCCCACTGCCCTTCGGATTGGGCGTCCTCCTCCTCCGGGCCGGCGCGGAAGCGGTGGAGCACGTTCCAGAGCATCCGGGTGCCCAGCTTGCGCTCCGAGCGGTTGCGGTCCCGGTCGTCGTCCTGGAGGGGCTGGCCCTGCTCGTCCCGGCGGATGAACGGGGCGGGGATGGGCTGGTAGAGGCCCGGCGTCATCGGGGCGGCCTGCTCGGAGCGCCGCACGTCGGGCGGGGGCTCCAGTTGGACGTCCTTCGCGCGCTCGCGGGCCTCGGCGGGCGACGGCGCGTCCAGCACCCAGAGCCCCGCCTCCACGCCCGTCCGGCCGGTGTGGGCGTCCTGGAGGCCGGCGAAGCCCTGGTCCTTCAGGGCCTGGGAGAAGGCGGCCTTCGCCTCCGGGGCGGGCGGGTGCGCGGTGGCGGCCTCCGCGTAGGCGGCGAAGAAGGCCCACAGGCGGGCCACGCGGTCGGACGAGGGCAGCGACGCGGGCCGCACCTGCGCGGACAGCAGCGCGCTGTCCGAGGCGAAGCGCTTCGCCACCGCGGGCTGGCCCTCCAGGTCCTTCAGGTCGCCGGGCACCAGCGAGTCCAAATCCAGCACCGGCCCGCGCGTCTCGCCCGCGCCCAGGTAGGGGCTGGCGGTGGTGTTGCGCTGCGGGTCGAGCGGCCGGAAGCCGTCCTTCACCTTGCGGCGCTCCGGGGGGACAGGGGTGCGGGGGAGCTCGAAGCCGGTGCCGGGCTCCGTCCGGGGGCCGCGCGTCGGGCCGCCCTTGTCGGGGCGCATGG
>NZ_RAWG01000054.1 GCF_003611735.1 Corallococcus sicarius | reverse complement strand
CCGGCCACCACCAGGGCGGCCACCTGCCCCTGACGGAACGCCTGTTCGCCCCGGGCCCGGCACACCTCGTAGTCGGGCGTACTCTCTCGCGGGAGCGGCTGCACGTCCCCCGGCCGCAGGGGATCCAGGGAGCCCTCGAGGGGCCTCGACTCCACCAGCTCACCGCGCTGGTAGCGCGCGAGCAGTGCACGGAAGCTGGTCGCGTCAAAGCCGTCACGCGCGAGCTGGGGATCGTCAAGCGCTGCGTCCAGGTTCTGGGTGTTCACGCCGGCCATGATGGAACCTCCGTCCGATGGGTGCATCGTCCCTGGGGACAGGGTCGGCGTCCAGACTTCCGCCCTGCCCTGCCGGGCTGCTTCACGGGCGGGCGGGGAATCTCCCCGGCGTTCCCACCGGCGGGGGGGAGTCGCCTGGGGCGCAACTTCAAAGCAGGGGCCGGTGAAATCAGCGAGGATGCGCCCCGTGCAAATCTGGGTCGACGCCGATGCCTGTCCTGGACCCGTGCGGGACATCCTCCTGCGCGCGGTCCAGCGCCTGAAGGTCCCCATCGTCTTCGTGGCGAACAAGGCGCTGTCGCTGCCGCGCCTGGCGTGGGTCTCCACGGTGCAGGTGGGCGCGGGGCTGGACGTGGCGGACCGGCACATCGCCACCTCCGCGCAGCCCGGGGACCTGGCCGTCACGCAGGACATTCCCCTGGCCGCGCTGCTCGTGCCCAAGGGCGTGGTGGTGATGGATCCGCGCGGGGAGCTCTTCACCCCGGAGAACATCGACGAGCGGCTGTCGGTGCGGAACTTCATGCAGGACCTGCGCGACAGCGGCGTCACCACCGGCGGTCCCAGCAGCTTCTCGCCGCAGGACCGTCAGCAGTTCGCCGCCACGCTGGACCGCGAGTTGACCCGGCTGGTGAAGCAGCAGGGCTGAGCGCCCTCGCTACCGGCCGCTCGCGCCGCCACTGCCCTCCACCGGGGGCGTGCCCGTGGTGGGCGCCACCGGACTCGTCCCGATGCCCTTGTTGCGCTTCCACGCATCCGGGGTGATGTCCAACCGCGCGCCCGGGTTCTGCGAAGGGGCGGGCGACGGTGCCAGGTCGTCCACCGCGCGCAGGTCGATGCTGCCCGAACCGCCAGTCCCCAACGTGTTGACGTCCACGCACTCGTAGTCGTCCGGGTTCGCGGAGCCGGAGCCCCCGGTGCCGGTGTCCTCGGCCTCGGCGGCCGCCCGGGCACCCGCGTCGCCGTAGGGGTTCATGCCGTGGGCGCGCAGCATCGCCTGCGTGCGCGGGGACTCCTCCACGTCCCAGGAGAACTCATCGCTGGAGAACGGATCGCGGGTCCCCGCGCCGGATTCCGGGTCCTGCGACTGGGTGCCCGAACCGCCCGTGCCGCTCGGGTTGTCCGCCGTGCTTGAGGCGCCCTGGTGGGCACAGCCTCCGAGCAGGAGGGCGGTCAGCATGGCCATGAGCGGAAGTTTCATCGGGGGTTCCTCCACGAGTGTCGTCTGCCTCTCAAGGTGGACGCACTCGCGGCGGGGGCAAGCGACAGGAGCCGGCCGGCCTGGCGGCCCCGTTCCAGGACGGAGCCGCGCGCCGGGGCCTCACGCGTCCCGGGAGGCTCCACCCGGGTGCAGGCAGGCCAGCGCCGCCACGGTGAGCGACTCACAGCCCTTGCGCAGCGAGCCCTCGCGGTCCGGCGCGTAGGTGGGCGAATGCGGCCCGGGCAGGTTCGACATCTTCTCCTCCGGGGTGTTGCCCGGCGCCTCGTTCCAGGCCTTCAGCGGCGTGATGCCCATGAACCAGTAGGCGGTGGGCACCGGCTGTTCGGGCCCCTGCGCGAAGCGGGGGAAGTCCTCGCTCGCGGTGACGAGCACGCCCGGCACCATCGCGCTGCTTCCGAACCAGCCCGCGTGCGCGTCGCGGATGCGCCGCAGCAGCGCCGGGTCGTTGTGGTTCACCGGCGTGCTCGACAGCACCTCCACCCGGGGGGGCCGGGGCGCGTCCGAGGCCTCGGCCTCCGCCTTCACGATGCGTTCGATGGCGGCGAGCACCTGGGCGCGCACCGCGTCGTCCACGGTGCGCACCGTCAACTCCAGCACCGCCTCCTCCGGAATCACGTTGGCGCGCGCGCCCGCGTGGAAGATGCCCACCGTCACCACCCCCGCCGCCTCCAGCGGTGACAGCTCGCGCGACACGATGGTCTGCAGGCGCATCACCACGCTGGCCCCCATCACCACCGGGTCCACCGACAGGTGGGGCAGGGCCCCGTGCGCGCCCTTTCCGAAGAGGCGGACGCGCACGTGCGCCGAGCCCATCATCGTCACGCCCTCGCGGTGCATGAACGCGCCCACCGGCAGCGGCGCCGTGTGCTGGCCCAGCACGACGTCCGGCGTGCCGAAGCGCGCATAGAGCCCGTCCTCCAGCATCGCTTGCGCGCCCTGGAGCGTCTCCTCCGCCGGCTGGGCCACCACCATCACGGTGCCGCGCCACGCGTCGCGCGAGCGCGCCAGCAGCGCCGCGGTGCCCGCCAGGCACACGGTGTGGACGTCGTGGCCGCACGCGTGCATCACCGGCTCGCCGTCCGGCGTCGTCACGTGGCTTGCGTACGGCAGCCCCGTCTTCTCCTCGATGGGCAGCGCGTCCATGTCCCCGCGCAGCATCACGGTGGGCCCATCCCCGTTGCACAGCAGGCCCACCACGCCGTGGCCTCCCATGCCCCGGGTCACCTCGTAGCCTTCGGCTTCCAGCCTCCGCGCCACCTCGGCGGCGGTGTGCGCTTCCTGCGCGGACAGCTCCGGGTGTTGGTGCAGGTCGCGGTAGAGCGCGTCCAGGTCCGGCAGCACCGCGTCCAGGTGTGTGAGGACGCGTCGGGTGCGTGCGTTCAGGTCCGGCCGCGGGGGCTTGCCCGGGTGCTCCTGCTGGAAGCCAGGCTGGGATTCAACGTCGTTCATGGCGTGCGTCTCCTGGCCGGAACGCGCGGGGGGAGGGGGCGTCGGCCAACGCTCAAGGTGGAAGTCCCGGGGCGCACTTCCCAGGGCCCGGGCAGGAAGGCGGGCGGGAGCCCGCGTCGGGGCCGCGCACGCCCGTCCCCGCGGGGTGCCGTGGGCCTTCGGGGCACCGCCCGTCCGTTCGTTGTCCGCTCCTCCCCGGGAGGGCACCTTGAAGGACGCGCAGGGAACAGAAGAAGGGAGCGGTGATGAGGCGAGGCATTGGACTGGGGCTCTGCCTGGTGGGGCTGACGGGTGGCGCCGCGGGGGCTCAGGCGCCTCCGGACGACGCGCCCACGCGGGCGCGGCGGGTGGAATGGAAGGGGCCCTACTTCCTCCTGGGTCTGGGCGTGGAGGGCTATACGGGCAAGCTCGCCCCCAACCTGGATCCAGGGCCGTCCTACGGCGTCATCGTGGGGTACCGGCCCAACGACTACCTGGGCGTGGAGGTGGGCTACAGCGGCGGCACCAGCAGCCTCGCCGTCTCCGAGAGTCAGTCCCTCGGCAGCCCGGACCTCGTGCGCAACGGCGCGCAGGCGGCGGTCACGCTGGGGCTCTCCTCGCTGCGGCTCCAGCCCTACGTGCTGGCGGGCATCGGGGTTGAACGCTACTCGGTGCGCGAGGGGATGTTCTTCCAGTTCTTCGACGATACGGGAGGCTACGCGCCTGTAGGTGCGGGGCTGCGGTTCCAGATCAGCCCCCGCCTCACGGCGGAGGTGCGCGGCAGCTACAGCTTCCTCTTCAGCCAGGACTTCGCTCGCGCGCAAGACCCGGGCGCCGGGGACGGTCGCTACCAGGGGCTGCTCCAGATTGGAGGCAGCTACTGAGCGACGCCTGGACGGGGGGCGGGCTCGCGGGCGGCCGGAGGTCTTGGGGTATCGTTCGGGCAGGTGCGGGCTCCCCCCGAAGTGCCCGCGTCTCCGCTCCCCATGCCCGTCACCCTGATCGATCTCCTCGAAGAGCGCAGCTCGCGCGGTCCGGCTCAACGCCTCTACACGTTCCTGGAGGACGACGCGGAGGTGACGCTCACCCGCGGTGAGCTCGCCGCGCGTGCGCACGGTATCGCCGCCGCGCTCCAGGCGCTCGCGTCCGAAGGGGAGCGGGCGGTCCTGCTCTATCCGCCCGGTGCGGACTACCTCGCGGGCTTCTTCGGGTGCGTGTGCTCGGGGCTGGTGGCGGTGCCGGCGTATCCGCCGGATCCCTCGCGGCTGGAGCGCACCCTTCCCCGCCTGCGTGCGCTCATCGCGGACTCGGGGGCCACGGTGGTGCTCACCACGTCCGTCATCCTGTCGATGGCGGAGTTCCTCTTCGCGGATGCGCCGGAGCTGCGCGCGCTGAAGTGGGTGGCGACGGATGCGGTGGCGCCGGGCGGCGGGTCGGCGTGGAAGCGGCCGGACGTGACGGCGGACACGCTGGCGTTCCTCCAGTACACGTCGGGCAGCACGGGCACGCCTCGGGGGGTGATGCTCAGCCACGGCAACCTGCTGCACAACCTGGACGCCATCCGTCGCGCGTTCCAGACGCGCGACGACAGCGTGGGTGTCATCTGGCTGCCGCCGTACCACGACATGGGGCTCATTGGCGGCGTGCTGGTGCCGCTGGCGCAGGGCTTCCACACCGCGCTGATGTCGCCGCTGTCGTTCCTCAAGCGGCCCCGCGCGTGGCTGGAGGCGGTGACGCGCTTTGGCGGCACCATCAGCGGCGGGCCGAACTTCGCGTTCGAGTTGTGCGTGCGGCGCATCCCGCCGGCCGAGCGGCAGGGCCTGGACCTGGGCTCTTGGGAGGTGGCGTTCTGCGGCGCGGAGCCCATCCGGCCGGACACGCTGGCGCGCTTCACGGAGGCGTTCGCGCCGCAGGGGTTCCGGCGTGAAGCGTTCTACCCGTGCTACGGGCTGGCGGAGGCGACGCTCATCGTCTCTGGAGGCGCGAAGGAGGCCGCGCCCGTGCTGCGCGCCGTGGACGCGGCGGCGCTGGAGGCGGGCCGGGTCCGGGCGCCCGAGCGGCAGTGGCGGACGCTGGTGGGCTGCGGCGCGACGCTGCCGGAGCAGCACCTGCTCGTCGTGGACGGGGAGTCCGGGCGGGTGCTGGCGCCGGGCGAGGTGGGGGAGGTCTGGGTGAAGGGGCCCAGCGTGGCGCAGGGCTACTGGCGGCAGCCGGAGGAGTCCGCGCGGGTCTTCGGCGCGCGCACGGCCGCGGGAGAGGGGCCGTTCCTGCGCACCGGGGACCTGGGGTTCCTGGACGCGGGGGAGCTGTACGTCACGGGGCGCGCCAAGGACTTGATCATCCTGCGCGGCCGGAACCTGTATCCGCAGGACCTGGAGAGCGTGGTGGAGGAGAGCCACCCCGCGCTGCGTCCCGGGTGCGGCGTGGCGTTCGGCGTCGAGGTGGCCGGCGAGGAGCGACTCGTCGTGGTGCAGGAGGTGGATCCGCGCAAGTGGGACGGAGACGCGGCGCCGCTGCTGGGTGCCCTCCGGCGACGGCTGGCGGAGACACATGAGGTGATGCCGCACGCGGTGGTGCTCATCGAGCCCGGGAGCCTGCCGAAGACGTCCAGCGGCAAGGTGCAGCGCAGGGCCACGCGCGCGGCGTTCCTCGCGGGAGGGCTGCGCGAGCTGCATGTGTGGCGCGCTCCGGATCCGGCGCTGGAGTCGCGTGACGGTGCGCGGGCCCGGGTGGACGCGTTCGACCCAGGCGGTCCGGCTTCAGAGCTGGAGTCGCAGGTGCTCGCGCTGGTGGAGCAGCCCGAAGCGCAGGCTTCGGAGCTGGAGTCCCGCGTGCTCGCGCGGGTGGCCGCGCGCGTGGGCGCCCGCGTGGAGGACCTGGATGTCCATGCACCGCTGACCCACTACGGGCTGGATTCCCTGGCGGCGGTGGAGCTGGCGCATTCGCTGGAGCAGGCCCTGGGCATGCCCGTGCCCATGGAGGCGCTGCTGCGAGGTGCGAGCGTGGCGGAGCTGGTGCGCGAGGCGGCGGCGGGAACCGCTTCGCGTCCGGAGCTGCGCCGCGTGCCGCGCACGGAGTCGATGCCGCTGTCCTTCGCGCAGGAGCGCCTGTGGTTCCTGGACCGGCTGGAGCCGGGCAGCGCGTTCTACAACGTCCCCGTCGTGTCGCGGCTGGACGGCGCGCTGGACGTGTCCGCGCTGGAGCGGAGCCTCCAGCTCCTCGTGCGGCGCCATGAGTCCCTGCGCACCGTGTTCGTGGAGACGCGCGGTGAACCCGGCCAGCGCATCCTCCCGGACCTGGCGCTGTCGCTCCCCGTCATGGACCTCTCGTCGCTCCCTTCCGCGACGCGCGAGGCCGAGGCGCTGAGGCTCTCGCGCGAAGAGGCCCGGCGGCCCTTCGACCTCGCCCGGGGCCCGCTGCTCCGGGTGACCCTGCTGCGCCTGGAGCCGTCGCGCCACTGGCTGCTGCTCACGGTGCATCACCTGGTCGCGGATGGCTGGTCCATGCGCGTGCTGGTGCGGGAGCTGTCGGAGGCCTACGCGGCGCTGTCCGCCGGACGCGCCCCTGCCCTGCCCGAGCTGTCCCTCCAGTACGCCGACCACGCGGCGTGGCAGCGCTCGTGGCTTCGCGGTGAGCGCCAGGAGGAGTTGCTCGGCTGGTGGCGGGAGCACCTGGCCGGCGCACCTCCCGTCCTTGACCTCCCTGGGGATCGCCGTCGGCCCCGCGTGCAGTCCTACCGGGGCGCCCAGCGGACCCACAGGCTGGAGAAGGCCGCGTGGGAGCGGGTGAAGACCCTGGCCCTGCGCGAAGGCACGACTCCGTTCGTCGCGCTGCTCGCGGGCTTCCAGGTGCTGCTGCACCGCTACACCGGCCAGGAGGATCTGGTGGTGGGCGTGGACACCGCGCACCGTGTCCGGCCGGAGACGGCGGGGATCGTCGGCCTGTTCGTCAACCAGCTCCCGCTGCGCGGCGACCTCTCCGGCGCGCCGTCCTTCCGTGAGCTGCTGCACCGGAGCCACCGCGCGGCGCTCGCGGCCTGGGCGCACCAGGACCTGCCCTTCGACGCGATGGTGCGAGGGCTCAACCCGGAGCGCAGCCTCGCGCACGCGCCCCTCTTCCAGGTGAAGCTGGTCCTCCAGGACGCCGCGTCCGGACCGGTGCACCTGCCCGGCCTCACCCTGAGCAGCACGCTCGGAGACACGGGCGCCACCAAGCTCGACCTCACGCTCTCCGTCACCGACTCCGGCGACGGGCTGGAGCTGCTGTGCGAGTACGCCACCGACCTCTTCGACGCGGACACCCTCGCGCGGATGCTCGGGCATCTGGACTCGCTGCTGGCCGGCGCGACGGCGCACCCCGAACACGCCATCAACGCCCTGCCCCTGCTGACCCCGGAGGCCCGTGGACAGGTGCTGGAGTCGTGGCGCCCCACCGCGCCCGCAGTGGCGCCCGACCTCGCGCACCGTCTCTTCGAGGCACAGGCCCGGGCCACGCCGGAGGCCATCGCCGTCGCGCTGGGGGGAGCAACGCTGACGTACGAGAGCCTCGATGCCCGAGCCAACCAGCTCGCCCGACACCTCGTCGGCGCAGGCGTGCGCCCCGAGCAGCTCGTGGGCGTGTACCTGGAGCGCACCCCGGACCTCGCGGTGGCGTTGCTCGGCGTGCTCAAGGCAGGCGGCGCCTTCCTGCCGTTGGATCCGGGTCAGCCGCCGGCGCGCCTGGAGGCCATGCTGCGCGAGGCGCGCGTCTCCGTGCTCCTGAGCGACGAGGCCCTCGCGGACAGGCTCGCACCGCAAGGGGAGCTGCTGGTGCTCCTGGACGCGGAGCGCGCCGCGCTGGAGGCACGACCGGCCCTGCCGCTGGAGCCCGCGCCGACCGTCACGCCCGCGCACCTCGCCTACGTCATCTTCACCTCCGGCTCCACCGGCACGCCCAAGGGCACGCTGCTGGCGCACCACGGTCTGTGCAACACGGCCCTCGCCACGCGCGACGCGCTGGGACTGCGCCCGGAAAGCCGGCTGCTGCAACTGGCGTCCATCGGCTTCGATGCGTCCGTGAGCGAGATCTTCTCCACGCTCCTGTCCGGCGCGACGCTGGTGCTCGCACCCCCGGAGTCCCTGCTACCGGGGCCGCCGTTGCAGCAGGTGCTCGCCTCCGAGCGCATCACCGCGCTCACCGCCACGCCCACGTCGCTGGCGCCCATGGATCCGTCCGCGCTGCCCCTCCTGGAAGTGGTGGCCTCCGTGGGCGAGGCGTGTACGCCGGAGCTGGCGGCGCGCTGGAAGCCGGGCCGCCGCTTCCTCAATGCCTACGGCCCCACCGAGACCACCGTCTGCGCGACGATGGACCTGGACGTCGACCCCGCGCGTCCGTCCATCGGCCGCGCCATCCCGGGCGCTCGCGTGGCGGTGCTCGATGCACGGGGTGAGCCCGTGCCCGTCGGCGTGCCCGGCGAGCTGTACGTGGGCGGCGTGGGCGTGGCGCGCGGCTACCTGGAGCGACCCTCGCTCACCGCCGAGCGCTTCGTGCCCGACCCGTTCTCGCCCGAACCCGGCGCGCGCCTGTACCGCACGGGCGACCGCGTGCGCACGCTGTCCGACGGACGGCTGGAGTTCCTGGGCCGCCGCGATGCCCAGGTGAAGGTGCACGGCATCCGCGTCGAATTGGGTGAGGTGGAAGCCGCGCTCGCGCAGGTCCCCGGCGTGCGTCAGGCGGTGGTGCTCCCACGCGAGGTCGCGGGCGAGACGCGGCTCGCGGCGTGGCTCGTGGCCGACGAAGCCCTGGAGGTCCCCGCCGTGCGGCGCTTCCTCAAGGAGCGCCTGCCCGACGCCTTCATCCCAGCCACCTTCGTGCGGCTGGACGCGCTGCCTCTCACTCCGGGCGGCAAGCTCGACCGCGCCGCCCTGCCCGCGCCCGAGTCCCAGCAGCCCGCGTCCGACGCGCCGTTCGCCGCGCCCGTCACCGCGCTGGAGCAGCGCATCGCCGAGGTCTGGGCGCGCGTGCTCGACGTGCCGCGCGTGGGGCTGCACGCGCACTTCTTCGAGGACCTGGGCGGAGGCTCGCTCCTGGTGGTGAAGGCCAGCACGCAGCTGCGCGAGGCCCTGGGCCAGGACGTCCCCGTCACCCACCTCTTCGAACACCCGACGGTCGCCCGGCTCGCCGCGAGGCTGGAGCGCGAAGTCCCCGCGCCCCGTCCCGAAGCGCCGCGTGTAACGGCCGGGAATGCCTCTGGCGACATCGCCATCATCGGCATGGCCGGACGCTTCCCCGGTGCTCCGGACGTGCACGCCTTCTGGCGCAACCTGCGCGAGGGCGTGGAGTCCATCACCCGCTTCGCGAAGGACGAGCTGGAGCCGTCACCGCTGTTCCCGGACGCGCTGCGCGACCACCCTGACTTCGTGCCGGCCGGCGGCGTGCTGGAGGAGGCGGACGGCTTCGATGCAGCCTTCTTCGGCCTGTCCCCGCGCGAAGCGCAGTGGATGGATCCGCAGCAGCGCCTGTTCCTCCAGTGCGCGTGGAACGCCCTGGAGGACGCCGGCTACGACGCGGAGCGCATCGCGGCGCCTGTCTCGCTGTACGCGGGCGCGGGCAGCTCCGGCGTGCACCTGCTGTCGATCCTGGGGCAGACGCGCAAGGACCCGGCTTCGCTGTTCGAGGCGCTGGGAACGACCACGGGCGAGAACGTCGCCACCAAGACGGCCTACAAGCTGAAGCTCGGCGGCGAGAGCCTCAACGTCTACACCGCCTGCTCCACCGGCCTCGTCACCGTGCACCTGGCCTGTCAGAGCCTGCGCACCGGGCAGTCCGACCTGGCGCTGGCGGGCGCGGTGAAGGTGTCCCTGCCCCAGCGCACGGGCTACCTGTTCCAGGAGGGGATGATCCTCTCGCCGGACGGCCACTGCCGCGCGTTCGACGCGAAGGCCCGGGGCACCGTGCTGGGCAGCGGCCTGGGCGTGGTGGTGCTCAAGCGGCTGGCGGACGCCGTGCGTGACGGGGACCGCGTGTACGCGGTCATCAAGGGCTCCGCGCTCAACAACGACGCGGCGGCCAAGGTCAGCTACACCGCGCCCAGCATCCACGGGCAGAGTGAAGTGATTGCCCGTGCGCTCGCCGCGGCGGGCGTGGACGCGGACAGCGTGGAGTACGTGGAGGCGCACGGCACCGGCACCTCGCTGGGCGACCCCATCGAAGTCGCCGCACTCACCCGGGCGTACCGCGCGCAGACGCAGCGCACGGGCTTCTGCGCGCTGGGTTCGGTGAAGACGAACATCGGACACCTGGACACCGCGGCGGGCATCGCCGGCCTCATCAAGGCCGCGCTCGCGCTGCACCACGCAGAGGTGCCGCCCAGCCTCCACTTCGAGCAGCCCAACCCGGAGATCGACTTCGCGCGCAGCCCCTTCTTCGTGAACACCACCCTGCGCCCGTGGGAGCGCACCGGAGGCCCGCGCCGCGCTGGCGTCAGCTCGTTCGGCATCGGTGGCACCAACGCGCACGTCGTGCTGGAGGAGGCACCGTCGCGCGAGCCCGTGACGGGAGGCCGTCGCACGCGGCAGCTCGTCACGCTGTCCGCTCGCACGCCCGCCGCGCTGGAGACGGTGGCGCGCGAGCTGGCCGACGCGGTGGAGGCCCGCGCGGACGTGGACCTCGCGGAGGTGGCCTTCACGCGCAACGCGGGCCGCAAGGCCTTCGAGGTGCGTCGCACCGTGGTGGCGGAGGACGTCACCGGACTCGTGGAGGCGCTGCGCAAGCCGGGCCCGACGTCCACCGTGCGCGACCTGGACGCTCCGCCCGCGCACCGGGTGGCCTTCCTCTTCCCGGGCCAGGGAGCCCAGGCCGTGGGCATGGCCCGCGAGCTGTTCGACGCCGAGCCCCGCTTCCGGCAGGAGCTGGAGTCGTGCCTCGCCCTGCTGCCGTCCGTGGGGATGACGCAGGACCTGCGCCCCGTGCTGTTCCCCGCGTCCGGAGCGGAGGCCTCCGCGGAGGCGGCCCTCGCCGAGCCCCGGTTCGCGCTGCCCGCGCTGCTGTCCGTGGAGCTGTCACTCGCGCGGTGGTGGATGGGGCTGGGGTTCAAGCCCACCGCATTGCTGGGTCACAGCTTCGGTGAGTACGCGGCGGCGTGCCTCGCCGGAGTGCTGTCGCGGGAGGACGCGCTGCGGCTGGCCGTGGTGCGCGGTGAGCTGATGTCGCGGCTACCGCCGGGCGGAATGCTCGCGGTGGGGCTCTCCGCGGACGACGTGGGCCCGCTGCTTCCCGACACGCTGGAGGTGGCCGCCCTCAACGGCGCGGACCGCTGCACGGTGTCCGGACCGTTGGAGCCGCTGGCCGCGCTGGAGCGCACGCTCGTGGGGCGGCGCGTGGGCGTGGTGCGCCTCGCTGCCTCGCATGCGTTCCATTCGCGTGCCGTGGAGCTGCTGATGCCCGAGCTGGAGCGGGCCGTCGCGGGCATCCCGCTGAAGGCCCCGGCCCTGCCCTACGTGTCCAGCCTCACCGGCACGTGGATCCGTCCGGAGGAGGCCACCTCGCCGCGCTACTGGGCACGCCAGATGCGCGAGCCGGTGCGCTTCGCCGCCGGCCTGGACACCCTGCTCCAATCAGGCCACGGCCTGCTCATCGAGGCGGGGCCGGATCAGGGCCTCACCGCGCTGGCCCGGCTGCGGCTGCGCACGACGCCGGACACCGTGGCCGTGGCCTCGCTGCGCCGCGCGGGCACGTCCACCTCCGACCTCCAGACGCTGCTGGAGTCCGTGGGCACGCTGTGGCGCCTGGGCGCGAGCGTGGACTGGGAGGCCCTGCACGCCCACGGTTCCCGCCGTCGCATCTCGCTGCCCGGCTACCCGTTCGAGACCACGCGCATCACGTTGGACGTCCAGCCCGCGCTACCGCTGCCGGTAGTCACCTCCGTGGCCGCGCAGTCCGCGCCGGTGGAGCGCGTGGCGCCCGTGGCCGCCGCGCCCTCGCCCGCACCAGAGCCTTCGGGCCTGAGCGACATCGAACAACGGCTGACGGAGCTGTGGCGCGAACGGCTGGGCATCGCGGACATCGGACCCGACGACAACTTCCTCGACCTGGGCGGCAACTCGCTCATGGCGGCGCAGCTCCTCACGCGGCTGCGCGAGACGTTCCGCACGCAGGTGCCGCTGAGCGACCTGTTCGAGGCCCCCACCATCGCGGGGCTCGCCGAGCGCATCGAGGCCCGGCTCCAGGCTGAGGGCCTCACGGGTGGAGGCGAGGCCCCCGAGGCGTCCATCCAGCCGTGGCCCCGCACCGGCGTGCTGCCGCTGTCGTACGTGCAGGAGCGCGTCTGGGAGATGGAGGCGCGGGAGCCCGGCAGCTCGCTGTTCAACGAGCCGCTCGCGGTCCGCATCTCCGGTGCGCTGCGCCCGGACCTGCTGGAGCGCGGCGTCAACGAGGTCATCCGTCGCCACGAATCGCTGCGCACCGTCTTCGTCCAGGTGGACGGCCAGGGCGTGCCGCGCCTGTTGCCCGAGGTGCGCGTGTCGCTGCCCGTGGTGGACCTGCGCGCCTTCGCCGGGGACCGCGACGCGGAGGCCCTCCGGCTCGCGCGCCTGGAGCCCGCGGAGCCGTTCGCGCTCGACCGGGGCCCACTCGTGCGCGTGCGCCTGCTGCGGCTCGCGGACACCGAGCACGTGCTGCTCGTGACCATCCACCACATCGTCGCGGACACGCTGTCCCTGGTGAACCTCATCCGCGAGGCGATGGCCCTCTACACCGGCTTCGTGCACGGCGTGCCCGTGCCCCTGCCGGAGCTGTCCATCCAGTACCTCGACTTCGCGCTCTGGCAGCGGCAGGCGCTCGCCGACGGCACGCTCGCGGCACAGCAGGCGTATTGGCGGCAGCAGCTCGCCGCGCGTCCGGGTGCGCTGCCCCTGCCCCTGGACAGGCCTCGTGTCCCCGGTGCCCGTCGGCGCGGGGCGCGGCACTCGTTCGCCTTCTCGTCGGAGCTGGGCGTCGCGTTGAACGCGTTCAGTCAGCGGGAAGGACTCACCGCGTACATGACGCTGCTCGCCGGCTTCACGGCGCTCCTGGCCCGGTGCTCGGGACAGGAGGACATCGTCGTGGGCACGTCCATCGGCAACCGGACGCGGCCGGAGTTGGAAGCGCAGATCGGCTACGTGGCCCACGCGCTGGCCCTGCGCACGAACGTGGAGGGCGACCCGGACTTCCGCACGCTCGCCCTGCGCGTGCGTGACACGACGCTCACCGCGTTCGCGAATCCGGACGTGCCCTACGAGCAGCTCCTGGGAGAGTTGGAGCCCGGGGAGGAGGCCCGGCTGGGCCGCCTGTTCGACGCCATCTTCCTCCTGCATGCGCAGGGGGTGTCCGCGCCCATCGTGGAGTTCCCCGGCCTGCGGCTGGGCTACTACGACGTCACCGACCTGCCCGCGCAGTACGGCACGTCGCTCGCGGACCTCACGCTGCTGATGCGCGAGGACGACCGGGGCTTCTCCGGGACGCTTGAGTACGCCGTCGACCTGTTCGACGCGGCCACCATCGCGCGGCTGCTGTCCCAGTTGGAGGCGCTGCTCGCGGACGCCGTCGCCTCGCCCCAGAAGTCGCTGTCGCGGCTGTCGTTGGACATGGCGCCCGCGCGCGCACGAAGCCCCGAGCCCCGGTCCGCCGAAGCCGCGTCACTGCCCGCCCTGATGATGGCTCGCGCGGAGCAGACGCCGGAGGCGGTGGCCCTGCGCCAGGACGATGAAACCCTGACGTGGCGGACGCTGCGGGAGAAGGCGCAATCGCTCGCGGCCCACCTGCGTGCGCGCGGCGTGGGACCCGGCGTGCCCGTCGCCGTGTGCCTGGAGCCTTCCGCCGAGCGCGCCATCGCGCTGTGGGGTGTGCTCGCTGCCGGGGGTGCGTATGCGTTGGTGTCGCGTGAGGGGCTCGGGGAGTTGTCGTCGCTCGGCCGCGATGGCACCCCGCCGCTGCTCATCACCACCGAAGCGCTTCGTCTTCCGCCCGGTGTGTCGTCGCCCGTGCTCCGGCTTGATGGCACGGGCGCCTTCGCGGCTGGGGACGCGCGGCTCGAAGCCTCCGGGCGTGCTCCGGTTCCGACCGTGGACGTGGACGGCCTCGCATGCCTTGTGCGGGAAGGGACCGACGCGTCCCGTCCCCGCGTGATGTTGAGCCACCGCAACCTCGTGCACCGCCTTGCCGCGCTGGATGCTCGCGTGGAGGCTCGGGCGGGGGAGCTGTGGCTGAGCACGTCGGACGCGGCCTCCGACCCGGCGGACCTTGAGACGCTCTGGGCTCTGGCTCGGGGACTTGCGGTGGTGCTGCCGACGCGTGCGGCCCTCCGTGAGGAACCGCGCCGGGCAGGCACTGTCGCGAAGCGGCCCCTGGACTTCAGCCTCTTCTACTTCGCCACCGACGCGGAGGGCTCCGGGCGGAAGAAGTACCAACTGCTCATCGACGGCGCGAAGTTCGCGGACGCCCACGGCTTCAGTGCCATCTGGACGCCCGAGCGCCACTTCCACGACTTCGGTGGCCCCTATCCCAGCCCCACCGCCACCAGCGCCGCGCTGGCCATGGTCACCGAACGGGTGTCCATCCGCGCGGGCAGCGTGGTGCTGCCGCTCCATGATCCGCTGCGCGTCGCGGAGGAGTGGTCCGTCATCGACAACCTCTCCAACGGCCGCGCGGGCGTGTCATTCGCCACGGGCTGGAACGCGAACGACTTCGTCTTCGCTCCGGGGAACTTCCACCAGCGTCCGGAAGCCGTGCGGCGCGGAGTGGAGGAGGTGCGCACGCTGTGGAGGGGCGGCACGGTGCGCCGCACCAACGGCGCGGGCGTGGAGGTGGACGTCTCCATCCGCCCTCGCCCCGTGCAGGCGGAGCTGCCCCTGTGGATCACCGCCGCGTTCAACCCGGAGACCTTCCGGCTCGCGGGCGAACTGGGCGCGGGCCTGCTCACCAACGTGCTGGGCCTGGGTCAGGACTTCGTGGAGCTGGAGCGCAAGGTCGCCCTCTACCGCGAGGCCCGGCGCAAGGCGGGGCACCCCGGGCGCGGCCATGTCGTGCTCATGCTCCACACCTTCGTGTCCTCCAGCCGCGAGGACGTGAAGCGACAGGCGCGCGAGCCACTGCTGCGCTACTTCCGAAGCTCCGTGGAGCTGGTGAACGGCCTCGTCGCCAGCCAGGGCCCGGGCTTCGACGTTCGCTCGCTCACGCCCCAGGACCTGGACGTCCTCCTGGAGCAGGGCGTGTCGCGCTACCTGGAGTCGGGGGGCCTGTTCGGCACGCCGGAGTCGCTGGCGGCCCGCGTGGAGCAACTGCGCCAGGCCGACGTGGACGAAGTGGCGTGCCTCATCGACTTCGGCATCGCCCCAGACATCACCCTGGAAGGACTGCGGCACCTGGACGTGCTGCGGCGCCAGAGCCAGGAGCACACCACGCCCCATGTGGACTCCATGCCTGTCGAGTTCGACAGCGCCGGGATGCTCGCGCGGCTGCTGCGCACGAGCCCGCCGGTCCACTTGCGGGGTTCCTTCGCGCTCGCGCGGACGCTCGCGGAGCTTCCGGATGCGGTGACTGTACTGGGCCCGGTGCGCACGCTGGTGCTGGATGATGCGGAGGGCCTGTCGTCGGAGCTTGCGCGTGCGCTCCAGCGCGCCACCTCCGCGCGGGTCGTGTCGCCCGTGTCGCTGCTGCCCGGCGCAGGAGAAGCCACGGCCCCGGGGGCCCGCTTCGTGCTGGACGCCTCCGGCCGCCGCGCACCCGTGGGCGTGGTGGGTGAGTTGTTCCTGGGTGGGGATGCCGTACCGCTCGGCTTCTGGAATGCGCCGGAGCTGACCCACGCGCGTCTGCCCGCTTCGCCGGAAGGGACGGGTGCACGGCTGTACGGTACCGGCACGCAGGCCCGCTATCGCGCGGACGGAGACGTGGAGCTGATCACGCCCGCCCGGCGTGCACCGCACCGGTCCTCGGCATCGCTGCCGGGCGCGATGGCTCGACCGGCAACGCCGCTGGAATCCGACGCAACGACTTCCGCAACGCTGCCCGGTGCGCTTGCACGCACGTCAACGCTGCCGGGTGCCGCGACGCGCGCTGCGACACCACCGGGAGCCTCGACACCACTGCCCGGCACGGCTGCCCGCACCGCGCCAGCCTCCTCCGGCACCCAGGCCATCCAGCGCGTGCCGCGCACGGGGCTCCTGCCGCTGTCGTTCGCGCAGCAGCGGCTGTGGTTCCTGGACCAGTACGAACCCGGCAGCGCGCTCTACAACATCCCGTCCGCGATGCGGCTGGTGGGCACGCTGGACGTGTCCGCGCTGGGCCGCGCCTTCGCGGAGGTGATGCACCGCCACGAAGCCCTGCACACCGCCTTCGAGGTCCGCGACGGCGAACCCATCCAGGTCATCGCCCCCGCCGCCAACTCCACGCTCGAAGTCGAGGACCTGCGCGACTGGCCCAACGGGGAGAGCGAAGCCGAAGCCCTCCTCCGCGCCCGCGAGGAAGCCCGCGCCCCGTTCGACCTGTCGCGCGGACCGCTCCTGCGCACGCGCCTCCTGCGCCTCGCCGAACGCGAACACCTGCTGCTCGTCACGATGCACCACATCGTGTCCGACGGCTGGTCCATCGGCGTGCTCATCCGCGAAGCCGTCACCCTCTATGAAGCCTTCACCTCCGGCCGGCCCTCGCCGCTGCCGGAGCTGCCCATCCAGTACGCCGACTACGCCGTGTGGCAGCGCGACTGGCTCCAGGGCGCGCTGCTCGACAAGCAGCTCGCGTACTGGCGCAAGCAACTGGACGGCGCCCCGCCCGCGCTGGAGCTGCTCACCGACCATCCGCGCACCGCGGACACCAGCAACCCCGGCGCCACGCACCGGGTGATGTTCCCGCACGCCCTGATGCAGGGTCTGCGCGCGCTGTGCCGCCGCGAGAAGGGCACCCTCTTCATGGGTCTGCTCGCGGGCCTCCAGGCGCTGCTGTCCCGCTACACCGGCCAGGACGACCTCTGCGTCGGCGCGCCCATCGCCGGCCGCAACCAGCCGCAGACCGAAGGCCTCATCGGCTTCTTCGTCAACACGATGGTGCTGCGCACGCAACTCGACGGCGACCCCACCTTCCTGGAGCTGCTGCGCCGCGTGAAGGACGTCACGCTGGGCGCCTACGCACACCAGGACGTGCCCTTCGAGAAGCTGGTGGAAGCGCTGCAACCACCCCGGCAGGCGGGCCACACCCCCTTCTTCCAGGTGACGCTGGTGCTGCTCAACACGCCCTCGGCGGAGCTCACGGGCCCGGGCCTCACCTTCCGCCCCGTGGACGTGGACAGCGGCACATCCAAGTTCGACTTCACCCTCGTCTTCACCGAGACGCCGCGCGGGCTCCAGGCCGCCTTCGAGTACCGCAGCGACCTCTTCGAAGCCTCCACCGCCACGCGGATGATGGAGCACCTGCGCGTGCTCCTGGAGGACGCGGTCGCGCACCCCGACCGCCGCCTGTCCCGACTCGAACTCCTCACCGACGCCGAACGCCAGCGCGTCCTCGTGGACTGGAGCACCACCCCGTTCGAAGGCCCCATCGAACCGCTGGTCCACGAGTCCTTCGAGGCCCAGGCCCGTCGCACACCCGACGCAGTGGCAGCCCTCTTCGAGGGACAGACGCTCAGCTACGCGGAGCTGGAGCGCCGCTCGAACCAGCTCGCGTGGCACCTGCTCAACAGCGGCGTGCGCCCCGGAGACCGGCTCGCGCTCTGCCTGGAGCGCTCGCTGGAGATGGTGGTGAGCGTGCTGGGCGTCCTCAAGTCGGGCGCGGCCTTCGTCCCCATGGATCCGGCCTACCCCGCCGAACGCCTGGCCTTCATGTTGGAGGACGCGGGAGCGAACGTCGTGCTCACGCAGGCCCGGCTCGTCCCGCTGCTGCCGCCGACGGACGCGCGCGTGGTGTGCGTGGACACGGAGGAGGCGACCTTCGCGGCCCTGCCGGCTCACGCGCCGCCGCGCGCGGTGTGGCCAGACTCGCTCTGCTACATCATCTACACGTCCGGCAGCACGGGCCGCCCCAAGGGCATCGCGGTGGCGCACCGCACGCTGTCCTGGGTCGTGGCGTGGACGCGCCAGCGCTCACCCAAGGTGGACGCCATCACGCTGCAGTTCGCGTCGCTGAACTTCGACATCTCGTACCAGGAGATGTTCACGTCCTGGTCCGTGGGCTCCTCCGTCGCGGTGCCCACGTCCGAGGTGCGCCAGGACATGCCCGCGCTCCTCCAGTTCATGGCCCGCCATGGCGTGGAGCGGCTGTTCCTCCCCTTCATCGCGCTCCAGACGATGGCGGACGCCGTGGCCCACGGCGCGACCGTGCCAGAACGGCTGGTGGAGGTGGTGACGGCCGGTGAGCAGCTCCAGGTGACGCCCGCGCTCGTGGCCCTCTTCGAGCGGCTGCCCGCGAGCACGCTGGAGAACCAGTACGGCCCCTCCGAGGCACACGTCGTCAGCGCCTACCGACTGAGCGGCCCGCCGCACACCTGGGAGCGCCTGCCCCCGGTGGGCATGCCCGTGCCCGGCACGCGGCTGTTCATCGTGGATCCGCGGGGCCGCCCCTGCCCCATCGGGGTGCCCGGCGAGGTGCTCGTCGGCGGCGGCCAGGTGGCGCTCGGCTACCACGCGCGTCCGGAGCTCACGGCGGAGAAGTTCGTCCCCGACGCGCTGTCCGGCGAGTCCGGCGCCCGCGTGTACCGCACCGGAGACCGCGCCCGCTGGCGCGCGGACGGCGCCATCGAGTTCTTCGGACGGCTCGACGGCCAGGTGAAGGTGCGCGGCTTCCGCATCGAGCTGGGAGAGGTGGAAGCGGCGCTGCGCGACATCCCGGGCGTGCGCGCCGCCGCGGCGCTCGTGCGCGAGGACGTCCCGGGCGACAAGCGGCTCGTGGGCTACGTGGTGCTCCAGCCGGACACCGCGTGGGAGCCGGAGGCCCTGCGTCAGGCGCTGGGCCGGCGCCTGCCGGAGTACATGCTGCCCACGGCGCTGATGCGGCTGGACGCGCTGCCGGTGATGCCCACGGGCAAGCTGGTGCGGCGCCTGCTGCCCGCGCCGGACGTGGACAGCCTGCGCGGCGCGGCGCCCCTCATCACCCCGCGCACGAAGCTGGAAGAGACGCTGGCGGAGGTGTTCGCGCAGGTGCTGGGACTGCCGCACGTCGGCGTCACCGACAGCTTCTTCGACCTGGGCGGCCACTCGCTGCTGGCCACGCAGGTGACGTCGCGCCTGCGCACCGGCCTGGGCGTGGAGGTGCGGCTGCGCGAGGTGTTCGACGCCCCCACGGTGGAGGCGCTCGCCCGCCGCATCGAGGGCCGCGTGCCCGAAGCGGACCGCGCGCCCCGGCCTCCCGCCATCACCGCGCGGCCCGGCGTCACGTCCGCGGAGCTGTCCTTCGCGCAGCAGCGGCTGTGGTTCCTGGATCAGTACCAACCGGGCAGCGCGCTCTACAACATGCCCGCCGCGCTGAGCCTGGAGGGCATGCTGGACGTCGCCTCGCTCACCGATGCCTTCACGGAGCTGGTGCGCCGGCACCAGGTGTTGCGCACCACGTTCCAGGTCGTCGACGGCACCGCCGCCCAGGTCTTCGCGCCCCCCGCGCCCTGGCCGCTGCCGGTCGAATCCCTGGAGCACCTGCCGCTCGCTGAACGAGAGGACGAGGCGGGACAGCGCGCGCGTGAGGAAGCGCGTCAGCCCTTCGACCTGTCCCGGGGGCCGCTGCTGCGCACGCGCCTGCTGCGGCTGTCGGAGCGCGAGCACCTGCTGCTCGTGACGATGCACCACATCATCTCCGACGGCTGGTCCATCGCCGTGCTCATCCACGAGATGGTCGCGCTGTACGAGGCGCGGCTCGCGGGCCGGCCCTCGCCGCTGCCGGAGCTGCCCATCCAGTACGCGGACTACTCGGCCTGGCAGCGCGAGTGGCTGCGCGGCGACGTGCTGGACGCTCAGGTCGATTACTGGCGCAAGCAGTTGGAGGACGCCCCGCCCGCGCTGGACTTCCCCACGGACCACCCGCGCACGGCGGACACCCAGAGCCCCGGCACCTGGCTGGAGGTGGAGCTGCCGCTGGAGCTGGTGCAGTCCCTGCGCACGCTCTGCCAGCGCGAGGGCGCCACGTTGTTCATGGGCCTGCTCGCGGGCCTCCAGGCGCTGCTCGCGCGCTACTCCGGTCAGGATGACATCTGCGTGGGAGCGCCCGTCGCGGGCCGCACCCAGGCGGAGATGGAGGGGCTGGTCGGCTTCTTCGTCAACACCCTGGTGATGCGCACGCGGCTGGAGGGGGACCCCACCTTCCGCGAGCTGCTCGGCCGGGTGAAGGACGTCACGCTGGGCGCCTTCGCGCACCAGGACGTGCCGTTCGAGAAGCTGGTGGAGGCCCTCCAGCCTCCGCGCATGCCGGAGCGCACGCCGTTCTTCCAGGTGGCGCTGGTGATGCTCAACACGCCCTCGGCGGAGCTGACCGTGCCGGGCCTCCAGCTGAAGCTCCTGGAGCTGGACAGCGGCACCGCGAAGTTCGACTTCACCTTCACGCTGAGCGAGGTGCCGCAGGGCATCCGAGGCGCGCTGGAGTACCGCACCGACCTGTACGAAGCGGCCACCGCGGAACGGCTCGTCGCCCACCTGCACACGCTCCTGAAGGACGCGGTCGCGCATCCCGAGCAGCGCCTGTCCACGCTGTCGCTCCTGTCGCGAGCGGAGCGGCACCAGGTCCTGGTGGACTGGAACACCCGCCCCGGCCTCCCCGTGTCCACGACGGTCCACGGTCGCGCCGAGGCGCAGGCCGCGCGCACACCGGACGCCGTGGCGGTGACGTTCGAAGGCCAGCGCCTCACGTATGCGCAGCTGGAGCAGCGGGCCAACCAGCTCGCCCACCGGCTGCGGGGACTGGGCGTGCGCACCGGAGACCGCGTGGGCCTCTGCGTGGAGCGCTCGCTGGAGATGACGGTGGGCGTGCTCGCCATCCTCAAGGCGGGCGCGGCCTACGTGCCGCTCGACCCCACCTACCCCGCCGAGCGGCTGGCCCTGATGCGCGAGGACGCCGGCATCCGCGCGGTGCTGACGCAGGCGAGCCTGGACGCCACGCTGCCGAAGGAACCCGGCGTCGCCGTGGTGCTGCTGGACGCGGAGGCCTCCGCGCTGTCGCTCCTGCCGACGCACGCCCCCGACGTGGACGTGCCGTGGGAGTCGCCCTGCTACCTCATCTACACGTCGGGCAGCACGGGCAGGCCCAAGGGCGTGGCGATGTCGCACCACGCGCTGTCGCACCTGCTGGCGTGGCAGTGCCAGCGCTCGGTGAAGGCTGACGCCACGACGTTGCAGTTCGCGTCGCTGAGCTTCGACGTCTCCTTCCAGGAGATGCTGTCCACCTGGAGCGCGGGCGGCACGCTGGTGGTGCCCACAGCCGCGGTGCGCCGGGACATGCCCGCGCTCCTGCGCCTCATGGCGACCGAGGGCGTGGAGCGGCTGTTCCTTCCGTTCGTCGCGCTCCAGTCCCTCGCGGATGCCGTGGAGCACGGCGCCCCGCTGCCGGAGCGCCTGCGCGAGGTGGTGACGGCCGGTGAGCAGTTGCAGGTGACGCCCGCGCTGGTGTCCTTCTTCGAGCGCCTGCCGGGCTGCGTGCTGGAGAACCAGTACGGCCCCACGGAGACGCACGCCGTCAGCGCGCACCGCCTGCCCGGGGCGCCGTCCTCATGGGAGCGGCTGCCGTCCATCGGAGCCCCGCTGCCGGACACGCAGCTGTACGTCGTGGACTCAAGCGGCCAGCCCTGCCCGGTGGGCGTGCAGGGAGAGCTGCTCATCGGTGGCCTCCAGGTGACGCCCGGCTACCACGGGCGTCCGGAGCTGACGGCCGACAAGCTGATGCCGGATCCGTTCTCCTCCGTCCCGGGCGCGAGGCTGTACCGCACGGGCGACCGCGCGCGCTGGCGCGTGGACGGCACGCTCGACTTCCTGGGCCGCGTCGACCACCAGGCCAAGGTGCGCGGCTTCCGCGTGGAGCCCGGAGAGGTGGAGGCCGTCCTGCGCAGTCTGCCCGGCGTGCGCGACGCGGCCGCCGTGGTGCGCGAGGACGTGGCGGGCGACAAGCGCCTCGTGGGCTACGTGGTCCTCCCCGCCGACGCGGCGTGGGATCCGCAGGCCCTGCGACATGTGCTCGCGAGCCGCCTGCCAGAGTACCTGGTGCCCTCCGCGCTGCTGCGCCTGGAGGCCCTGCCGCTCACGCCCAGCGGCAAGCTCGCCCGCCGCATGTTGCCCGCGCCGGACGCGGACAGCCTGCGGGGTGACGCGCCCTTCATCGCGCCCCGCACGCCGCTGGAGCAGACGCTGGCGGACGTGTTCGCGCAGGTGCTCGGCGTGCCGCGTCTGGGCGTGACGGACAACTTCTTCGCGCTGGGGGGCCACTCGCTGTTGGCCACGCAGGTGACGTCGCGCCTGCGCACCGCCCTGCGGCTGGAGGTGCCGCTGCGCGAGCTGTTCGAATCCCCCACCGTGGAGGGGCTGGCACTGCGGCTCCAGGGCCGCCTGTCCGCGACGACGCGCCGGGGCGCGGCCACGACCATCGCGCCGCGCGCCATCGAAGCGCCGGTGTCCTTCGCGCAGCAGCGGCTGTGGTTCCTGGATCAGCTCCAGCCGAACCTCCCGCTCTACAACATGCCCGCCGCGCTGCGCGTGGAGGGGCAGCTGAACGCGTCCGCGCTCCAGCAGGCCTTCACGGAGCTGGTGCGCCGGCACCAGTCGCTGCGCACCACCTTCCGCGCTCGCGACGGTCGGCCCGTGCAGATCATCGGTCCCGCCACGGCGTTCCCGCTTGCCGTGGAGGACCTGCGCTCGCTGGACGCGAACCTCCGCGAGGAGGAGACCCGGCGGAGAATCCAGGAGGAGGCCCGCGCCCCGTTCAACCTGGCCCAGGGGCCGCTCCTGCGCGCCGGCATCCTGCGCCTCGGCGAGCGTGAGCACCTGCTGCTCGTGACGATGCATCACATCGTGTCCGACGGCTGGTCCATGGCCGTGCTCATCCGGGAGATGGGCGCGCTCTACGAGGCCCTCGTCGCCGGTCGCCCGTCCCCCCTGCCGGAGCTGCCGCTCCAGTACGCGGACTATGCGACGTGGCAGCGCGATGGACTCCAGGGCGAGGTCCTGGAGGAACAGCTCGCGTACTGGCGCGGCCAGTTGGAAGACGCACCGCCCCTCTCGGAGCTGCCCACGGATCGGCCGAGGAGCGCGGACACGAACCAGCCTGGAGCCTCGCTGCCGGTGGTGCTGTCCCCGAAGCTGACGAAGGACCTGCTGGCCCTGTGCCAGCGCGAAGGGGCCACGCTGTACATGGGCCTGCTCGCGGGCCTCCAGGCCGTGCTCGCGCGTCACGCGGGCCAGGACGACGTCTGCGTGGGAGCCCCCATCGCGGGCCGCACCCAGGCGGAGACCGAAGGCATCATCGGCTTCTTCATCAACACACTGGTGATGCGCACGCGGCTGGAAGGCGACCCCACCTTCCGCGAGCTGCTCGGCCGGGTGAAGGACGTCACGCTGGGCGCCTTCGCGCACCAGGACGTGCCGTTCGAGAAGCTGGTGGAGGTCCTCCAGCCGCCCCGGCTGCGTGGCGTGCCGCCGTTCTTCCAGGTGGCGCTCACGCTCCAGAACGCGCCCACCGCCGCGCTGGCGCTGCCCGGCGTCACCTTCCAACCCATGGAGACGGACACCGGCACGTCCCGCTTCGACCTGTCGCTCACGTTGTCCGAAGCACCCACGGGCCTGCACGGCGCATTGGAGTACCGGACGGACCTCTACGACGCGGAGACCGTCTCCCGACTGATGGAGCACCTGCGCCTGCTGCTGGAATCAGCGGTGGCGCAGCCCACGCGGCGCCTGTCCAAGCTGTCGCTGCTCTCCGACGCCGAACGGCACCGCGTGTTGGTGGAGTGGAACGCGACCGCCGTGCCGTACCCGCGCGACACGGCCGTGCACGCGCTGTTCGAAGCCCAGGCCGCGCGCACGCCGGACGCGGTGGCGCTGGAGTTCCAGGGACGGACGCTGACGTATGCGGCGCTGGACCACCGGGCGAACCAACTCGCGTGGCACCTGCGCAAGACCGGCGTGAAGCCGGGCGCGCGGGTGGCCCTGTGCCTGGAGCGCTCGCTGGAGCTGGTGGTGGCCGTGCTCGGCATCCTCAAGGCGGGAGCGGCCTACGTCCCGCTCGACCCCGAGGCGCCCCTGGAGCGGCAGTCCTTCCTCCTCCAGGACACCGGCGCGGTGCGGGTCCTCACCTCGACGGCGATGCAGCAGCACCTGCCCCCCACCGCGCCCTGGCCGCTGGTGCTCGACACGGAGGCCGCACGCCTGGACGCGGAGCCGGACACGGCGCCGGAGCCGACGCTGGGAGGCGATGCGCTGGCCTATGTCCTCTACACTTCCGGCACCACGGGCCGGCCCAAGGGCGTCTGCGTCCCGCACCGGGGCATCGTCCGGCTGGTGATGGGGACGGACTTCGCGCGGCTCGGTCCGGACGAGGTCTTCCTGCAACTGGCCCCGCTCGCCTTCGACGCTTCGACGTTCGAGCTGTGGGGCTGCCTGCTGCACGGCGGCCGGCTGGTGCTGGCGGAGCCCGGTGCGATGTCGCTGGAGGCGCTGGGCCGCGCGTTGGACGCGCACCACGTCACCACGCTGTGGCTGACGTCCGCGCTGTTCGAACAGATGGTGGCCACGCAGCCGGAAGCCCTGGCGCGGGTGCGTCAGGTGCTCGCCGGGGGCGACGTGCTGTCACCGACACGGGTGCGCGAGCACGTGGCCCGCGCGGGCCGGCTGGTGAACGGGTACGGCCCCACCGAGGGCACCACCTTCACCACCTGCCACGTCATGACCGACGCGAGCGCGGTGGAGTCACCGGTGTCCATCGGCCGGCCCCTCGCCAACACGCGCGTGTACGTGCTCGACGCATCCCTGCGGCCCGTGCCGGCTGGCGTGCCCGGAGAGCTGTACCTGTCCGGAGACGGGCTCGCCGGGGGCTACCTCCAGCAGCCCGCGCTCACCGCGGAGCGGTTCCTGGCGGACCCCTTCAGCACCGTGCCGGGAGCGCGGATGTACCGCTCCGGAGATCAGGTCCGCTGGAAGGCGGACGGCACGCTCCAGTTCCTCGGCCGCCGCGACACCCAGGTGAAGCTGCGCGGCTTCCGCGTGGAGCCGGGTGAAATCGAGGCCGTGCTCCTCGGACACGCCTCCGTGCGCGAGGCGGTGGTGCTGGCGCGCGACGACATGCCGGGGGGACGTGCCCTGGTGGCCTACGTGGTGCCCCGCGCCGGAGCCGCTTCGACAGCGCCGCTGCTGGACGTCCAGGCCCTGAAGACCTGGCTGCGCGAGCGGCTGCCGGAGTACCTGGTGCCCTCCGCCATCGTCATGCGGGGCTCACTGCCCGTCACGCGCAACGGCAAGGTGGACCGCCGTGCGCTGCCCGCACCGGAAGCCGTGGGCGCGAACGACACGAGCCTCCAGCCGCGCACGGACACGGAGGCCCGGCTCGCCACGCTGTGGAACGAGCTACTGGGCACGAAGGGCACGGGCGCGCACGACGACTTCTTCGACCGTGGCGGCCACTCCCTGCTCGCGACGCAGCTGCTGTCGCGGATCCGCGCCACGTTCGCGGTGGAGCCCCGGCTGCAGGACCTCTTCGAAGCGCGCACGCTGGAGGCCCAGGCGGCGCTGCTGGATGCCACCCTCGCTCGCGCCGTGCGGCTCCAGGCGCCGCCGCTGCGCCCCGTGCCGCGTCAGGGAGACCTGCCGCTGTCGTTCGCGCAGCAGCGCCTGTGGTTCCTGGATCAGTTCCAGCCGGGCCTGCCCATCTACAACATGCCGGTCGCGCTGCGGCTGCACGGCGCGCTGGACGTGGCGGCCCTGGAGCGCGCCTTCACGGAGCTGGTGCGCCGTCACGAATCCCTGCGCACCACGTTCGCCACCCACGCGGGCACGCCCGTGCAGGTGATTGCCCCCAAGGCGCCCTTCCCCCTGTCCGTGGAGGACCTGCGGGCGCTGGCCGTGGAGGTGCGCGAGGAGGCCGCGGAGCACCTCGCTCAGGAAGAGGCCCGTCAGCCCTTCGACCTCGCCCGGGGCCCGCTGCTGCGGGCACGCCTGCTCTGGCTGTCGGAGCGCGAGCACCTGCTGCTCGTGACGATGCACCACATCGTCTCCGACGGCTGGTCCATCGCCATCCTCATCCGGGAGATGGTCGCGCGTTACGCCGCCTTCATGACGGGACAGCCCCTGGCGCTGCCACCGCTGCCCGTGCAGTACGCGGACTACGCCGTCTGGCAGCGCGACTGGCTCCAGGGCGACGTGCTGAAGGCGCAGCTCGATTACTGGCGTCACCAGCTTGCCGGAGCCGCTTCCGCGTTGGAGCTGCCCACGGACCGGCCGCGCACCGCGGATTCGCGTCAGCCGGGCGCGAGCTTCCACCTGATGCTGCCCCGGAAGCTGACGCAGGACCTGACGGCGCTGTGCCAGCACGAAGGGGCCACGCTGTTCATGGGCCTGCTCGCGGGCTTCCAGGCCGTGCTCTCCCGCTGGGCGGATCAGGACGACGTCAGCGTGGGCACCCCCATCGCGGGCCGCACGCGCGAGGAGACCGAAGGCCTCATCGGCTTCTTCGTCAACACGCTGGTGATGCGCACGCGGTTGGACGGCAACCCGACCTTCCGCGAGCTGCTGGGCCGGGTGAAGCGCGTCACGCTGGATGCCTACGACCACCAGGACGTGCCGTTCGAGAAGCTGGTGGAGGTCCTCCAGCCGAAGCGTCAGGCCGAACGCACGCCGTTCTTCCAGGTGTCGCTGGTGATGCTCAACACGCCGAGCGCGGAGCTGTCGCTGCCCGGCATGCGCATCGAGCCCCAGCCGGTGGACGCGGGCACCGCCATGTTCGACCTCTCCCTCACGCTCAACGAGAAGCCTGAAGGGCTCGAGGGCGGCGTGGAGTACCGCACCGACCTCTACGACCGGAGCACGGTCGAGCGCCTCATCGAGCACCTGCGCGTGCTCCTGGAGGACGCCGCCGCCCACCCTGAGCGCCGGCTGGCGGACCTGGCCCTCCTCACGGACGCGGAGCGGCAGCAGGTGCTGGGCGAGTGGACCCGTTCGCGCGCCGACTTCCCGAACGACACGCCGGTCCACGCGCTGTTCGAAGCCCAGGCCCGCGCCACCCCCGACGCCGTGGCCGTGGAGCACGACGCAAGGCCCGTCACCTACCAGGAGCTGGACGCCCGCGCCGATGCGCTCGCCCGGCACCTGCGCACGCAGGGTGTCACCACCGGAGCACGGGTGGCGCTGTACCTGGAACGCTCGCATGCCCTGCCCGTGGCGCTGCTGGGCACGCTCAAGGCAGGCGCGACCTACGTGCCGCTCGATGTCAGCTCACCGCCGGAGCGGCTCGCCTTCCAACTGGAGGATGCGGCCGTCACGGTGCTCCTCACCGAGCAGCGGCTGCGTCCCGCGCTGCCCGCCTTCCAGGGCCGCATCGTCGAAGTGGATGTGCCCTTCGAGCCGCCCACCGCCGCATCCCTGCTCCCTGACGTGCCCGTGGAGCTGCCTGCCTACGTCCTCTACACGTCCGGCAGCACCGGGAAGTCCAAGGGCGCGCTCATCTCGCACCGCTCGCTCGCGAACCACGCGACGTGGATGGGAACCACGTTCGGGTTGGGCGCGGGCGACCGTCAGCTCCAGCTCGCGGCCCTCGGGTTCGACGTCTCCGTCGCGGAGGTCTTCTCCACCCTGCTGTCCGGCGCCACGCTCGTGCTCGCGCCGCCCGAGGCCCAGCGTGACGCCTCGCTCCTCGCGGACACGCTGTCGAAGCAGCGCATCACCGTCCTCCAGGCCGTGCCCACCGTGCTGCGCTTCCTGGCGACGGAGCCCGCCTTCGCGAAGGCCACGCACCTGCGCTGGCTCTTCTGCGGCGGCGAGGCCCTGACGCCGGACCTGGCCACGCGGCTGCGCGCGGTGCTGCCCACGGTGCGACTCGTCAACGCCTACGGCCCCACCGAGACGACCATCGACGCCACCTGGGCGCCCATCACGGACGACGAGGCCCGCACCCCGCTGCCCATCGGCCGGCCGGTGACCAACGGCGAGGCCTACGTGCTGGACGCCGCGCTGCGCCCGGTGCCCATCGGCGTGCCGGGAGAGCTGCACCTGGGCGGCGTGCCCCTGGCGCAGGGCTACCTGGGCCGCTCCGCCCTCACCGCCGAGCGCTTCATCCCCCACCCCTTCACCACCGAGCCCGGCGCGCGGCTGTATCGCTCCGGAGACCGGGCCCGCTGGCTGCCCGATGGTCGCCTCCTGTTCCTCGGGCGGCTCGACTACCAGGTGAAGCTGCGCGGCCTGCGCGTGGAGCCCGGTGAGGTCGAAGCCGCGCTCACGCAGCACCCCGACGTGCGCGAAGCCGCGGTGGTGGCGCGTGACGACGGAGCCCAGGGCGTCGCGCTGGTGGCCTACGTCGCCTCCCGCTCCGCGCGTCCCGTGGAAACCGAAGCGCTGCGCACCTTCCTGCGGCGCACGCTGCCGGAGGCCCTGGTGCCTTCGACCTTCGTGTCCGTGGAAGCCCTGCCACGCACCGCCAGCGGCAAGGTGGACCGCCGCGCCCTCCCCGCCCCCGAAGCCGAGCGCGCCCGCGAGGCCTTCATCGCCCCGCGCACGGACACCGAGACCCGCCTCGCCATGCTCTGGCGTGAAGTGCTCAAGCAGGAGGCGGTGGGCGCGACGGACGACTTCTTCGCGCGCGGCGGACACTCGCTGCTCGCGACGCAGTTGTTGTCGCGCATCCGCACGGCCTTCCAGGTGGAGCTGCCGCTCCAGGTCCTCTTCGAGGCGCGCACGCTGGAGGAACAAGCGCAGCGCGTGGAGGAGCAACTCCAGGGAGGGATTGCGCTCCAGGCGCCGCCGCTGCGGCCCGTGCCCCGCGAGGCACGCATGCCGCTGTCGTTCGCGCAGCAGCGGCTGTGGTTCCTGGATCAGCTCGAACCGGGCACGTCCACGTTCAACATCCCCATCGCCCTGCGAGTGGAGGGAGCCCTGGACGTGCGCGCGCTGGAGCACTGCTTCCAGGAAGTGATGCGCCGGCACGAGTCCCTGCGCACCGTCTTCCAGGAAGGCCCCGAGGGCCCGTCCCAGGTCGTCCTGCCCGCGCTCGCGCTGCCGCTCGAACAGGTGGACCTGCGCGATTGGCCCCAGGACGCGCGCGACGCGGAGGCGCACCGGCTGGAGGTGGAAGAGGCGCTGAAGCCCTTCGACCTCGCGCGAGGCCCGTTGCTGCGGGCCCGGCTCCTGCGGCTGCGGGAGGACGCGTACCGGGTGCTCCTGACCATGCACCACATCGCGTCGGACGGCTGGTCCATGGACGTGTTGGTGCGGGAGGTCGGCGCGCTGTACGTCGCCCATCAGCAGGGCCGGCCTTCGCCGCTGCCTCCGCTGACCATCCAGTACGCGGACTACGCCGTGTGGCAGCGCCAGTGGCTGCGCGGCGACCTGCTGGAGAAGCAACTGGATTACTGGCGCAATCAGCTCGCGGGTGCCCCCGCCGTGCTGGAGCTGCCGTTGGACCGTCCGCGTCCCGCGGTGCGAGCCCACCGGGGCGGCACGGTGATGCGGATGACGGAGCCGGCCATCACCACGGCCCTGGAGGCGCTGGCCCAGCGTGGTCGCGCGACCCTCTTCATGGCGCTGATGGCGGCCTTCCAGGGCCTGCTGCACCGCTACAGCGGGCAGACGGACGTGGTGGTGGGCACAGACGTGGCCAACCGCGACACCGCGGAGACCGAGTCGCTCATCGGCTTCTTCATCAACCAGCTCGTGGTGCGGCTGCGCATGGGCGGCAACCCCACCTTCCTGGAGCTGTTGGAGCAGACGCGGCGCGTGTCGCTGGGGGCCTTCGCGCACCAGGACCTGCCCTTCGAGGAGGTCGTGCGCGCGGTGAACCCGGAGCGCAGCCGCGCGCACGCGCCGCTGTTCCAGGTGAAGCTCATCCTCCAGAACACGCCGCACACGGCACTGGAGCTGCCCGGCCTGACGCTGAGCGTGGACGGGGCGAGCCACACTGCCGCCGCGAAGCTGGACCTGACCGTGTCCATGAGCCCCACGCCCGAGGGCTTGTTCTGCGCCTGGAGCTACGACCGCGACCTCTTCGACGAGGCCACGATTGAACACATGGCCGAGCGCTTCCAGGCGCTGCTCCAGAGCATCGTCGCGCAGGGGGGAGCGCTGCGCCTGTCGGACTTCCCGCTGCTGCCGGAGCCGGAGCGTCAGCGGCTGCTCGCGACGTTCAACGACACGGCGCTGCCGTACGCGGAGCGCTGCATCCACACCCTCATCTCCGAACAGGCGGCACGGACACCGGACGCGCTGGCGGTGGTGGCTCCGGACGGGACGCTCACGTACGCGGCGCTGGAGCGGCGGGCGAACCAGCTGGCGCACCTGCTCCAACAATACGGCGTCGCGCCGGAGACGCGCGTGGGCCTGTTCGTGGAGCGACGGGCGCACGCGCTCGTGGGCCTGCTGGGCATCCTCAAGGCGGGCGGGGCCTACGTGCCGTTGGATCCAGGCGCGGCGAGCGCCCCAGAGCGCATGCGCCACGTGCTGATGGGCGCGGGCGTGCAGATCATCGTCACCGAGGAGGCGCTGGCGGACGAGCTGCCCTCTCAGGGCGAGCTGCTGGTGGCGCTGGACGCGGAGGACGGGCTGCTGGACGCGCAACCGAAGGAAGCCCCCGACACGGGCGTCCTGCCGGGCAACGCGGCCTACGTCATCTACACGTCGGGAAGTACCGGCCAGCCCAAGGGCGTGGTCATCGAGCACCGGCAGCTCGCCTGCTACGTGGCGGGCGTCAGCGAGCGGCTGGAGCTGCCCCAGGGCATGTCCTTCGCGACGGTGTCCACGCTGGCCGCGGACCTGGGCCACACGGCCGTGTTCCCCACGCTGTGCGCGGGAGGCGCGGTGCACCTGGTGGACCGGGACACGGCGTCGGATGCGGGGAAGCTCGTGACGTACGGCCGCGCGCACGACGTGCACGGCCTGAAGATCGTCCCCACGCACCTGGAGGCGCTGCTCGCGGGAGACGACGCGAAGCGGCTGCTGCCGCGCCGTCGGTTGGTGCTGGGCGGGGACACGGTGTCGTGGACGCTGGTGGAGAAGGTCCACGCGCTGTCACCTGACTGCGAGGTGTTCAATCACTACGGCCCCACGGAGACGACGGTGGGCGTGCTCGCGCAGCGGGTGGAGCGCGGCGTGCGCGTGGCCGGGACGCGGTCGGTGCCGCTGGGACGGCCGCTGGGCAACGTGCGCGTGTACGTGCTGGATGCGTACGGGCAGCCGGTGCCCACGGGAGTGCCGGGCGAGCTGTTCATCGGCGGTGCGAGCGTGGGCCGGGGCTACCTGGGCCGGTCGGACTTGACGGCCGAGCGCTTCGTGCCGGACGGCTTCGCGACGGAGCCAGGAGCCCGGATGTACCGGACGGGCGACCGGGTGCGGTGGCTGCGCGACGGCCGCATCGAGTTCCTGGGCCGCGTGGACCACCAGCTCAAGATCCGTGGCTACCGCGTGGAGCTGGGTGAAGTAGAGGCCGTGCTCGCGCGCCATCCCGGCGTGAGCGAGTGCGTGGTGGTGGCCCGCGACGACGCCTCGCAGGGCCGTCAGCTCATCGCCTACGCGGTGGGCCGCTTCGAGCAGGCCCTGGAAGAGTCCGCGTTGCGGTCCCACCTGACGGCGCGGCTGCCGGACTACATGGTGCCCACGACGTTCGTGGTGCTGGGCGCCCTGCCGCGCACGTCCAACGGCAAGGTGGACCGCAAGGCCCTGCCGGAACCGTCGCGGTCCTCCGAAGACACGGGGCACGTCGCGCCGGGCACGCCCACCGAGCAGCGGCTGGCCGCGCTGTGGCAGGAGCTGCTGGGGGTGCCGCGCGTGGGTGTACACGACAGCTTCTTCGACCTGGGCGGCCACTCGCTGCTGGCCACGCAGGTGGTGGCGCGGGCGGGGACGCTGTTCGGCGCGAGGCTCGCGGTCATCGACCTCTTCGAGGCGCCCACGTTGGAAGGGCTGGCGGCGCGCATCGACGCGGGCACGTCCTCGGACTCGCCACTGGTGATGCTGCGCAAGGGAGGCGCACGGACGCCCTTCTTCTGCGTACACCCGGTGGGAGGCAGTGTGCTGGGCTACCTGGAGCTGGCGCGGCGGATGGATCCGGAGCAGCCCTTCTACGGCCTCCAGGTGCCGAAGGACGGCGCGGGCCCGACGGTGGAGGCCATGGCCACGCGCTACCTGGATGCCGTGCGAGGGGTGCAGCCGACAGGGCCGTACCGCCTGGGTGGCTGGTCCATGGGAGGACGCGTGGCGTACGAGATGGCGCGTCAGCTCCGCCTCCAGGGCGAAGCGGTGGAGCTGCTCGTCGTCATCGACGCGATGGGCGAGGAGCCGGCCTCCGCGCAGACGCTCACGCCGGATGAGGCGATGGGCCAGCGGGTGCTGGAGTTCGCGGATCACCTCTCACGGCTGGCGGACGTGCATCCGCGCGCGGTGGAGGTGCTGGGGCTGGTGGATCCGGTGGAGCTGCGCCGGGTCCTGGAAGGGCCGCCCGACGTGGGTGTGGCCATGGGCCTGGAGGAGGACGCGTGCGAGGAGTTGCGGGAGTTGTGGCATCACTTCGGCGCGAACCAGGCGGCCTCGCGGGCCTACGTCCCCGGGCCGTACGACAGAGCGCTGGTGCTGCTGCGGGCCGAAGCGGGTCCGGAGGCAGCGGAAGACCTGGGCTGGAGGCAGCACGTTCAGGGCGGGGTGACGGTGCACGCGGTGCCGGGTGATCACTTCACCCTCATCCGTCCGCCCCACGTGGACGCGCTGGCCGAGCGTCTGAGGACCCTGCTCGCGGCGCCCACGTCCGCCGGAAGGGACGGGTAGCCGCCATGCCCCGACGCTTCACACAGGCCGAGGCCGCGCAGCTGCGAGCGCTCCTGGGCGCGGACGGCAGCAAGGACCCGGCGGCGCTGGAGGACCGGCCGCCGGTGTCCTTCCAGGAGGTCCAGCGCATCCTCGGCCTGCCGGAGCTGCCGCACCGGCACCTGCTGGGCGACGACACGTGGCTCTTGGGAGGCCGCCTCCTGCGCTGGCTCACCGGCGAGATGCGCGACGGTGGGGACACGGGTGACTACGACCTGTTCTGCGGTTCGCTCGAGGCGCTGGAGCGGACCGCGCGGCGGATGCTGGCCACGGGCTACACGCCCTGCCGGAGGAAGGGGGCCACGCGCTGGGGTCCGTGGTTGAGGGACCGGGCCCTGGGCCGCAGCGACCACGCGCCCTGCGCCGGGGCGGTGTTCGAAGGGGACGGCGCGCTCCAGGAGCGGCTGCGCCTGCGGCGGTTCCCGGACGGCCGGGAGATGTACGCGCTGGAGCTGCATTCACCGGAGGGCCACCTGCTCCAGCTCGTCCACATCCCGGCCCTCTTCACGGGGGGAGGCGAACCGGTGCGAAACCAGCTGGCCTTCACGGACCTGAGCATCTGCCAGTTCCTGCTGGACGGCCGGAGGCTCCACGCGGGCCCACACGCCTGGGCGGACCTCTTCCGACGCAGGGTCCGGGTGGTGCAGATGGTCCGCCCGCGCATCACCGCCGAGCGGCTGGTGAAGTACGCCGGCCGGGGCTTCTGGCCTGAAACAGCGACGTTGCGGACGGTGACGCAGGCCCTGTTAGCATCGCGCCCTCCCCCCCGCTGAAAGCCGCTTCCGCTGAACGCCACCGAACCGCGTCACTTCGCCGGCCTGGACCTGCTCCGGGGCCTGGCCATCGTCCTCGTCGTCCTCTACCACCACCCACGTCCCGAGGGTCACGAGACCTACCGGATGCTCGCCCACTTCGGTTGGACGGGCGTGGAGCTGTTCTTCGTGCTGAGCGGGTTCCTCATCGGCTCGCAGTTCCTGGAGCCGGTGGCGAAGGGCGAGACACCGTCGCTGCCACGCTTCTACCTGCGGCGCGCGCTGCGCATCCTGCCGTCGTTCCTCGTCGTGCTGGGGCTGTACGTGTTCGTCCCGGCCTGGACCGAGCGCCCGTTCACCGTGCCCGCGTGGCGCTTCCTCACCTTCACGCAGAACTTCGGCCTGCGGATCAGCGGTTTCTCCCACGCGTGGTCGCTGTGCGTGGAGGAGCACTTCTACCTGGTGCTCCCGCTCACGGTGCTCGCGCTGCGCGGGCGGGTGCGGGCGCTCCATGTCGTCGCGGGCGCGGTGGCCGTGATGGTGGCCGGAATGCTCCTGCGCGGCGGCCTGTGGCTGCACCTCTTCGGGGGCCTGGGCCCGGACGACGAGGCGTGGCGCACCTATGACACGGTCCTCTACTACCCGACGTATGCGCGGCTCGACGGACTGCTGTGCGGCGTGATGCTCGCGCTGGTGCGCGTCTTCCGGCCCGCGGCGTGGGAGCGCTGGACGCACAGGCCGGGCCTGCTCCTGCCGGCAGTGGCGCTGCTGGGTATCGGAGGTGCGTTCTTCGTGAATCAGCAATACGACCGGGAGCTGCCCTACGCAGTGCTGGCGTTCCCCCTGATCTCCATCGGCTACGCGGCGCTGCTGCTGTCGATGGCGGGCCCTGCGGTCTCAAGCCTCTGTGCCCGCATCCCGGGGGTGCGGACCTTCGCGGCGCTGAGCTTCACCGTCTACCTCACGCACAAGGCCGTGCAGCACGCGGTGCGAGTCGCCCTGGAGCCCCACGGCCTGGGCACGTTCCACGTCCTCACGCTGGTGGGTGGCGCCGTGGCGGTGTTGATTGCCTCGCTGCTCCTGCACCACGGGGTGGAGCGACCCGCGCTGCGGTGGCGCGAGCGGCTGGAGCGACGGGCTTACTTCAAGAAGGCGCCGCTCAATCTTCGGTGAACTTCAGGTTCCCGGCTCTCCACTCACGGAGGGTCATTTCGGCGTCGAGCCTCACCACGCTGGGAGGACCGTGGGCCAGTTGCTCCAGCTCGGCTTCAGCAACCCCGGGGGCGAACTCCAGGACATGGGATGCAGCCCACAGCCGGACATGAGGGTTGCTGTCTTGCAGGAGCACGGTCAAGGCAGCACGTCCGTCCGCCCCCCCGTTCCGCAGCGCTCTCCATGCAGCCATGAGCTTCTTGTACTGGGCGTTGGCAACGCGGTGCGCACCCTCAATGGAGGCCTGCCCGTGCAGTGCCGCCGCCTGCGCATAGGCGGCCGCCAGTTCAGGAACAGAAGCTTGCTTCAACGACTCACGCTTCACGGAGTGACCCCAACATCACGAAGGACCTTCAGCCCGAACGCCCGCTGCGCCTCCAGGGATTGAGTGCTCAGCCAGGTACGCACGGTCTTGCCTTGAGAATATGACCGAATCGAGGAGTAGAGCCCGCTGATCTGCCGGTGGACTGCCTCGTCGACCGGGATCACGTTCTCCACGTTGTGAATCGCCTGTGGCCCGAAGCGAGCCACGTTCCCGTCCGTCTGCTCCACGATGTGGTGCCACTCCTTGCCCTCCCCTGCGGGCCCCATGGCCCGCTTGAAGGACTTGAAGGATGCATATGCCTTCGGCCCGCCACCGCTCTCACCTCCCGAGCCCGCAGCGTCATCGACCCGCTGCAGGATGATGGCCGCGCCCGGCCCACCGCTCAACACCGCCGCCGCGCGTCCCACCGGCACCGCGATGCGCTCCACCGCCAGCGCGCCTTCGACGGACAACGAGAGCACCGGCACGGAGGCCTCCGCGCCCGCCATCATCCCCGTCAGCGTTCGCGTCGTGGCAGAGGCCGCACCGCAGGTGACGAGGAGCCCCGTCGTCAGCCGGGCCACCTCGCGAATCTGCTCCCCCTCCGTCATGGACTGGAAGCGCTCCCAGTACGCGGGGGACGAGCCGATGAGGGCCACCACGGCGGAAGGCAGATGTCCCAGTCCCGCGATGCTGTCCGCGGGGTGCGAGAGCAGTTGCCCCAGCGCGTGGTACAGCTCCACGAAGGCATCCTCGGCGCCGTCCAGCGAGCGGTTGATGACGTCAGCGTCGTCGTACACCTCGGCCAGTGGCGGCCCCTCCACGCTTCGCAGCCGCGCATCCACCGTGCGGAAGACACCGCCTCGCCCGCTGTAGAAGCGCCCCAATTCGAAGTGCCCCGCGCGAAACGCCCCCCCCCTTCCACTCCACCGGTGCCACCTTCTGCTGCGTGCTTCCGTCGAGGGCCCACGCGAGGTAGCCGTCCGGCCGCAGCACCGCCACCTGCTCGCGGGCGAAGCGCCTCACCCGGCGCACCAACTCCTCGCGGGAGACGTCCCCTCGCTCCAGCACCTCGCGCAGCAGGAAGCCCGCCGCCATGCGCGTCGGGAAGGTGCCCAACGTCACCGGCTTCTGCATCAGCCGTCCCAGCACCTCGACAGCGTCCTCCGGCGTGAAGGGATTGTGGCGAATGGGCAGCTCGTCCAATTCCTCCAGTCCGGCACGCACCAGCAGCTTCTCGAAGGCGTCCACGTCCAGCAGGCCCATCTCCACGGCCTGCCGTGACAGCTTCCCAGGGCCCGGTGGAATGATGACCGTCCCCCTCGGCATCCGCTCCGGAGGGCGGCGGTGCAGCCGCTGTCCGCCTTCCACCTCCTCGGGGTCTTCGTCCTCCGCATCGGTGCCTGACCGCGTCTCACCGAAGCCGTCCGACACGGAGGCCGCTCGTTGCCGGAGGACTCGCGAGCCACCCCTCCGCGAGGACGTCTCCACTCCGGTGCAGCCCGTGAGGAGAAGGGCCACGCACAACACCACGACGTTCGCGCGCATCATCCACCTCGGGCTGGAGGCCCCACCCATCAAGGAGGGCGCCATGAATCCTTCCGTTCCCATCCGACATGACGACTTCTGCGAACGACCCACTGCCCTGGTCTCACGCGCCCCGCGCGCGCTACACCCTCACCATGCGCCCCTTCCTGACGGCGACGTGGCGGTACCTCCTGATGCTCAACTACGAGGTGGATCCGGCGGTGCTGCGGCCCCTCGTGCCCCAGGGCACGGAACTCGACGCGTGGCAGGGCCACACCTTCGCGAGCATGGTCGGCTTCCGCTTCCTCGACACACGCGTGCGAGGCATCGCGGTGCCGTTCCACCGGGACTTCGATGAAGTGAACCTGCGCTTCTACGTGCGCCGCCAGGGTCCTGAAGGCTGGCGGCGCGGCGTGGTGTTCGTGCGGGAGATCGTCCCCCGGCTCGCCATCGCCACCGTGGCGCGCGTCCTCTACAACGAGCCCTATGTCGCGCTCCCCATGCGCCACACCGTGAACATGGACGGCGCCGACACGGGCTCGCCCGGACACGTCGAATACGCGTGGAAGTCCCACGGCCGCTGGCACCAGCTGTCCGCCCGGACGTCCGGCGCTCCGGCGGAGAGCACCCCCGGCTCCCAGGAGGAATTCATCACCGAGCACTACTGGGGCTACACCGCCCAACGCGACGGCGGCTGCGCCGAGTACCGCGTGGAACACCCGCGCTGGAGCGTCTGGCGCGCCCGGGACACGGCCTTCGACTGCGACGTGCCCCGCTTCTATGGCCCCGCCTTCTCCGAAGCCCTCCAGGGCACGCCCTACTCCGCCTTCGTCGCCACCGGCTCGGAGGTGTCCGTCTTGCCGGGCAGTGGACTCCCCCCGCCGGGGCCGTAGCTCAGGCGCCCTGCGTGAGGAAGCGGAAGGGCCGCGGGCAGTCGTCCCGCGTGCACCGGAAGAGGTAGCCCCGGCCGTTGTCGCCGAACTCCAGGCCGTACGGCATCGCGGAGAGCTGCGCGACGAAGCGCATGGGCGCGTCACAGCACTCCGGCGTCGCCTCGCCGTTGAGCCAGCCGGGCACGCCGCCCACCTTGCTCTCCGGCGCCGTCTCCTGCGCGCGGTCCAACGCGGCCAGCTGCTCGTCCGTGGCCTCGTTGACGTCCACCGACAGGGCCTCGGTGTCCTCGGTGGCGGGCTCGAAGCCGAGCGTCCACTCCGCGTACGGCTTCACCGGGCCCGGCGGCTCGCTGACGGCAGGCGCGCCGGCCTTCACCGCCACCACGGCGTTGGCGCCCTCCTCGGGGTCCCACCGGAAGCAGACGGAGTCGGGGTTCTCGCACTGGAAGACGTGGACCGACGCGTACGGCGCCAGGTCCAGCTTTCCCTCCACGTGCGGGAGCTGGAAGAGGAAGCGCAGCGGCCCGCTGCACATCTCGCAGGCGGGCCAGTCCAGGGGACCGGGCGCTTCGGGCGTGCCTCCCACCTTCAGAAGGGGCACGCCGGTACGGCTGGGAACGAGCGCCCACAAGGGCGCGAGAGGACGGGACATGCGGGGACTCTAGAAGTCCGCGATGCGCTCCGACAACGTCGGGTCGTCCACGAAGGGGTTGCGGTTCTGCTGGTGGGTCTGGATGGCGTCGTTGCGCTTGACCTCGGCGGCGTCGACCTTGTCCAGCGTGTTCCACTGCTTGAGGACCGTCTCCTCCTCGGGCGGGATGCGCTTGTTGTACACGGTGGAGAAGTAGAACAGCGCGCGCGCCACGTTGCCCTTGTGGGCCTCGGGCGGCTCGAAGACCATCCGGCCCTTGTCGTCCGTGCCGAACTTGGCGCCGTTCTCCGTCCACTTCACCGTCTTCACCGTGCCGAACGGGTAGTTGCCCCGGATGGAGTTGGCCTTGCTGTCGGTGGGGAACAGGTGGTGCAGGTCCGACTTCGCCGCGCCCGTGGCGCCCTTGGACTGGGGCCAGGTGTGCTCGGTGTTCATCACGTTGCTGCTGGGAATCTTGTTCGTCTTCAGTTCCTTGCCCGTGTAGACGCACGTGACGATGCCGTCGTGGTTGTCCAGGGTCGTGAAGATGATCTTCCGCGCGCCGTTGTAGCCCAGGTCCTTGTGCTGGGAGACCGCGTCGCGCAGGGCCTTGATGAGGACCTGGTCCTTCATCCCGTCGTAGCGGGGATCCGGACCGGCCGGCGTGAAGTCATCCACCGGCGCCGTGGGCTTGGCGGGGGTCTTCTTCGGCGCGCGGGCCTCGAAGCTGGAAGCCGACGTGGACACCGTCGAGGTGCGGGGCGCGGAGAGCGGGCGGGACGAGATGAGCATGACGGTCCTCGGCTTCGAGGTGGGGGATGAGCCATTCTCGCCCCAGGCCCCGCCCGGTTGCGTCACCCCCTGCATTTTCCCTCCGCTCCAGTTGGTTTTTTCCCGCCCAACCCGCGACATCCCGGGAAATGGACGGGCAGGAGCCGGGCCCGGCACGTTATTCCTGGGATCGCAGGGCACGCGAAGGGGGTCGACCGTGAAGATCGTGATGCCGGGTGGCACGGGGCAGGTGGGCGCACTGCTGGCGCGGGCGTTCCTCGCGCGGGGTGACGACGTGGTCCTCGTGAGCCGGGGTGGCGGGGGCGTGGCACGCACGGTGAACTGGGACGGACGCACCGTGGGGGATTGGGCGCGAGAGGTGGACGGCGCCGACGCGGTCATCAACCTGGCGGGCCGCAGCGTGAACTGCCGCTACACGGAGGAGAACCTGCGCCAGATGATGGACTCGCGGGTGGACTCCACGCGCGCGGTGGGACAGGCCATCGAGCAGGCCGCGCGGCCGCCGCGCGTGTGGCTGCAGATGAGCACCGCAACGGTGTACGCGCACCGGCTGGACGCGCCCAACGACGAGGCCACGGGGCGCATTGGCGGGGACGAGCCAGGGGTGCCCGCGTACTGGAAGCGCAGCATCGACATCGCCCGGGCGTGGGAGCGCACGCTCGCGGAGGCGAACACGCCGCGCACGCGCAAGGTGGCGCTGCGCGCCGCGATGGTGATGGCTCCGGACCGCGAGGGCATCTTCGACGTGCTCCTGGGCCTGACGCGCCGGGGCCTGGGTGGCACCGCGGGCAGCGGGGAGCAGTTCGTGTCGTGGATCCACGACCAGGACTTCGTGCGCGCGGTGCAGTTGCTGCTGGAGCGCGAGGACCTGGACGGGCCGGTGAACCTCGCGGCCCCCCATCCCCTGCCCCATCGGGAGTTCATGGCGAAGCTGCGCGAGGCGGCGAACGTGCGCGTGGGGCTGCCCGCGACGAAGTGGATGCTGGAGGTGGGCGCGTTCTTCATGCGCACGGACACGGAGCTGCTGCTCAAGAGCCGCCGCGTGGTGCCCGGGCGCCTGTTGGACGCGGGCTTCACCTTCGAGTACCCCGAATGGGGAGTCGCCGCACGAGACCTCGTCGAGCGCTGGCGCGACGCCGCGTCCGTGCGGAGCTGACGCGTGTCCTCGAAGCAGGTTCGCGTGCGGTGGTTCCGGGTCCTCGCGGCGGTGCTGGCCCTGGGTGCGGTGGGCTTCGGCGTGTTCACTGCGGTGCGGGGCCTGCGCACGGCGAGCGCCCTGGTGCACCCGGCGCGCATCCCGGTGACGCGTCCCTCCGGGCCGGACGCGCTGGCGGGTCTGGAGGAGGTGTCCTTCCCGGCGGCCGGGCACGTCCTGCGCGGCTGGTACGTGCCGTCGCGCGACGGCACGGCGGTGGTGCTGGTGCACGGCTTCGCGGCCAACCGCACGCAGCTGCTCTTCGAGGCGGGTGTCCTCACGCGCTCGGGCCACGGGGTGCTGCTGTTCGACCTGCACGGCCAGGGGGAGAGCGACGGCGACGCGATTGGCTGGGGCGACACCGAGCGCGAGGACGTGCGCGCGGCCCTGGCCTTCGTCCGGGCGCGGCCCGACGTGACTCCGGGGCGGGTGGGCCTCTTCGGCTTCTCCCTGGGGGGCACGACGGCCCTGCTGGTGGCGCAGGACGACCCGCGCGTGAAGGCGGTGGCGGTGGCGGGCGCGTTCCCGGACCTCGCGGGGGACATGGGCTCGCACTACGGCGCGAGCACCTGGGCCGTGCTGTGGGGGCTGCGCCGGGCGGGCATCGACGTGGAGGCCGTGCGACCGCTGGACGGGATGTGCCGGCTGGAGGGCCGGCCGCTGCTGCTCATCAACGGGGGCAGCGACCCGGACGGGCCCCAGAAGCTGGGGGGCCGTCTCTACCGCGCGGCGTGCGAGCCCAAGCAGCTGTGGGAGGTGCCGGAGGCGGCCCACGGCGAGTACGCCCAGAAGGCCCCCGAAGGCTACGCACGCCACCTGCGCGACTTCTTCGACCGCGCGCTATGAGCGGCGGACCTTGGCGAGGAACTCCGTGCGGGAGTGGACCCCGACCTTCCTGTACATCGATTTCAGGTGCACCTTCACCGTCTCCACGGAGTTGTGGAGCGTCTTGGCGATGTCCTTGTTGGCCGCGCCCTGGTTCAGGCAGTCCGCCAACTCGATCTCCTTGTCGGTGAGCACCTGGAGCCATTCGTCCTTCATCCAGTGGGACTGCTCGACGATGCGCACCTCCCACAACAGCCGGCCGGCCCACCGCACCGGGGACCGGGTGAACGTCGCCTGCAACTTCCTGCCATCCTGGCTCTTCACCAGGGAGGCCTTCTCGGAGTCCGGGGTGCGCTCCTGGGTCGACAGGTGATTCACCAGGGCCATCCACTCGCTGGGGACGCCGTGGTGGAGCTCATGGGGCGCGAACCACTTCTCCAGCAGGGCCGTGGCCGTGTGCGTGCGCACGATGTCCCGCCGGTGGGGCAACAGGAACAGCGTGGCACCCGGTTCGACGGACACGGCCTTGAGCAGGTCGTTCTCCATCCGCACCGAATGGAAGCGCTGGACGCTGCTCACCGCGCCCTTGATGTCCGGCGTCAGCTCCTGGAGGAGCCGCTGGGCCTGGAGCGGAAACGGCCGCTGGGTTTCGCGGTACACCGCGATGCCCCCCTTGAGCCCCTGCTGTCCCTGCATGAGCAACGCCGCCAGCACGTGCCGCAGGTTCAGGTCCACCGCGCGACTGCGCTGATAGGTCTCCGTGTCTTCCAGCGCCTGGCCTCGCAGCATCTGCGGCCCGCTGAGCACGATGTTCGGCTGGGCCATGGTGGCCTGGAACACGAAGCAGCGCAGCGCCCACTCCGGATAGTCCTTGAGCAGGGGCATCGCCGTGCGCGTCATCCACTCCAGCCCGGCGGAGCCATCCAGGTTGGCGAAGCCCAGCGCGACGTGGTCCGCGCCACAGAGCTGGACCAGCACGTCCGCGATGACCGTGTGGATGTCTTCGTAGCTCTGGACGTCAATGAGGCCGCTGCGCATCTCACTGATCAATCCCTGCTCACGTGACGCGAACTTGAGTGCCCTGCCCATGGTGGGTACCTCCCCCGGTGTTTCGATACCTCTCAAGGATGGCAGCCCTGGGAGCGATGCCCATCCCTCCGAAAAGGTATGTCCGCGATGACACCCTCGCCCGCCCACCGGC
>NZ_RAWG01000549.1 GCF_003611735.1 Corallococcus sicarius | reverse complement strand
TCGTGGTCAGCGACTGGCAGATGCCCCGGCTGGGCGGCGTGGGGCTGGCGGTGACCCTGTACCACCGGGGCATGCCGGGGTGGCCTCCGGCCAGCCCGCCCCCGTGGATGGTGGCGCTGCGGCTGCTGCGGGATGTGGGCTTCCTGGTGATGGGCGTGGGCTACGCGGCGGCCTTCGCGCTGCTCTTCCAGAAGGAGCGCTGGAGGAAGGTGCTGGGCGTGTTCGCGCCCGCGGGGCGCATGGCCCTGTCGCTGTACCTGATGCAGACGGTGGTGAGCCTGTGGCTGTACGACGGCTGGGGCCTGGGGCTCGTGGGCCGGCTGCCGCCGTCGCGCTGCCTGCTGCTGACGCTGGGCGTCTTCGCGGTGCAGCTGGGCTTGAGCCACCTGTGGCTTGCGCGCTTCCGCTTCGGCCCGGTGGAGTGGCTGTGGCGGTCACTCACCTACGGCCGCGCCCAGCCCATGCGGCTGACGGCCTCAAGCCCGCTGGGCACGACGCCCTGAGCTGACAAAGAGAAACCCCGGGTCCCGCGAGGAAGCGGGAGCCCGGGGCTGTGAGTCAGGACAGCGGTCGCGGATTACAGCGTCTTGTAGGACGCCGCGAACACGGTCTTGATGTAGCCGTCGACCTCGGTGTCCACCAGGCTGGGGACGCCGAAGATCGTGATGTAGTACTTGCCGGCCGGGACATTGCGCAGGATGCAGCTCTCCGTCGCGCTCTCCTTCACGCCACGGCACAGGTAGCTGAACTGCGTGGGGGCGGAGGCGGCCTGCACGTAGACGTCCGCGTTGCCCTCACCCTCGCCCAGGGCGACGGACAGGGTGTTGATGCCGGAGTTCACCTTGAACTCGGGCATGTCGATGATGAAGGTGCGGCTGGAGCCCGGCACGCCCGAGAGGTCCTCGATGCGGGTCTCGTTGCCGATGTTCACGAAGCCGCCCTTCCAGGTCACGGACAGCGACGTGCCCGTGTAGGAGGTGAAGCCCTTGACCATCACGTACCAGATCGCCTCGGTGCCGGAGGACGGGAACGTGCAGACCTCGTTGTTGCCGGACTTGTACGGACGGCAGTCGTACAGCGAGTCCGTGGGGGCGTTGGCGCGACGGACGTAGAGGTCCGCGTCACCCGTGCCACCGGACAGCGTGAAGGTCACGTCCGTGGCGCCCTCGGGGATGGTCACCGAGTAGTACTGCTTGCTGCCGGAGGAGCCGTTGATGCCCGTCACGGGCACGCCCTTCTCGATGGGCGTGGTGACCGGGGGAGGAACCGGCACGCCGACGCCGACGGCCTTCCACGCGTTGCCCACCGAGGCGACTTCCGCCGCGGAGTAGCCCAGCTGGGTCGCGGCCTGCTCCGACGCGGTCTTCGCCGCCTCGAAGTTGGACGACGCGATCAGGATGTCCGTGTTGATCTTGTAGATGACCTTGGCGGCCTTCTCCAGACCGATGCCAGCGACGACCTGGGTCGTCTTGGCGCGCGGGTGCGTGCCACCCTGGGACATCAGGTAGAACGCCAGGTTGGAGATACCCGAGCTGTAGTGCACGTCCACGCCGGAGGAGTAGTCCGGGTAGTAGTCGAGCGAGTCCCCGTCCTTCGTGGGCTCGTCCATGTAGCGCAGGCCGTCACCCGGGATGTTCGGCGTCCAGACGTCGTCGCCGACGATCCAGGTGTTCGCGTCGATGACCTTGCCCTTGCCGTACCACTCGCACACCGCTCCGAAGATGTCGGAGAAGGACTCGTTGAGGCCACCGGACTCACCGGAGTAGGTGAGGTTGGACTCGGCCGAGGTCACCGCGTGCGTCAGCTCGTGCGCCGTCACGTCCAGCGAGTTCGCCAGGTTGGAGGCGTTCACGCCGTCGCCGTCGCCGTACACCATCTGGGTACCATCCCAGTAGGCGTTGACGTAGTTGCTGCTGTAGTGGACGTAGCTCTTCAGCACCTTGCCGGCGTTGTCGTACGAGTCGCGGCCGAACAGCTCGCTGTAGCAGTTGTAGACGGTGCCGAGGTGGTTGTAGTTGTTGTTGACCACCGCGTCGGCGTGGGCCGGGTCACCCTCGAAGCGCGCACGGACGGCCGTGGGCAGCGACGTGCGGTGCTCCAGGTCACGCACTTCGCGGTTGAGCGCGGAGTGGATGTTCGGGCGGATCTCGAAGACCTCGCCCGTCTTCGCGTTCACCAGCACGGTGTTGTCCACCGGCGTCGTGTCCTTCAGCGCGCCCAGGACGCGAACTTCGTACGTCAGGACCAGCTCGTTGCCCGAGCGGTGGTACACGAGCTGGGGCTCGCCCTCGGAGGAGGCGCGCTCGGGAGCGCTGCGGTCGCCCGTCGCCGCGGCGATGGCCGCCTCGGCGGCGATGGTGGCCTTCGCCTCGCCCTTCAGGTCGCCACGGGCGTTCGTGTTCACCGCGAACACGCTGCCGTTGCGGGCGTGCAGACGCACTTCCGCGTCGCGCACCAGGATGCCGTTGTGGGTCACGCCGTAACGGAAGTGGGTGTCACCGTCGAAGCCGACGTAGGCCTTCTTCAGGAACAGGTCGTTCGGGTCCAGGCGGAACATCGGCGCCACGCCCGCGAGTACCGGAGCCAGCTGCTGCTGCGCAGCGATGCCCTGGATGGCCGACGGCGCAGGAACGGAACCAAAGGAACCGGTGACGAAGGTGGGGACCGCGTCCGTGTCGGCCGCGATCACCTTCTGACCCGCCGACAGGTTGGCGGTCGCCTTCTGGAGGTTGGCCTCCTCGTTGTTCGCAGCAGGAGCGCCGTCAGTGCAGGCGCCGACCATCAGGGACAGGGCTGCGGCACCCAGAGCGCCGCGTACTCGCTTCTCGTACATGTAATCCTCCTAAAGTGGAAAGATTCGAGAACACTGTGTCACAGGAGAGGCACGTTTTTCAAGTACAGGCGAGAATTTTACGAAAACACTGCTTCTCAGGAATTGAGAGTTCTCGCAACTGCTTGAAACGACGGGAGGAACCCACGCAGACCGGGAAATCGGGGCAATGCTTCAAACTTGTAAGACGGGGCCTTCGCGTTTGAAGCATCTGTCGGTGGATGCGTGCATTAAGTGAACGCAGGGGAGAATTTGCCGTCGCATTTATTCCCGACCCGGGTGGGTCCCGGTCCACTGCCTGCTGTTGGCCTGGGGGGTGGGAGGGGCCAGCGG
>NZ_RAWG01000548.1 GCF_003611735.1 Corallococcus sicarius | reverse complement strand
GCGGGGGCCCGGGGAGGAGCGGCCGGATGAAGTCTTGGCAGCGCGGGGACGTTGAATCTGCTTAGGGGACATTGCGTGGACTCGGTTCCGCTTTACTCTGGGCCACCGCGCGCCGGGCGGCCAGCCGAGAGGAAGTTTCGGGGGGCGCGCGTGGTTTTGGTCTGGTTCTCCCTTACATCTCCTGGGAATTCCCTTCACTCGCCGCCTTCCTTCGAGGATTCTCCGGCGAGAGAGCCAACATGATTGAATGGACGCTAAAGAAGCTCATCGGGACGAAGAATGAGCGCGAGCTCAAGAAGGCCCGACTGAAGATTGCTCGCATCAACGAGCTGGAACCCCGCATGAAGGCCCTCCAGGACGAGGACTTCGCGCGCGAGACGGCCCGGATGAAGCAGGAGATCCAGAACGGCCGGCCGCTGGACGACTTCCTCTTCGAGGCCTTCGCCATCACCCGCGAGGCGGCGCGCCGGGTCATCGGCCAGCGCCACTACGACGTGCAGCTCATCGGCGGCCTGTTCCTCCACGAGGGCTGCATCGCGGAGATGCGCACCGGTGAAGGCAAGACGCTGACCGCCACGCTGCCCTCCTACCTCAACGCGCTGTCCGGCCGGGGCGTCCACGTCGTCACCGTGAACGACTACCTGGCACGTCGTGACGCGGAGTGGATGGGCCGCGTCTACAAGTTCCTGGGCATGACGACGGGCTGCGTGCTCCACGAGCTGTCCGACAAGCAGCGCCAGGAGTCGTACCGCTCGGACATCACCTACGGGCAGAACAACGAGTTCGGCTTCGACTACCTGCGCGACAACATGAAGTTCCGCCTGCAGGACTACGTCCAGCGGGAGCTGAACTACGCCATCGTCGACGAGGTGGACTCCATCCTCATCGACGAGGCCCGCACGCCGCTCATCATCTCCGGCCCCACCGAGGACAGCACCGACAAGTACCTCACGGTGGACAAGGTCATCCCGGGCCTCGTGCCGGACCAGGACTACACCCTGGATGAGAAGCACCGCGCGGTGGCCCTCACCGACGACGGCATCGACAAGCTCCAGCGCAAGCTGGGCGTCGGCAACCTCTACGCCCCGGACGAGATCGAAACCCTCCACCACGTCGAGCAGGCCCTGCGCGCGCACACGCTCTACAAGCGCGACAAGGACTACGTGGTGAAGGACGGCGAGGTGCAGATCGTCGACGAGTTCACCGGCCGCCTCATGCCGGGCCGCCGCTGGTCCGACGGCCTCCACCAGGCCATCGAGGCCAAGGAGGGCGTGAAGATCGAGAACGAGAACCAGACGCTCGCCACGGTCTCGTTCCAGAACTACTTCCGCATGTACTCCAAGCTGTCCGGCATGACGGGCACCGCGGACACGGAGGCGGAGGAGTTCGCCAAGATCTACAACCTCGACGTGCGCGTCGTCCCCACGAACCGGCCCGCGGTGCGCCGCGACGAGCAGGACGTGGTCTACAAGACGGAGCGCGAGAAGTTCGAGGCCGTCGCCGGTCAGATTGAAGAGCTGCACAAGGCGGGGCAGCCCGTGCTCGTGGGCACGGTGTCCATCGCCAAGAGCGAGGTGGTCGCCAACTTCCTCAAGAAGCGCGGCGTGCCGCACAACGTGCTCAACGCCAAGGCTCACCAGCGCGAGGCGGACATCGTCGCGCAGGCGGGCCGCAAGGGCGCGGTCACCATCTCCACCAATATGGCCGGTCGAGGCACGGACATCCTCCTGGGCGGCAACGCGGAGGTCATGACCAAGAGCGCCATGGGCCCGCCGCCGGAGCCGCCCCTGTCGTCGTCCGCGGACGGCGAGCCGGTGGACCTCACGGCCTACCAGGCCGCGCTGGCGGACTACGAGAAGCGCTTCGCGGAGACGACGGCGAAGAACGAGGAGCTGACGAAGCAGGAGCGCCAGGAGGTCATGGCCGCTGGCGGCCTCTTCATCATCGGCACCGAGCGTCACGAGTCCCGCCGCGTGGACAACCAACTGCGAGGCCGCGCCGGCCGTCAGGGTGACCCGGGCGCCAGCCGCTTCTTCCTGTCGCTCGAGGACGACCTGATGCGCATCTTCGGGTCCGAGCGCATCCAGAGCCTGATGGAGCGCCTGGGCATGGAAGAGGGCGAGGTCATCGAGCACATCTGGCTGTCGCGGGCCATCGAGAGCGCGCAGAAGCGGGTCGAAGGCCACAACTTCGACATCCGCAAGAACCTGCTCGAGTACGACGACGTGATGAACCAGCAGCGGCGCACCATCTACAAGCTGCGCCGCCAGGTGCTCGCGTCGGGCGCGGGCGTCCCGCTCGTGGAGTACGAGGAGGATTTGAAGACCCGCGTGAAGACCCGCTCCGAGCGCGTCATCACCTGGGCGGACTTCCGGGAGATGGTCCTGGACGCGATGGACGACGCCGTCGTGTCCCTGACGGACACCTACGCCGCCACGCGCAGCTCCGACACCTGGGACATCGAAGCGCTGTCCGCGGCGGTGAAGGAGTCCTTCAACCTGGAGATGAGCTTCGAGGGCACCGGCAACCGGGAGGAGCTCCAGGAGCAGATCTACCAGGCGGCGGAGAAGGTCTTCACCGCCCGCGAGCAGGAGTTCAGCGAAGACTTCATGCGCTTCCTGCAGTACCGGTACCTGGCCACCATCGACCAGCTGTGGAAGGACCACCTGCTGGCCATGGACCACCTGCGCCAGGGCATCGGCCTGCGCGGCTACGGCCAGAAGGACCCGAAGCAGGAGTACAAGAAGGAAGGCTACCAGGGCTTCATCCAGATGCTGGCCGCCATCAAGACGCAGTTCGTCAGCCAGATGATGCGCGTGCAGGCCCGCTCCGCCTCCAGCGCGGCGGAGGAGACGGCCCGCATCCAGCGGCAGCTCGCCCAGCAGCAGAAGAAGGCCGTGGAAGGCCGCGCGGACGCCGAAGGGAAGCTGGCGGAGCCCATCGCTCCCCCTGTTGCCCAGCGTGCCGCCAGCGCCGCCAGCTCGGATGCCCCCCGCGTGGGCCGCAACGACCCCTGCCCCTGCGGCAGCGGCCGCAAGTACAAGAAGTGCCACGGCGCCAACGAGGCCAACCCGTAGCCGTCCCTCGGGGACAGCCCTGACGTCGCCTTCCGGCGCGGTCGCCCTCCCTTTCCGAAGGGAGCGGGGGCCGCGCCGGTCGCCTTCCTGGAGGGCAGGGG
>NZ_RAWG01000547.1 GCF_003611735.1 Corallococcus sicarius | reverse complement strand
GGGGAGGGTACGACCCCAACGACGGAAGGAGCCGGGGCCGGGGGCTTCGGCCAGACGACGGCGGCTCCGAGGCCCAGGAGCAGCAGCGCCCCGCCGATCCATGCCGCGCGTCCTCGTGAACCGTGAGGAGCCTTGAGCCCACCCTGGGTGTTGGACGTGACGGTTTCAGTGCTCGCAGGAGCCGCCACGGGGGAGGCGTCGTGGTTCTTCGCGACCGACGGTGCATGGGGCGCCATGCGCATTGGAATGCGCTTCAGCTGTTCCCGCACGGCCTCCGCGGAAGCCGGCCGCAGGGCGGGGTCCTTCGCCAGAAGGTGCAGGACCAGCGTGTCGAGTTCCGGTGGGATGCCCGGGATGCGCGACGAGGGCGGCGGCGGTGACTGATCCACATGCGCGAACATCAACTGGACGGAGCCGCCCTGGAACGGACGCTCTCCCGTGAGCAACTGGAACATCATCACGCCCACGGCGTAGAGGTCCGTTGCCGGGCCCACGGTGCTTCCGCGGATCTGCTCTGGCGCCATGAAGTCCGGGGTCCCCAGGATGAATCCATCCGCGGTGAGGGGGCTCTCGTGCGACTCCAGCAGTTTGGCGATGCCGAAGTCGACCAGCTTGATGGTGGTCGGCGTCTCCGGCGATTCGACCACGAAGACGTTCGCGGGCTTCAGGTCGCGGTGCACCACGCCTGCTCGATGCGCGGCACCCAGCGCGGCCAGAACCTGATCCAGGACCCAGACCGCGCTCTCCACATCCATCCGATTCTTCGCGCGGACGAAGTCGGAGAGCGGCCGTCCCCGCAGCAGCTCCATGATGACGTAGGGCCGCTCATCCGGAAGGCTGCCAAATCCAAAGATGTCGATGATGCCCGGGTGCCGGATGGCATTGACCGCGCGGGCCTCCACGAGGAGGCGTTGCACCTGCTGCGGAGACACGAGCTCCGCCCGCAGCACCTTGACGGCTGCCTGCTTACCGATGAGGGGATGCACCGCGCGGTACACCACGCCCATCCCGCCCGACCCGATGCGTTCCTCGATGACGAATTCACCCAGTTGCGTGCCCAGCAATGGATCCGCGGGAGCAGCGGACCGCGACTCTGGATGCACGGACTTCTTGGTATCGGTTCCTGAGGAGAGAGTGCTTTTCATGGGCGGGGGCGCCGCGAACATAGCCACGCGTTCCCGGGGCATTCAAACCTCAAGGAGAACACTTTCCTCGGATGGCGATGATCCGATGGGATGACCCATCCAGGGTCGTGGCTGACTTCCCGCGCTGCGCGAACCTTCGCCCGCGTTGATCACTTGGGGATGCGCGCGCTCAGCTGCTCCAGCCACGGATCAGCCGCCAGCCTGGTTTCATGCGTTCGGTGCCCGGCTGCTCCTGTGCCGCCCCTGGGGCGCGGCTACCGGGCAGGACCCAGTGGCGCTTCAAGGCCCGCCACTGGGAGCGCGGCGGACGGCAGCAGGACCGCCGGAGCACGGCTCCTGATCAGCACCGTCTCCCACGTGTCGAGCGGCCCCACCGGATGCGGCGCCTTCACGCGCGGCCTGGAAGGGGCCTCCACGGCGACAGGGGCCTTCGCCTCCGGCGCCGCTTCCCGAGCCCACGTCAGCACGCCCGTCCCCATGCCCAGCAGTGCCAGCGCCACGACGGCCGCCATTGCGATGGGCGCGCGGCCCCAGCGCGTCGTTGGCTGCACCATGGCGGACGGCGGGGGCGCCGCGAAGGTCGGCGGCGTGAAGGCCAGGATGCTTCCCTTCGGCCCCTCCAGGGACAGCTCCCTCGCGAGCTGATGGAGCTGTTCGCGCACCGCCTGCGCGGACGCCGGACGCCGCGCTGCGTCCTTCTCCAGCAACTGGAGCACCAGCGCGTCCAGCCCGGGCGCGATGCCTTCCGCGCGCGTGGAGGGCGCAGGCGGCGACTGCTCCACCTGCGCGAACATCACCTGCATGTGCTCGCCCTGGAACGGGCGGGCTCCGGTCAGCATCTGGAACGCCAGGATGCCCACCGCGTACAGGTCCGCCGCCGGACCCACCGGCCATCCGCGGATCTGCTCCGGGGACATGCACTCCGGCGTGCCCGTCATCGGACGCTTCACTCCGGACGGGCGCTTCACCCCGGACGGGGGCGGCTCCTCCGCCTGCATCACCTGCGCGATGCCGAAGTCCACGAGCTTGAGGGTGGGCGCCGTGTCCGGCACCTCCACCAGGAACACGTTCTCCGGCTTCAAATCCCGGTGCACCACGCCCGCACGGTGCGCCGCCGCCAGCGCCGACAGGAGCTGATCCAACACCCAGACCGTCATCCCGACATTCAACCGGCCCTGCACGCGCAGCACGTCCTCCAACGACCGGCCCTGGAGCAGCTCCATCACGACATACGGACGCCCATCCGGCAGCGCGCCGCAGTTGAAGATGTCCAGGATGCCCGGGTGGCGGATGGCGTTCACCGCCTTCGCTTCCACCAGCAGCCGCTGCGCCTGCTCCGGCGACATCAGCTCCGCCCGCAGCACCTTGACGGCCGCCTGCTTGCCGATGAGCGGATGCACCGCACGGTAGATGACACCCATGCCTCCGGAGCCGATGCGCTCCTCGATGACGAACTCGCCCAGCTGCATCGACACCAGCGGATCCACGGGGGGCAGGGTGCCGCGCTCCGGCGACGTGGGCGCGGGGAACGGCGCCGGGTCGGGAATTCCTGGAGTGCTCATGGGTGCGCCGGCCATCGGGTGAGGGTACCGCGCGCACCGCCGTCTTTTGAAACAACACGGTACGCGCTGGCCCCGCTCGGCTGCCTGCTGCTTTGCGGGGACTCCTCTTCCCATGGCATGGGCTCGGGCCGGCGTCCACCCGTCCCACCGCTTCCCCGCTGCGGAAACACCTCCATCCGCGCGCTCTTCCGGGGAATGCGTGTCTCAGCTCACTTCGGGAAGCGCGCCTTCAGCTTCTCCTGCCATGCGTCCAGCGCCTGGTTCACCTCCATGCGCTGGGTCGCGGTCTGCTCCCCGGTGGCGGAGCTGTAGATCTGCACGAGCTGCCGCGTCAGGTCCGGAGCCACGTCCAGGCCTTCCGTGCGCCTGCGCAGCTCCGCGACGAGCCCATCCAACCGCTTCGCCAGCCTCTTCTCGGCCTCATTGTTCCGGGGCAGCACGGGCAACGCGGGAATCACGAGCGGAGGGGCCCGGGGGGCCACCTG
>NZ_RAWG01000546.1 GCF_003611735.1 Corallococcus sicarius | reverse complement strand
GGGGGCGCGGACGAAGCCGCGGGCCTGCGCACCGGCCCCAGCGCGGGCACCGGGTGGCCGGACACCTCCGACAGGGCCTTGACCATCTCCTCGGTGGCGGTGGACCCGGTGTGGGCGGCGTCCAGGTCCTCGATGAGGTCCGACAGCACGTCGCATGCGCGGAGCATGACGTCGGTGGCGGTCTCGGTGGCCGTCTTGCCTTCGCGCTCGGCGCGCAGGACGTCCTCGGCGGCGTGCGCGAGCTGACCGATGGCGGCCAGGCCCAGCATGCGGGCCTCGCCCTTCATCGTGTGCAGTTCGCGCGCGACGTCGTCCGCGGCCTGATCCGCGGTCTCCTTCTCCAGGTCGATGACTCCCAGTTGGATCTTCTGGAGTCGGTCGGCCGTGACCTCCTGGAACTTCTTCAGGAGGGACTTTTTGAGGGCCTCGGTGTCCATGGGTGGCAGGCCGGGGGGCGCGTCTTCCGCGTCCCCCAACGCCTTGGTCTCCCCTCAGGAGAACGCCTAGTCGGCCTTGAAGCGCTTGATGAGCTCGGCGAGCCGGCCCGCAAGCTGGGTGAGCTCGGCGGCGGCCCCGGTGGCCTGCTTCGACGCCTGCGTCGTCTGACGGGTCACGTCCTCGATCTCCGCCATGGACGCCACCACCTGCTCGGTGGCCGTGCGCTGCTGCTGCGTGGCCAGGTTGATGACCCGGGCCGCGTCGCTCGTCTCCTGCACGCCGGCGAGGATGCCTTCCACGGCCTGCGCCGCCACCGCGCCCAGCTTCTCACCGGACTCCGTGGCGTGCTTGGACGCGTCCGCCGCGCCCGCCGCCGCGGCCGTGGCCTCGCGGATCTCCGTGATGAGGTTCTTGATCTCCTTGGTGGACTCCAGGACGTTCTCCGCCAGCCGGCGCATCTCCGCCGCGACGATGGAGAAGCCCTTGCCCGCCTCGCCCGCGCGGCTGCCTTCCAGCGCCGCGTTGAGCGCCAGCAGGTCGGAGCGGTCCGCGATCTCGTCGATGACCTCCACCACCGTGCCAATGCGCTCCACGCGCTTGGACAGCTTGGAGATGGAGTCCGCCACCGCGACGCCGTCGCTGCGGATCTGCTGCATGGCCTGGATGAACTCGCCAATCGCGCCGCGACCCGCGCGGGCCGCGCCCAGCGTCTCCTCCGCCACGCGCGCCACGCTGCCCGCGTTCTCCGCGATCTGCGCGGAGGCGTGCTTCAGCTCCTCCATGGTCGCGGTCGTCTCATGGATGGCCGCGGCCTGCTCGGTGGAGGACGTCTCGTGCTGCGTGGACGCCGCCAGCACCTGGTTGGCGGAGGACGACAGCCGCAGCGCGGCCTCGTTGATCTCCCGCACGAAGATGCGCAGCGTCTCAATGACCTTGCCGAAGCCCTCCAGGAGGGGCCCGAGCTGGGGGTCCTCGGTGGACGTGTTCCAGCGCGACAGGTCGCCTTCGCGCACCAGGATGATGAGCGAGTCGAGCGCCTGGTCGATCTCCTGCGCCGCCACCTGCTTGCGGTGCTCCGCGGAGGAGAAGTTCTCCAGCACCTGGTTGAGCAGGTGGCCGAAGCCGGTCGGGTCCGCCTGGACGCGGTCCTGGGGCACGCGCGCGTTGAGGTTTCCGGACAGCACCGCCATCAGCGTTTCGGTGAAGGGCTTGAGCGGATCAATGGCGTTGGCGGCGTCGGCGCCGGCCTTCGCGCCCGGGGACTTCTTGGCACCGCGGGACTTCGCCGCGGGCTTGTCGTTGGGGCTCTCCAGGGACATGTGTGTCAGTGCCTTCCTTGCGTCTTCAAGGTTTCCGCCAAATCAATGAGCAACACGGGCCGCTGGGAGACTTCATCCAGGCAGATGCCCACGGCATAGGGGGCCGCCGCCGCGGCTGCGGGCATGCGGCGTAACACGGCGAGCGCGACGGAGCGCACCCCGTTGACGGCGTCCACCTTCAGGTGGCCCTCGCCTTCCGGGGTGTCGAACACCAGCGCGCGCAGGCCCCGGTGCGGCAGGCCCAGGTCTCGCACGGTGAGGTCGTCCGGCAGCGCCCGGTCGATGCGCAGCACCTGCGAGGCGTCCGTGCCGTACTCGGAGTCGCCAATCTGGAAGAAGAGGATGTCCACCTCTCCCAGCTCCTCCGCGGAGCGATCGTCCGCGACACCGTTCACGTCGCCAGTGCTCATCGCACCACCGCGCGCTGACGGGCCGTCTGCAGGAGCTTGGAGAAGTTGAGCAGGTTGAGGCCGTCATGCGGGCCGCCGCCCGACACGATGCCCAGCAGGTGCTCGGCGGCCGCGTCGCCCCCCAGGGGCGGCGGGAGGATGTCGGAGACGGGCACGCGGCGCAGGCCCAGCACGGTGTCCGCCACCACGCCGGAGACGAAGCTGCCGCTGACGCCTACGAAGATGCGCGTGCGCGGACCGATGCGCGCTTCACCCTTGCTGAGGAAGCGCAGCAGGTCCACCACGGGCAGCACCTGACCGCGGTGGCCGGTGACGCCCATGATGAAGGACGGCGTGCGCGGCAGCGGCGTGAGCAGGCCGGCGCGCAGCACCTCGGTGACGTTCTCGCTGGGAACGCCGAAGCGCAGCTCTCCCACCCGGAAGCAGAAGAACTCCAGTTCGGGGCGGGCCTGAGCGGCCAGCGTGCGGTCCGGCGCCTGGCGAAGCGCGCGTTGGAGGGGAGTGGAGGTCGGGGTCAAGGCGCCGAAGTATCCTGGACAGGGTGAAAAAGGGTCAAGGGTCCATCCAAGACTGTCCGCCTGCTCGCCGTTTCGATGGTTCGCCGGGGGCCAAAGGTGTAGGGTTGAGGGCCGGGAGCCCCTGAGGAGGACGATGTCCCGCGTACTGGTCATTGACGACAGCCCGATGCTGCTGGAGCTCACGGTCCGCGCCCTGACGGCCGCCGGCTATGAGGCCGTGGGCGCGCCCGATCTGGCGACGCTCGACCAGAAGCTCGCCGAGGGCCCGTTCGCCCTCATCCTCATGGACGTCAACATGCCGGAGATGTTCGGCGATGACGTCGTCGAGTACCTGCGGCAGGTGAAGAAGGTCGTCGCCAAGCTGGTCCTCTACTCCGACATCTCGGAGGCGGAGCTGGACGCGAAGGTGAAGAACTCCGGCGCGGACGGCTACATCCTCAAGAGCGGCGGCCTGGAAGGCGTGCTCGGAGGCGTGATGGGGCTCATCGGCGCGCCCGCGCTGAACGTGCCCACCGCCGTCCCCCCTCCCC
>NZ_RAWG01000545.1 GCF_003611735.1 Corallococcus sicarius | reverse complement strand
CCTTGGGCTCGTTGGGAGACACGCGGCCCACCAGCTCCGCCACCTCCTCGAAGTCCATGTCGGAGATCTCCTCCGGCAGCTCCACCACGTCCTTGCGGCGCTCGCCGGACGCCTCGGGCTGCTTCTGGGCCACGGAGCGGCGGCGGGCCTTGGCGAGGTCGCGGTGGTAGGTGCCGGCTTCAATCTCCTGGATGGTCCGCACCCAGAGCCGCTCATACGTGAGGAACTTGTTGTGGAGGCTCTGCACGCGGAACTTCACCGACGTGCTGCGCACGAAGGCGCCCTTGAGCCGCATCATCCGCTTCTTGAGGTCTTCGTGCGCGCGGATGGGCGCCTGCCGCTCCATGCCCAGGAAGTACTGCTCGTAGGTGTGGCGCAGCTCCGCGATCTCCGCCTCCAGCGCCTCGCACTCCTGGAGGGCGGCTTCGCTGGAAGAGCTGGCGTCCTGCGCGGGCCGGGCCCCACCTTTGGCGGCGGACCGGGTGTTGTCGGGCGGCGGCATGTTCCTGGAGTGTCCTCAACCCGGGCGCCGCTCGCAACCTCAGGCCGCGGACGGGGTCGGTCCCAGGCCCGGCGCCTCACCCGCCGGCCGGTGGCGGGCCAGCAGCACCGCACCGAAGGTGAACATGCACAGGGAGATGAACTGGCTGGTGGACACGTTGTACCAGGCCTCCAGGGGCACCGCCCCGGCCAGCCCCTGGGCCCCCAGCGACTCCAACAGGCCGTGCAGGGTGCCGCGCTCCAGGTCCCCCCGGAACAGCTCCACCGTGGTGCGCAGGACGGCGTAGGCCATCAGCCAGAGGGCGAAGATGTGCCCGTGGAAGCGGCGGAAGCGGCGCGCGTACAGGAGCGCCACGAAGAGCACCAGCTGCCCCACGGACTCGAAGAGCTGCGTGGGGTACACCGGCAGCGTGGTGCCGTGCAGGGCCACCCAGTCGGAGATGCGCACCGCGCCCGGCGCCGCTTCGTGGAGCACCTGCCCGGTGGCCTCCACGACGAAGCGGGTGTCATCCGCCTGCGAGCTGAACGCCAGGCTGGGCGAGCGCCCCCACTGGCCGAACAGGTCCTTCACCACGCCCGAGCCGGGGAACATCACCCCGGTGTGCGAGTGGCTGCCCGCCATGTCTCCCCAGCAGCAGCCGGCGGAGAAGCAGCCCAGGCGCCCCAGGCACTGGCCCAGCGATACGGTGGGGATGCACACGTCGGCCAGCCGCAGGAAGTCCAGGTCGTACCTGTGCGCGAAGAGGTACGCCGCCAGCCCCGCCCCGATGAGGCCGCCGTAGAACACCAGCCCGCCGCCCAGCGAGAACGCCTGCGTCCAGTCACGCGCGTAGTCCTGCCAGTTCACCAGCACGAACAGGGCGCGACTGCCCAGCAGCCCGCCGATGAGCACCCAGAACGCCAGGTCGATGACCTGCTCGCGGCGCTTGGGCCCCTCGGTGTCCACGAAGCCCTGGCCCTCCACGAAGGTGACCCGGCGCCACTCGTCCTGCGCGAGCCTCGCCGCCACCACCACCGCGCAGATGAAGCCCGAGGCCAGGAGCACGCCGTAGGTGTGCACCGGGAGGCCCTCCCCCTTGCCTCCCGGGAAGGCGTCCTCGGGCAGCATGTACAGGAGGCCGAAGTACGCCATCACCGCGCCGGTGAGCGTCAGTCCGCCCGCGCGCTGGAGCTTGTCCTGGAGCGACGCGGGAGCGGCCTTGCCGGTCTTCGGATCCACCGGCCCCGCCGCGCCGCGCCAGCCGTTGACGGCGATGGAGGCCACCACCCCCACCGCGACGGCGTACAGCAGGAGCTGCATCCAGAGGCTGGTGAAGGCGATGCGGAACAGGACGGGGAGCATGGGACCTCGGCCGGGAAGCGGCGGGGACAACCGGAGCGGCCCGGCGGGACATTCCCGGCCGGCCCGGAAGCAGAGGCGGGCGTCAGGCCCCGGCGGGCGCGGAGGCGGGCTTCTCCTTGCGGACGAAGGCGTCCACGATGAGCATGCCCACGCCGATGCAGATGGCCGCGTCCGCGACGTTGAAGGACGGCCAGGCCGCCTTGTCGTACCAGTGGGCCTCCAGGAAATCGATGACGAAGGCCCGCGCCACCCGGTCGATGTAGTTGCCCAGCGCGCCGCCCAGCACCAGCGGCAGGCCCCACAGCGCCCACACCTCCGCGGGGTCCTTGCCGGACAGCTTCCGGAAGTAGAAGACGATGAGGAGCACCGCGCCCACGCTCACCACGTGGAAGAGCGGGCCGCGCACGTGGGGCGGCAGGTCGCGGAACATGCCCCACGCGGCACCCGGGTTCTCCGCGTAGCGCAGGCGGAAGAAGTCCTCCACCACCTCCACGTGCGTGCGGGGCTGGAACTGCAGCCCGTAGCGGCCGGGGGCCTCCGCGGGCGAGTACAGCGCGCCCAGGCGTTGGGACAGCGTGGTGGCCCCGTCGAAGCGGGTCGTCAGGTCGCGCACCACCAGGTACTTCGTCCACTGGTCGAGCACGATGACGCCCAGCGTGAGGGCGAGGAGGATGACGTATTTGCGCGGCACGGGGACGGCTTATACCAGCCCGCCCCGGCCCGTCACGGATGCGGGCTCTGGGTGAGCGACGGGGCGGAGGCCTCCACCGCCGGGCGGCTGCGGAACGAGTCCAGCAGCATCAGCGCCACGCCCACGACGATGGCGGCGTCCGCCACGTTGAACGTGGGCCAGCGCATGCCCGGCTGGTTGCGCCAGTGCCAGTCGACGAAGTCGATGACGTAGCCCCGGATGAGCCGGTCCACGAAGTTGCCCAGCGCGCCGCCGGAGATGAGCGCCAGCGCCACGCGCACCAGCTTCTGGGACGCGTCCGTGCGGCGGTACAGCATCAGGATGAAGCCCAGCGCCGCCAGACTCACCACGTGGAAGAACGTCTTGCGCACGGGGTCCGGCAGGTTGGAGAACATGCCCCACGCCGCGCCCGGGTTCTCCACGTAGCGGAAGTGCCAGTAGTCCTCGATGAAGCGGTACGGCCGGGTGTTGCGCCGGAACATGCCCTCCGCGGGAGGGTCGTTGTCCAGGTTCTGTTCCTGCACGAAGCCCGTGACGCGGGACAGGCCGCTGCGGCCGTCCAGGGCTTGCGTCAGCCGCGACACGGCCAGGTACTTGGTCACCTGATCCGCCGCCAGCACGGCGAGGACCACCACGAGGAGGAGGCGGAGGGAGGCTTTCATGCGAGCTTCGACCTCTACCCCGCCCCCGGGAGCCCTGAC
>NZ_RAWG01000544.1 GCF_003611735.1 Corallococcus sicarius | reverse complement strand
GGGCATGGCTGCGGGCCACCCGCGCCTCCACCTCCTCCGCGCGGGCCGCGAAGCGCTGCTCCTCCACGAAGAAGCGCCCCACCCACGCGGCGCCCAGGCCCAGGAGCGCCATCACGCCCAGGCCCAGGAGCGCCCCCCGCACCAGCCGCGCCACCGCCCCGGGCACCTGGGCCAGGCGGACACGGCGGGGAGCATGGGGGATGGCGAATTGCATGGGGCCGCGAGCCTACCGCGCGCGGAGGGGGCCCGCGAAACGGAGGGCTTCAACGCCTCACGGAAACCCGGTCACTGGTGGTGAGAACGCTCGATTGCGTGGGCTCGTCCCTCTCCGTCAGGACGAGCCCAGCTCCCGCTGCAACTTCGCCAGCAGGTTGAGCGCATCCAGCGGCGTCATCCGGTCGATGGAGGCCGCCCGGAGCGCATCCAGCACCTCCGCGTGCGCAGGCGGCGCGGGAGGTGCCACCGGAGCCGCTGGCCCTCCACCGAACAACCCCAACTGTCCCGCTGGCACGGCGCGCTTCGTCGTCGAGCGCACCGCCACCCGGGGCCTGCCGGCTTCATCCAGCTCTCCGGCTTCCAGGTTCTGCAGCAGCTCCCGGGCGCGCAGCACCACCTCCGGCGGCAGGCCCGCCAGCTTCGCGACCTCGATGCCGTAGGAGCGGCTGGCCCCGCCGGGCACCAGCTTGCGCAGGAAGATGACCTTGCCGCCCTGCTCCTTCACCGCGACGCACAGGTTCTTCACCCGGGGCCGCTCGCGCGCCAGGTCCACCAGCTCGTGGTAGTGCGTCGCGAAGAGCGACCGCGCGCCCACCTTGTCGTGGATGTGCTCCGCCACCGCCCACGCGATGGAGAGCCCGTCGTACGTGGACGTGCCTCGCCCAATCTCATCCAGGATGACCAGGCTCTTGCGCGTCGCGTGGTGGAGGATGTGGCTCGTCTCCGTCATCTCCACCATGAACGTGGACTGCCCGCGCGCCAGGTTGTCCGCCGCGCCCACGCGCGTGAAGATCCGGTCGCACAGGCCGATGCGCGCCGCCTTCGCCGGCACGAACGAGCCCGCCTGCGCCATCAGCGCCGTCAGCGCCACCTGCCGCATCACCGTGCTCTTGCCCGCCATGTTGGGGCCGGTGATGACCAGCAGCTGCGCGTCCTCCGGATCCAACCGCACGTCGTTGGGGACGAAGGACTCGCCCGCCCCCAGCATCCGCTCCACCACCGGGTGCCGGCCTCCGGTGATGACCAGCCCCTCCGTCGCGTCCACCTGCGGCCGCGTGTAGCCGTACTCCGCCGCGCACCGCGCGAACGACACCAGCGCGTCCGCCGTGGCCACCGCCTCCGCCGCCGAGCGGATCCGCGGCGCCGCGGCAATCACCTGGGTCCGCAGCTCCTCGAAGAGCTGCAGCTCCAGCACCGTGCGGCGCTCCTCCGCCGTGAGGACCTTCTCCTCGTACTCCTTCAGCTCCTCGGTGACGAAGCGCTCCGCGCCCACCGTCGTCTGCTTGCGGATGTAGTCCTTGGGCACCGCGTGCAGGTTCGCCTTCGTCACCTCCAGGTAGTACCCGAAGACCTTGTTGAAGCGGATTTTCAGCGAGCTGATGCCCGTCCGCTCCTTCTCCCGCTGTTCAATCCGCAGCAGGTAGTCCTTGCCGGACGTGGACAGCGCGATCAGCTCGTCCAGCTCCGCGTGGAAGCCCGGCCGGATGAAGCCGCCATCCCGGATGACCACCGGCGGCTCGTCCGTCACCGCCCGCATCAGCAGCTCCGCCAGCTCCGGCAGCGCGCCCAGCGGCCCCGCCAGGGACTTGAGCAACCCCGCGTCACACCGCGAAAGCGCCGCGCCCAGCCGGGGCAGCTGCGTCAGTGACAACCCCAGCGCGCGCAGGTCCCTCGCGTTGCCAGCGCCCAGCGACAGCCGCCCGCACAGCCGCTCCAGGTCGGCCACCTCCTTCAGCGTGGCCACCAGCTCCTCGCGCCACACGCTCTTGCCCGCCAGCTCCTCCACCGCGTCCAGCCGCGCGGTGATCTCCGGCAGCGAGCACAGCGGCGCGGACAGCCAGCGCGCCAGCTTCCGCGCCCCCAGCCCCGTCGCGGTGCGATCCAGCACGCCCAGCAGCGACCCCTTGCGTCCCCCGTCACGCAGGCTCTTGAGCACCTCCAGGTTGCCCCGCGAGGACTCGTCCATCACCAGGCAGCCGGCCTTCTCCTGCCGGGACAGCCGGTCCACGTGCGCGGCCGCCGTCTTCTGCGTGTCCTTCAGGTAGCGCAGCGCCGCCCCGGCCGCCCCGGTGGCCAGCGGCGAGCCGTCCAGCCCGAACGCGGACAGCGACTGGACATGGAAGTGCGCGCGCAGGAAGGCCGTCGCCCGCGTGTGCTCGAACGCCGCGCCCTCGCTCTCCGCCACCGCTGGCGCGCGCGACAGCCGCTGGCACACCTGCACCACCTCCGGCGCCTCGCGCATCCCCTGCGGCACCAGCAGCTCGCGCGGGTCCACCCGCGACAGCCCCTCCACCAGCTCCGACAGGCTGGACGCCTCGAAGGTGTAGAACTCGCCGGTGGACGCCTCCAGCAGCGCCGCGCCGAAGCCGGCCTCGTCCCAGCACAGGGCCGCGAGGAAGTTGCTGGCCTGGGGCTCCAGCACCTCGTCGTCCAGCACCATGCCCGGGGTGATGACGCGGGTGACCTCCCGCTGCACGATGCCCGGCCCGGCGCCCGGCTCCGTCACCTGCTCGCAGATGGCCACCTTCAGGCCGTGTTCAATCAGCTTCGCGATGTACCGGCGCGCCGAGTGGTACGGGAACCCGCACATCGGGACCTTGTCCGCGCCCTTGGACCGCGCCGTCAGCGTGATCTGGAGCAGCTCCGAGGCCTTCACCGCGTCCTCGAAGAACATCTCGTAGAAGTCGCCCATCCGGAAGAACAGCACCGTGTCCGGATGCAGCGCCTTCACCTCCAGGTACTGGCGCATCATCGGGGTCAGGGAGGCAAGCTCCCGGGCCCCCGCGGGTGCTTCGGTCGTCCCGACGTCCGGGGTTGCGTCGTCCTCGGCCATCACCACCACCGCTGCCTTGTCCGTCTTCATCTGCTGTGTCACCGCCATCCCCCGCCTTCTCCCACGCCCCTACGTCCGGATCAACGAACCGGACGCCCTACCCAGGGCGTCTGCCTACCACCCCTGTCCGACATTTCCGGACGCCGCCTTCCGAAATCGGTTTCCAGCCTGGAGGGCCCCCGGCAGGCTGCCCACCGACATGGCGCCCCCCTCCAAGCC
>NZ_RAWG01000543.1 GCF_003611735.1 Corallococcus sicarius | reverse complement strand
CCACAGCGCGCGGGCCAGCATGTAGCGCGCGGCGGGGCGCTCCGCGGGGCGGGGCCGGGCGCGCTCCCAGCCGGTGACGGCCTTCTCCAGCGGGGCCAGCGCCTCGCGCGGACGGCCGAGCACCAGGTACGTGCGCCCCAGGTCCACCAGCGCCCCCGTCCAGCCGCCGTTCACGTCGTCCGGCAGCGACGTCTGCAGGGCGGCGGCGCGCTGGAAGTACGGCAGGGACTGCTCCGGCTGGTTGCGGTAGCTGAGCGTCTGGCCCATGCCCCGGAGCACCAGCGCCAGCGTGGGATGGTCCGCGCCCACGCTGGCCTCCAGTTGGGCAATCGCCGTGGCGAAGCGCTGGGTGGCCTCCTCCAGCCGGCCCATGTGCACCAGCAGCGTGCCGATGTTGTTGACGATGATGGCCACGGTGGAGCTGTCGCGCCCCTCCGCCTGCTCGGCGATGCGCAGCGCGCGCTCGTACAGGGGCAGCGCCTCCTCGCGCTTGCCCTGGTATTGCAGCGCCAGCGCCAGGCTGTTGAGCGCGTCCGCCACCTGGGGATGATCCGGTCCCAGCGAGCGCTCCAGGAGCGCCAGCGCGCCCCGGGCCAGCCGCTCCGACTGCACGAAGTCGCCCTGCTGCCAGCGCGCGCTGGCCTGCTCCAGGCGGATGCGCGCCACGTCCGGATGTTCGGGCCCCAGCGCGCCGCGCACGGTGCCCAGGGCGCGCTCATAGAGGGCCAGGGCCTCCTCGGTGCGCCCCTGCGAGCGGCGCACGGTGCCCAGCTCCACGCGCACGTCCGCGACCTCCAGGGCCTCCGGACCGAAGCGCTTCTCCAGGAAGGACAGCGCGCGCGTGAGCTGCTCGTGCGCCTCCGGGTAGCGCCCCTGCCGCGACAGCAGGCGGCCCAGGTTCGCCGCGAGCGCGCCGCTCAACTCGCCGCTGCCGCCCAGCCGCTCCACCGCGGCGCTGGCGCGCTCCCCGGACTGCTGGCCCTGGGCGTAGTGGTCCAACCGTTCACCCGTCACGCGGACGGCGAGCGTCCACGCGCGCGCGGCGGCTTCGTCATTGCGGCCGGCCTCCGCGGCCCACGCGGCCTGGAGCACCGTCTGCTCCGCGCCCCGGTAGTCCCCGGCCCCGTCCTTCAGCTCCGCGAGCAGCAGCAGCGCGTCCGCGGCGCCGGACCAGTCCCCGGCGGCGCGCGCGGCCTGGGCCACCGGCTCCATGCGCGCCACGCCCTGCGAGTAGCGGCCGGCGGCGCGCAGGGCCCTGGCGTCCACGAGCGCCTGGAGCAGCGCGACGTTGCGCTCGCGCGCGGCGGGGTCGTCCGGCGTGGAGCGGCCCCGGGACGTCAGCGCCTCCAGGTCCGAGCAGCCCGACAGCGGCAGCAGGCCCTCCACCGCGCGGGGCGCGCGCTCCACCAGGTCCGGATCCGCCTGGGTGAACAGCTGCGTGAGCGCGGCCACGTCCGCGAGCCTCGAGTCCAGGCAGCGCATGCGCAGCGCCATCACCGCCTCGCTCTGCTCGCCCCGCACGCGGGTGGCCTCGCACGCCGCGGTGCGCGTCGTCACCCAGGCGGCGGTGTACGCGTTCAGCCCGCGGCGCACGTGGCGCAGGGCATCGTGCGCGAAGCGGCGCTCGGTGCCGACGAAGGCCACGTCCACCGCGTGCTGGCGCGCGGCGTCCCACACGCCGTCCAGCGCCCGCGCGGCGCCCTCGCAGCCCGTGACGGTGCTCCGCTGGAGCACGCCGGTGATGGCCACCGCCGACAGCAGCAGCACCGACGCGCCGGCCATGCGCAGCTGCCGCGTCCGGCGCGCGGTGGGGTTGGCCTCCAGCTCCGCGATGAGCGCCTCCATGGAGGCGTGCCGGTCCTCGGGCCGCACCGACAGGCCCTTGAGCAGCACCCGCCGCAGCCACTGCGGCACGCCCGAGTGCCGGGGCACGCTCTTCACCCTTCCCGCGTGCACCGCCTGGGACAGCTCCTCCACCGTCAAGCCCGCGAAGGGGCGCTCGCCGTAGAGCCCCTCGTAGAGCGCGGCGCAGAAGCCGAACTGGTCGCTGAAGGCGTCCGTGCGCTCCTCCGGAGGGAACTGCTCCGGGGCCATGTACGCCGGCGTCCCGCCCTCCATGGCGCGGGGGCGCGCGAAGCCTCCGGGCGTCACCGGGGGCACCACCGCGCCGGACATGATGCGCGACAGGCCGAAGTCCGTGACGCGCACCCGGCCGTCCTGGCCCACGAGGATGTTCTCCGGCTTCACGTCCCCGTGCACGACGCCCACCGCGTGCGCCGCGGCGAGCCCCCTCCCCGCGGCGACGAAGACGTCCACCACCTGGCGCCACGGGTGGGGGCCGTCCTGCTCCCACTTGCGCAGCGTCCGCGAGTCCACCAGCTCCATGGCGAGGAAGACCTGCCGGCCGAAGGTGCCCACGTCGAAGACGGAGACGACGTGCGGATGGGAGACGCGCGCCATGGCCTGCGCCTCGCGCAGCACCTGCGTGCGGCCGGCCTCCGCGCCCAGCCCCAGGGCCTCCACCTGCAAGAGCTTGAGCGCGACGCGGCGGTCCAGCTCCGGGTCATATGCCGCGTACACGACGCTCATCCCGCCCACGCCCAGCATCTCCAGGATGAGGTAGCGCCCCACCGCGGTGCCCCGCGCGAGCGGCGGCGTGGGCAGGCGCAGCCGCTGCTTCCGGCCCCGCCACGGCTCCACGGGCAGCGTGGCGAACTGGCTGCCGAGGACCTCCTCCTCGGGGGCCGCCGACGGCTCGGTGGAAGGCGGCTGCACCTTCAGCGCCTCCGACACCATGCGCCGGCAGGAGGGGCAGGTGTCCAGGTGCTCGTCCACGACGGCGGCCCGCGCGGGCGGCAGCGTCCCGAGCAGGAGGTCCATGAACGTGGGTTCATCGAGACAGGCGGCAGGCATGGCAGGCACGTGGGGGTGGCAGCACACCAGGAGTCACGGCATCCGTCGAGCCACCCCCGGGGCTGTTTCGCGCGGCCCGGGGTTGCCTGCTCGGCGCAAGGGGACGTCGGTTCACGAACGCCCGCGTCAGTCCGGGTTGAGTGGGAGGGGCCTTTCTGAAAGCGTCCGGCCATGCGGCGCCTGCGACGTCTTGGATGGGCCGGCCTGCTGTCGCTGGTCCTGCACGCCGTCGTGCTCCTGCTGCTGTGGCGGGTGGACCCCGCGTCCTCCCAGCGGACCTCCCGGCTGCGCGCGGAGGCCATCGAGGTGGAGATCCACGCGTCCCCCGCCGCGAAGCCGCCCCCTCCGGTCGCTCCCGAAG
>NZ_RAWG01000542.1 GCF_003611735.1 Corallococcus sicarius | reverse complement strand
GGACGCGGAGCGCGGCGGCACCGCCTACTGGCGGGTGGACTACTTCCCGGTGCGCACCCCGGACGGAGCGCTGCTGGGGGTGGGTGCCGCGGTGGTGGACATCAGCGACCACAAGCGCGCGGAGGCCGCCTTCTCCGCCGGGGACTACACCACCTGCGTCACCGCCTGCACCGACGCCGTCCGGCGCGCCATGGCCTTCGCGGGCGACGGCCCCCTGGCCCAGCAGGCCTTCCTGCTCCACGTGGACGGCGCGGACCTGCTGCGGTTGCAGGGGCTGTCCACCCAGTCGCACCTGCGCGTGGACGACGCCGCCTTCTCGCTCTACGTCCTGATGCAAGTGTTTGTCCGGCTCAATGCCGTAGGGCTTCCGACCGCCGGGTGAGCGCGGGGCCCCGTCCCCCGGTGGGACAGGGCCTCCGGGCGCTCACGTTCAGGGCGCGGGGCGGTAGCGCACCACGCGGATGGAGGCGCTCGTGGCGATGAAAGACGTGATGGACGCGATGCGCGCCGGGCTTCCCGACTTCGCCCATTCGAGCACGTGGACGCGGAGGGGCACGGCCCCGTTCGAGGACACGAGCACCACGTCCGCCGTCTTGCCCGTGTAGCGCACCAACGTCTGACGGAAGTCGAGCCCGGTCGAGCCGTAGCCGCCCTCCTCCCCCAGTCCGCGCAGGAAGGCCGTGGGCGCCGTCATCGCACCCTGGACAAACTCACCGTTCTGGAGCGCGTGTTCGAGCAACTCGGATTCGGTGCGCGCCGTGCCGCTCATGGCTTCCCTTTCGCTGCACTCCTGCTCGCAGTCGGTTTCCTCGTCGCCCTTGTTCTTCTTCTCGCAATCCGGCACGCAGGACTCGCGCTTGCGCTCCTCCGCCTCGCGCTCGCGCGCCTCCCTCTCGCGCATGGACGGAAGGGTTGCGAGCGCCCGCTCCCGGGAGGTGTCGTCCTTGATGATGAAGCCGGCATCGTCCAGGTGGAGCAGGCCGGCGACATCGATCAGGCCTTCGTCATCCATGACGGAGAGCGCCGTCCGCGCCTCGGCCTCCTGGGGCTTCCTCGCGGTGGCCGACACCCGCGTCCACGTCGCACGGGCCTCTGCGGACTCCATCCCTGCCCCTTCCAGGTCGACCTTCTGCATCAAGGCCGCCACCTGCCGCGCCTGCAAGAGCGCCGCGCGGTAGGACGCACCCTCCTGAAGCTTCGCGAGCAGCTCCACCGGGTTCTGACTGTTCAACACGCGGTTCAGCGTCAGCAGCGTCTCTGCCTCGTAGCTCGGCGGCCACGCAACCTTCGCCCCGGTGTCCTTGCGCGCGGCGGCCTGCTTGCGCTCCAACGCGAAGGCACGCACCTGTTCGAAGGCAGCGGCTTCCGCCTCCTGCCGGTACGAATCATCGCCTTCCACGTAGACGCGCAGGTCGCTCAGGCACGTGTCCTCGTATTTCGTGCCCGGGTATGTCGTCACGATCTTGAGTCGCACGCCTTCCACCTTCGCCGGCACGGGCAGCCGCACCTCCTGCCAGCCCTGCACGTCCCTCAGCTCCACCTCCAGCGGCGTGCCCGTCGTCTTGGGGCCCTTCTCTCCCTGGAGCAGCGGCTCCAGCTTCACCTTGCGAGGACGCGCGTTGGCCCGGAAGAGTTTGGCGGACTTCTGGAAACCGTTGCGCACGAAGAGGCGGTAGGCCTTCGCCTTCGTCAGCGCCGGGCCCCACCACTCCAGCGATTCACCTTCGCCGCGTCCCTTCACGCCTTCCACCCACGCGGTGGTCGGGTCTTCATCCGCGATGTAGAGCGGCAGGTAGTTCTGCTCGTGCTTGTTCAAGCTGTCCGACAGGAAGGAGGACGCCGTCACGCGGCGCGGGTGCAGCCGGTGCGCGCTTCCCGCATCGGGTTCGAGGAGCACAGGCGGCGCGGCGGCGAGCAGGAGCGACAGGAGCATCATGGCGTGCGTTCCTTCGTGAGAGGCGGATGGGATGGCACCCCGAGTCCTCCTGCGGCCAGGCCCCGTCAGCGCGGGAGCGTGAGCTGCAACAGCCCCATGCGGTGCAGCTTCGCCAGCGTCTTGAGCGTCTCCAGCTCGCGCGCGGGGCTGGCCAGCACCAGCGTGGACACGTCCCACGTGCCGCTGATCAGCCCGGCGATCTGCCGCTCCTCCGGCTTGAGCATCACCATGGCCTGGGGCGCCTGGACCATCTGCGGCACCACCAGCGGCGGCAGGTCCGCGTAGAGCGCCGCCACGTGCTCGCGCTGCACCAGGCGCGCGAACTCGCGCACGCGCCGGTCCGCGGGGTCGCTGGCCAGCAGGGACGCGCACACGATGCCGGCCGCGTCGTACTGGCCCTCGCGCATCAGCACAGCGCCCTTCTCCAGCATCTCCGCCACCGGATCCGCTTCCACCTGCGGCGCGCCGTCCACCTCCACCAGCTTCGCGCGCAGCAGCTCGTGCACCCGGCGCGTCACCGACGAGCGCGACACACCCATGGACAGCCGCAGCCGGCCCAGGTTCTGCGGCGTCGTCGTCAGGCCCAGGATGATCCGGTGCATCAACGGCTGGCTGGGGCTGGGCGGCGACAGCGCGCGCACGCTCATCGCGTCGATGGGCAGCGCCTTGTCCACGTCCCCCTGCTCGTCCACCCAGCGCAGGGATTCGAAGAGCAGCTCGCGGATGCTCATGTCGGACGGCACCCAGTCCTCACCGGTGCGGTCCGCGTCCTCCGTCCAGTGGAACGTGCCCCGCCCCGCGATGGTCAGGTCCGTCATCGCCGCGAACAGCTCCTCGCGGCCCAGGTCACGCACCCACCGCGCCTGCACCCCGTGCGCGTCGAAGGCCGCGTCCACGTCCGGCGTGCGCGTCAGCTCGTCGAACGCCGCCAGCACGCGCTGCCCCTGGGCCAGCTTCGGCAGGGACAGGAGCCGGGCCACGCGGCCGCGCAGGCCATCGCTCGCGGTGGCGCCCACCTGGCCGGACAGGAGGAACAACTTGCGCTCGCCCGCCTCCCACGACAGCTGCAACGTCCCCGTCTTGCGGGAGCTGTCCAGCCATTGGAGGAATTCGGGGAGCGGGTAGCTGAAGAGGTCGCCGTGGATGGCCATGCGTGTCGGATTCGAGGATACAGTTCCCCGCCGTGCGCGTCGCGGTCCTGTTCATCGACGGGGTGGGCATCGGACGGAAGGACCCGGCCGTGAACCCGCTCGCGGACCGCGACCACCTGCTGTCCTGGTTCCAGGACGCCCCCGCCCCCCTCCTCCCCCACGGCGGCTTCGGCCTCGCGGTGGACACCACCT
>NZ_RAWG01000541.1 GCF_003611735.1 Corallococcus sicarius | reverse complement strand
CACCGATATCTACACTCGACTAGTCGTCGGCAGCGTCAGATGTGGTATAAGAGACAGGCGCAGGGGGCGTCCTCACCCTCCTGGATAACCCTCGTGCTCGGAAGGACGCCCCATGGCTTCGATTGCGGCATTGAAGACTCAGGCTCGCGCGAATTGGCGCACGTGGCTGGTGCTGGCCGCGCCGCCTGTCGCCGCGCTCCCGCTCTTCGGGGTGGGAAGCTCACGTCACAAGCGGAGCGGGTTGTTCGCCCATGTGGCTTCGGGAGCCATTGGCCTGGGCGTGCTGTCGTTGGCCTTCATGGGCCTGCGGCGGATTCCCCGCAAGCCTGCCCGGAAGGCAGGCGGGAAGGCGTGGCAGCGGGCGCCGAAGGACTTCCCCATCTCCGGCTCCATGGTGCCGGACGAGTTCGCCGCGTCGATGGCGTCCGGCCACTGAGCGCGAGGCCCTCAGGGGCGGCGTTCGATGCCGATGGAGACCGACGGGCCGGTGAGGGGTGACCCGGTGCCGTCGGACAGCGAGACGATGCCCAGGCTCGCGGAGAACACGGTGGTGCCGGCGCCGCCGGTGCCCTTGAGGAAGCTGCGCACGCCGAGCTCGCCGAAGTTCCAGCCGCTCGCGGCGCCGCCGCCCGCACCGAAGAGGGAGAGGCTGGGGGTGAGGGGGACCTGGATTTCGCCCCGGCCCGAGCCGAAGCGGAACTGGTTCTCGCGCGAGAGGATGGAAGAGCTCCACCCGATGTGGAAGCCGTCGAGCGCGCCCAGCCGCAGCACCTGCTGGACGGAGGGGCCCGCGTTGGAGGCGCAGACGTTCTTGCCTTCAATGGCCAGGTACGTTTCCGGGTCCAGCGCCGGCAGGCACTCCTTCTGGCCGAACTGCGCACCGAAGCCGAGGCCCACTTCGAGGAAGTCGGTGGAGTAGGCCGCGGCGACGTAGGCGGAGCCCGGGGTGTGGCGAAGGCCGGTGCCGAGCCCGAAGCCCACGGGTTCGAACTGGGCGCTCAGCACCAGGGGAAGGTCACTGGGGCGCCACGCGACGAAGGCGTCCAGGAGCAGGCCGCCCGCGCGCGCGGAGCGACCCAGCCGGGTGGTGGCGTCCAGCGCGAGGAACGGCCGCGCATGGAAGCCGTAGCGCAGGCGCGGCACGCCGGGTTCAGGGAAGAAGAGGCGCGCGGTGGCCGGCGCATCGGTGAGGACGGCGGTGTCCCCGACGCGAACGGTCTCGCCCCGGCCCAGGCGGGCGAGCGCGGAGTGCTCACGGGTTTCGACGACCACGAGCACCACCTCGCGGGAGGCCTCGGTGCGGACGCGGACGCCAGCGAATCAGGCTGGGGCTGTTCGGGGGTGGCGAGGGAGAAGGCATGGGCCTCCTCGCGCTGCTCGACGGCGAGGAGGGACTGGTTGACGACGACGAGCCGCACGAAGCGCCGGCCCTCCTCCAGGCGTCGCACGAGCTGGGGCGAGGCGCCCTCGAGCTTGAGGACGGCGATGCCGCCGCGTCCGAGCGCGGCATAGGTCACGCCCTGGTGTGTGACGGCATCCACGACGGGGCCCAGGCCCAGCGTCTCCGCGGCGCGGGAAGCGGCGGAGGCGGGAGCCTGGGCGACGATGACGGAGGCGAGGAGGGTGGGCAGGAGCATGGCGGCTGGCTCTATATCGCCCCCAGCCACCCACCGTCCCCGAACTCCGGGTGACTAATCGACGAGGAGCCGCTTCACCGGGGCGGGATCCACGGCGACCATCAGCGGTCGGGTGAAGTTGCTGAAGGACACCAGCGCCTGACCCGGAGCGAGCCGGGAGACGCGGTTCCACAGGCCCTCGTCGATGCTACCCACCGTCTTCTGCATCCGACTGATGACGGCGCCGTCGGTGATCTTGTGGATGATGAAGTTGTTGAGCAGGCCCAGCACCTCGTTGGGCAGGTGTTGGGGGAGCTGCGTGACGAAGACGAGCCCCAGCCACCGCTTGCGGCCCCGCTTCGCGATGCGCGCCACCTGTTCGAACAGCACCGGCATCTGCGTGATGCGGCTGGCGGACAGGAACTCGTGCGCCTCCTCGATGATGATCAGGACCGGGGTGGGCTCCCCCCCGTCGCGCTGGGCCTTCTCGTACGAGGCTTCCTGCCGCTCCTGAAGCCCGCGCAGGATGTCCGCGATGACCAGGTTGTTGATCTGCGGCGAGTCCGTGTCCGACAGGTCGATGACGGACACGCGTCCCGGCGTGAGCATCGCGTCGTACTTCACGCTCTCGCTGGAGCCCATGTCGAAGATGTTGAGCCGACGCAGCCGGTGGAGCTTGCTGGCCAGTGCCTTCCAGCTGATCTCGTTGCGGCTGCTCGCGGCCATGACCCGGGCCATGACCCGTCCCGGGCTGCTCTTGAACTCGGTGAAGAGCTGGGGGCCGGAGGACACGGGGGCGTGCTCCTCTTCGGGTTCTTCTCCCAGGTTCAGGTCGTCCTGGACGGGCGCGCGCCTGCGGGAAGCCGCCTTGGCGGGGCGGGCGCTGCGAGCCTCCGACCTGCCGTCATCACTGAGGCTGTAGAGGTAGGCGTTCACGACGTCCAGCACGTGCTGGATGGTCATGCGCGGATAGCCGGTGGACAGCTCGTCCACCTCCATCATCGCCCGGCGCTCCTGCTCGTTGGTGGGGAAGATGCCGAAGTCTTCCAGCAGCAGCTTGGTGACGTCGTAGGCCTTGAGGAAGCGCTCCTGCTGCGCGTCCGACATGTCCAGGATCTCCGCCAGCGCATACGGCGACAGGCTGGAGAAGCTCAGCGAGAAGCGGTGCAGGGGGCGGTGCCTCGGGTTGCGCGTCATGCGCCCGAGCAGGTGGTGGATGTGCAGGTCCTTCACACCCTCCGGACGCTGGCGCCGGCGCTTGAGCGCCTCCTGCATCGCGGGTTGATCCGTGGGCTGGTTGATGTGCGTGTATTCACCTTCCACGTCGAACACGATGGTGGCGATGCCCGCGAGCTGTGCCCGGTGGATGAGCGTGGCGACGGTGGTGGACTTGCCGCCACCCGTGGTCCCGATGATGCCCGTGTGGCGGGGCAGGACGGACTTGTCGCGCGGGTTGAGGCGGGCCTCCATCCCCTCGTAGCCCACCACCATTCCGAGGCTCAGGTCCCCTCCGACGCCGAGGACCCGCGCACTCTCCTCCGCCTTGGCGGGGCGGGCGCTGCGAGCCTCCGACCTGCCGTCATCACTGAGGCTGTAGAGGTAGGCGTTCACGACGTCCAGCACGTGCTGGATGGTCATGCGCGGATAGCCGGTGGACAGCTCGTC
>NZ_RAWG01000540.1 GCF_003611735.1 Corallococcus sicarius | reverse complement strand
CCGCAGGACCTCCTCCCCCCTTCCGACGCGCCCCGCGCGCTGTCACGGCCATCCCCCCTTTCGGAGTGACCATGTTCAACAACCTGAGCATCACGGGAAAACTGCTGCTCGCCTTCGGCTCGATGGTGGCCATCATCGTCGGCCTCGTCTCCATGGTGTACATGACGCTGGACCGGGTCGCCCTGTCCGCGAACGAGGACACCGAGAGCCGGCTGGTGATGGTCGCCGTGCGCACCCTGGAGGGTGACATGGCCGACCTGGAGACGGGCCAGCGCGGCTTCCTCATCACCGGCGACGAGAAGTTCCTGGAGCCCTACACCCAGGCGCGCCTGAGCGTGTCCCAGAACATCGACCGCATCCGCGAGCTCACCCAGAAGAACCGCCGCCAGCAGGATCGTCTCCAGGAGATCCGCGACCTGATGCAGCAGTGGGTGACCCAGCACCTGGAGCCCCTCATCGGCCAGCGCCGCGAGGTCAACGCGGGCCGGGGTGAGCTTGCCCAGCTCATCGCGGTGGAGCAGTCCGCGCGCGGCAAGGCGACCGCGGACCGCATCCGGACGATGCTCACCAAGCTGGCGGACGACGAGGAGGTCCTCCTGAACGAGCGCACCACCCGGACCGCCGGGATGGCGCAGGACCTGTACAACGTCCTCACCTTCGGTGGCCTCCTGAGCGTGGCGCTCGCGGGCCTGCTGTCCTATCTCCTCACGCGCAGCATCGTGCAGCCGCTGACCGAGGCCGTGCAGGTGACGGCGCAGGTCACCGCCGGCGACCTCACGGCGAACATCATCACCCGGGGCCGCGACGAGACGGGCCGGATGATGAGCAGCATGCGGGAGATGATCCAGCGGCTGTCGGGCGTCATCAGCGAGGTGCGCGGCGCGGCGGGCTCCCTGTCGTCCGCGTCCCTCCAGGTGGCCTCCGCGGCGCAGGGCCTGTCGCAGGGCACCAGCTCCCAGGCGGCCTCCGTGGAGGAGACCACCGCCAGCCTGGAGCAGCTCAACGTGAGCATCCGCCAGAACGCGGAGAACAGCCGGGAGATGGAGCAGACGGCCGTCAAGGGCGCCCGGGACGCGGAGGAGAGCGGCCGGGCGGTGAAGGAGACCGTGGAGGCGATGAACGCCATCGCGGAGCGCATCTCCATCGTGGAGGAGATCGCCTACCAGACGAACCTGCTCGCGCTGAACGCCGCCGTGGAGGCGGCCCGCGCGGGTGAGCACGGGCGCGGCTTCTCCGTCGTCGCCACCGAGGTGCGCAAGCTGGCCGAGCGCAGCCAGAAGGCCGCGAAGGAGATTGGGGGGCTGGCCTCCTCCAGCGTGAAGGTCGCCGAGCGCAGCGGGCAGCTGCTGAGCGAACTGGTGCCCGCCATCCGCCGCACGTCGCAGCTGGTGCAGCAGGTGACCAACGCCTCGCGGGAGCAGGCCGTGGGCGTCTCGCAGATGACGCGCGCCATGACGCAGGTGGATCAGGTGACCCAGCGCAACGCCTCCGCCGCGGAGGAGCTGTCCTCCACCGCCGAGGAGATGGCCACCCAGGCCGAGTCGCTCCTGCAGATGATGACGTTCTTCCGGCTGATGGAGGGCTTCGGCTTCAACGCCCCGTCCGCCCCGGCGCGTCCCATGCCGGTCCGGCTGCCGGCCTCCGCCGCCCGGGGGCTCCAGGTCGCGGCGCAGGGTGTGCTCGCCGCCTCCATGCCCGCGCCCCGCAACGGCAACGGGCACGCGAACGGACACGGCAACGGGCACGCCAACGGGCACCTTGGAGGCGCGGCGGAGACGCCGGCCCACCAGGACTTCCAGCGGTTCTAGGGAGACAGCGCACCATGAACCATCCCATCGAACCGGCCAGCGCCCGGTCCAGCTACCTGAGCTTCATGCTCGCGGAGGAGGAGTACGCCGTGGGCCTCCTGCGGGTGCGGGAGATCATCGAGTACCGCGCCGTCACCCGCGTGCCGGGGATGCCGGTCGCCGTGCAGGGCGTCATCAACCTGCGCGGCAGCGTGGTGCCCGTCGTGGACCTGGCGGTGAAGTTCGGCCTGCCGCCCCGGCCCATCACGCGCTGGTCCTGCTTCGTCATCGTGGAGGTGACGCTCGACGGACAGCAGACGGTGCTGGGGCTGCTCGCGGACACCGTGCGCGAGGTGCTGGAGCTGGGCCCCGACGACATCGAACCGCCCCCGGCCTTCGGCACCCGCGTGCGGCTGGAGTTCCTGCGGGGCATGGGCCGGCACAACGACACGTTCATCCTGCTGCTGGACCTGGACCGGCTCCTGTCCCTGGAGGAGCTGCTGCGGCTGACGGCCGCCACCGACGAGGCCCCGGCCCCCGTGCCTCCCGCAGCGAACGCGGCCGCGCTCCCGGAAGTCCCGGGCAACGGGTGAGGGGATGACCGGGTCCGCGCCGTGGCCGCCCGCCTTGCCCCCCGCGCTGTCGCATGCGGAGCTGCTGCTGTTCCAGCACCTGGTGGAGGCGGAGACGGGCATCCACCTGTCCACGGCCAAGAACGCGCTGGTGGCGAACCGGCTGTCGCGGCGGCTGCGGGAGCTGGGGCTGACCTCGTTCGCCGCGTACCACGCGTACGTCACCGCGCGCGGCAACGAGGCGGAGAAGGTGCGGATGCTCGACAGCCTCTGCACCCATGAGACGTCCTTCTTCCGCGAGCCCCGCCACTTCGAATTGCTGCGTGACCCCATCCTGCCGGAGTGGGCCGCCCAGGGGGCCAAGGGGCAGCGCCCCCGCAGCCTCCGCGTCTGGAGCGCGGGGTGCTCCACGGGGGAGGAGCCGTACTCGCTGGCGATGACGCTCCTGGAGGCCTTCCCCCGGGGCTCCGGGTGGAACGTGGAGGTCGTGGCGACGGACCTGTCCACCTGGGCCGTGCAGCGCGCGGCGCAGGGACTCTGGAGCCAGGAGCGGGCGCGGACCATCCCCACCCCGCTCTTGCGCAAGTACATGCTCAAGGGCGTGCGCAGCCAGGAGGGGTTGATGACGGCGGGCCCGGAGTTGCGCGCGGTGATGCGCTTCGACCGCGCCAACCTGCATGTCCCGAGCACCTGGCCCCAGGGGACGTTCGACCTCATCTTCTGCCGCAACGTGCTCATCTACTTCGGCGCGGAGGCCCGCGTGCGCGTCATCCAGGGGCTGCTCGAGCGCCTGCCCGCGACGGGGTACTTCTTCCTCGGGCACGCGGAGAGCCTCATCGGCATCACCGCGGCGGCCCGCTCGGTGAGCGCCAACGTGTACGCGCCCCGCCCCGGGCCGGCGACGCTGTCCCGCGAGTAGCCGCAGG
>NZ_RAWG01000053.1 GCF_003611735.1 Corallococcus sicarius | reverse complement strand
GCTGGGGCCGGTGCCGCTGCTGGGGCCCGGGGCTTCGGCTCGGAGAAGGGGTCGGAGTCGGGCCGTGCGGGCATTGCCGGGTTGGCGCGCGGACGCGGCGCGGCCACCGGCTCCTGGGGCGAGAAGGGAGCTTCGCGTTCGAGGTCGGAGACCCAACGCTCCAGGAGCGTCATCACTCCCTGGGAAGGGATGGGAGCACGTGTTCGCTTTCGCTCCGAGTCATGTTCAGCCACGGCGCCTCCACGGCAGGAGTTTCCTGTGCAGGCACAGTAAGGACTCGCGCCTGGGCGAGGAGTTCGACGCGGGGCCGGTGAAGACGCGCACGGTTGACTTCAGAATGGAGGAGGCGCGGGAGAGGGCGGGGACGACAGTGAGGACGTCCTGCGGGGCCATGCGAGGCCTGACCCCGTGGGGAGGCTCGCGTGTCACCGGGTGGTGAACGTCGGATCAGAACAGACGTGAGTACGTCGCCGGTGCGCCTGGACGCGGCGTCCAGCGCTTCCCGTCGCGGGGAAGCCAGAGGAGTTGGAGGCCCTCCGCGCGGCCTTCGTAGCGAAGGGTGTGGCGGCCCTGGGACAGGGTGAATTCGGAGGTGGTGATCCGCACGCCGTCGAGGAACAGCGCGCCGGTGTCGAGCACGCTCGCGGGATGGACGAAGTACCGGTCCGCGCGCACCGCGAGGAAGTGGTCGTCCAGCGCTCCGGAGTCCGCGGGCACGCGGTAGCGCTGGCCCCAGAGGTAGAGGTCCCCGTCGAGCGGCTGGTAGTGCGCGTCGAGGAAGCGGCGCAGCGCGGGAGGAAGGCCGGAGGTGCGCAGGTCGTCCACGCGCAACACGCAGCCCTGCTCCACGAGGGCGCGGGGCATGTCATGGGACAGCAGGTCCACGAGCGAGCCGCGCAGGTACGCGTCCGTGTAGAAGTAGAAGTGCGCATGGGGCCGGCTCACGAAGCCGCCCGAGTTGTCGTAGACGACGTCCTCCGGTCCCGTGAGCGTGGCGATGCGCGCGAGCACCTCGCGCTGCCGTGCGTTGCCACCACCGTCCAGCCGCGCATTCACGTGCGCGGCCTGCACGGCGAGCAGGCCACAGAGCCCGACAAGCCCCACGGTGCGTCCCACGGGAGTGCGCAGCCGGGAGAGCACCGCGAGGACTCCGCGCGCCGCGAAGGGCGCGAGCACTCCGAGGAAGGGCAGCAGACTGTAGGGGAACGGGGCGCGCTGGAGCGCGTACGCGCCGAACGTCGCGGGCACGGCGATGACGAGGAGCACGTCGGGTGTCCCCCGGTCACCCTGCTTCAGCAGGCCCCGGACGGTGGCGACGAACCCGACGGCGGCGAGGAGGAAGAACGCGGGCTGTTCACCCAGCGCGGGCACCAGGTATTCGCGCCACGAGAAGCCAGGGTAGTGACGTTGGTGTTCGGAGGCCCAGACGAAGCACCAGTGCCACCAGGCGCGCCAGGAACCCGTGACCGTGAGGTACGCGGCCACGGCGGACAGCGCGGTGAGGACGCCGAGGAAGAAGGCGCGGGGCGCGGGCAGTCGTCCCCGGCGCAGCAGGAGCTCCCCGATGAGGAACGCGCCCACCAGCCCGCCGAAGAAGAGCGCTTTCTGCGAGCCCCAGCCGGCGGCGACGAGCAGCACGCCCGCCAGGAAGGACGAGGAAGCGGATCCAGGTTGCACGGCCAGCGCCGCGAGCGCCCCGAGGAAGAGCGCGGCGGTGAGGGCATCCGGGCGCACCTCCGTGGCGAAGTGCAGGTACGCGGGTGAGAGCAACAGCAGCACTGGGGCGAGGAGCGCGGCGGTGCGGCCCTCGCGGCGGTTGAGGACGAACACCGAGGCGCAGGCCCCCACGAGCGGCACGAGCATGGCGGCGCGCAGCGCGAGCACGTTGCGCGGATCATCCCCGAGCAGCCGGAACAGCGGCGCGAGCAACTGGTACACGAGGGGGAAGTGCACCTCGAAGAAGTCGCGGTACGGCACCTGCCCGTGCGCCATGAGCCACGCGGCATGCGCGTACTGGAACTCGTCGATGCTGAACGCCTTGTGCAGCGCGAGGCGCGCGGCCTGGAGCAACAGCACCACCAGGACGACACCGAGCCCCCACCGCACGGACCGGGACTCCTTCATCGGCGCCGTCATACCGCGAAAGCGCCCCGGCTTCAGCGGGGGCGCTGCGTCAGTACTGGACGGTCGCGGTATAGGCGAAGTGGTCGGAGCCGAACTTCTCCAGACGCTCCGCGGGACCGGTGCCGATGCCCACGCTGACGTAGATCTGGTCGATGGGCACGCCGTCGACGCCCGCCGTCCGCAGGTGGTTCATCCCGGGGATGTCCTGCGACAACGCGCGGTTGAAGTCGCCCACCAGGACGACGGGCAGGTCACGGCCGCGCAGCTCGGCGACGACCTCGCGCACCACGGCGTTGTGCGTCCGCCAGCGCTCCTGGCGCTCGGGGTGCTCACCGTTCCAGGCGCCGGAGATGTAGTGGGTGTTGACGAACGCCAGCTTCGCGCCGGTCTCCAGGTTCTTCAGCACGACCCAGTTCACGAAGCGGGCAGGCGTCACCCCGGCCTCACCGCCGTGCGTGATCCGGGACCCGTCCCCGGTCTTCTCGTACTTGTTCCTTCGCCAGGAGATGGCGATGGAGTTGCGCGCGTCGAGCCGCTCCGCGCCGGGCCGGAAGTGGTCGTAGAACTCCATCGCCCCCAGCTTGGAGTGACCCTCGGCGGTGCTCACCTCCTGCCAGCCGATGACGTCCGCGAGCGGCCTGAACGTCGCCTGCCCATACAGGGTGTTGTGGGTCGCGACCGTGGTCGTCGTGACGGCGAGCAGCTCGGTCTGCTCCGAGGCGGAGGGCATGAGCCCCAGGGAGAGCAGGAGGCTGAGGACGGCGGAGGACAGGAGCTTGAGCATGATTCCCTTGATGCTCGCGCCAGGCCTCTCCCGGATCAACAGTCAAAACCTGTTAAATCAGAAATCGACCAAAGGCGGAATGGGACGCCGCTCAGCGTCCCGTCCGACGCCGGGCGCGTGCCCGCGCGGCCTCCAACGCGGAGTCCATCCCAGGGGGCGGCTTCGGCGGTTCGGGAGGTTTGTCCTGGGGTGCCTCCGTCGGATCCGCGGGCTTCCCGCCACCTGACGCCTTCACCACCTCCGTGCGCGGCGCGGTCGCGGGCCTGCTCGTGACGGTCTCCTTCACGGGCCGCGCACGGGCCGCTCGCACGCGGGGCGCGGAGAGGAAGCGGCGCACGGCCACCTCCGACAACAGCAGCGCCAGCGCGAACGCCACCAGCCACGGCGCCAGCGCCACGCGTCCCTCGGACTCCGGGGCCTCCTGGAACAGGCCCGTCATCGACAGCCGCTCCTGGCCCCCGCCCACCGCGGCCAGCGCGCGCAGGAGCCTCAGCCCCTCCTTCGCGCTGCCCGGTTCGAACTCCGGCGCGTACGGCAGCGTCACCGGGGGCGCTCGCAACACGCGCCCTGCCCACTTCACCACTGGGTGCCACGTGCCACTGCCCGTCAGCGGGTACTCGGCCACCAGCCGGTCCTCGTCCTCCCAGTGCAGCGGCTTCTCCACCCCGGAGCGCCCGTCGCCCGACAGCAACACCGCCGTGGGCAGCGCTCCGGGCATCGGTGCTCCCGGTGGCAGGTCCAACGTCACGCGCAGCACGTTGCCCTGGCGCTCCGAGCGCACCACCGCGTCCTCCTTCGGCGCGGCGCTCGCCATCGACCAGCGCACCATCGCCTCCAGCGTCGCTCGCAGCGCGCCCCAATCGCGCAGCCCGCCCGTGTACTTCCCGTCCACCTCCGCGGTGAGCGCCACCACGCGTCCGGCGCCGTGCGGCCACAGCGCCAGCAGCGGCGCGGCGTTGGTGTCCAGCGTGCGCAGCGCCACGTTCGCGCGGGGCTTCAGGTACGTGAGGTTGTAGCCGCCCACCTGCGGCAGCCCCTGCGTCGGCAGCGGCCCCAGCAGCGGCAGGTCCGGCGCGGCCTCCAGCGACGCGGGCTCGTCCACGAAGGTGGCCCTCGCCACCGCGAGCGTCTCCTGGCTGAAGATGCGCGGCAGGCTCATCACGTCCTCGGCGAAGTAGATGCGTCCGCCGCCCCGCCGGGCCACCTCGCGCAGCAGCTCCGCGTCGGAGTCCTTCGGGGTGCCCATGCCGATGACGGACACCGTCACGTTCGCCTGTCGCAGCGCGGCCAGCGTCTCCTGGTAGTCGCCCGGCTGTTCGGAGTCCGCCGCGTCGGAGAACAGCACCACGTGCCGCGTGGGCTTGTCGCTGCGGAGGATCTGCTTGCGGGCCGTGCGCAGGGCCACGTCCACGTAGATGCCGCCACCTCCGCTGAAGCCGCTCGCCACCTTGTTCAGCGGCAGGCCTTCGCTCACGGGGCTCAACGGGAAGATTTCATGCACCTCCGTGTCCACCATGTGGATGGACGCTTCGTCGTTGCCGTTGAGGAGCGTGAGCGCGGCGGTGACGCCCTCGGCGGCCAGCTCCATCTTCGTGCGTCCGTCCGGAACCTGCACGCCCATGGAGCAGCTGGAATCCATCAGCACGCTCATCGCCACCGACGCGCGCCGCTGCTCCTCGCGCATCTCCAGCGACACGGGCAGGAGCGGCTCCACGGGCGAGCGCCGGTAGCCGCCCTCTCCGAAGCTCGACCGCCCGCCCGTCATCACCAGCCCGCCTCCCGCCTGATCCACGTAGTCCGCGAGCGCGTTCAACCCCGTCTCGCCCAGCGCGTTGGCGTCCACGTTCTCCAGCACCACCACCCCCACCCCGTCGAGCGCGTCCAGCGACAGCTTGAACGGCGCCCGCACGTCCACGTTCATGCCCGTGGCCCCCAGCGCCTTCGCCAGCGTGCCCGTGGGCTGCTGGGTGAGCAGCAGCACGCGAGGCGGCCCCTCCACGCGCAGCACGCCCAGTCCCACGTCGTTCTCCGGGACACCGTCTCCCGAAGCCTCCACCGTGAGCCGGTAGTGCACGAGGCCCGGTGCTTCCAGCAGGTCTCGCAGGGGCAGCAGGTTCGGCCCGGGCTTGAAGTCGAAGGGCCCCTTCACCAGCACGCGCCCGTCGCGCTCCAGGCGCACGGTGCCGGTGACGGCGGCGGTGGCCTGCACCACGGCGGAGAACTGGAAGGGTTCGCGCACGGAGACGGTGGCGGGCACGTCGAGAGACACGACGGCGATGTCCAACGCGGGCTCCGGACGGGCCACCTGCCGGTAGTCCACCGCGATGCCCCGCGCCGCCAGTCGCCGCGTCGCGCCCCGAGCATCCGCGCCCGTGGCCCGTCCGTCGGAGACGACCAGCACGCGGCCCGTGCGCTCGGGGGGAATCAGCGCGCCCGCCGCATCCAGCGCGGCGGACAGGTCCGAAGCCTCCGCGTCCACCGGCCGCGTGAAGCCGCCGAACCGCCCCACATCCGAGAGCGGTGACTCCACCCGGGCCTCGCGGCCGAAGGTGATGACGCCCACCCGGTCACCGGGCCGGCGCTGCGACTCGACCAGAGACACGAGTTCCTGCGCCACCCGGTCCACGTCCAACGGCATGGAGCGCGAACGGTCCACCACCACGGCCACGTCGCTGCCCGCGTTGGCCAGTCGAAGTTCGGGCCCCGCCAGCGCGCCAACGCCGAGCACCAGCAGCACCCAGCGCAGCACCATGGGAGGGCCGGGCCTCCGGCCGTAGCGCCACAGGAAGAGCCCCAGCGGCAACAGCAGCAGCCACGCCTGCGGAAGGGAGAAGGTCACGCCGTCCTCCGCAAGACCCGTCCCCGTGACAGCAGCCATGTCCGCGCAAGAACGCCAGTCATACCTTCCTCGTGACGTAGAAGTCGGCCAGCAGCGCGGCCAGCAGCAGCACCAGTGGCCAGCGAGCGCGCTCCTGCCCACCGTTGCCCGCCACGTCCTCCCCTGCTTCCTTCGCCGGCACGTCAGCGCTACCCCGTCCGCGCAGGTCCGACTCGCGCGCGTCCAGCGCCAGCACCTCCACCGCGTCCACCTCCGTGCCGTCCCGCTCCAGCACGTAGTGCCCGGGGCTCGTGGGAGGAGGCAGGCTCAGCGCGCCCGCGCCGAACACCGGCTTCTTCCCCATGGGCCCGCTCAGCGCGTAGCGAGCACCCGCCTCCGTCACCACGGGCAGCGCTTCACCCAGGTTGAGCTGATGCCGGGGGAAGCCTTCGCGCAGCCGCCGCGCCTCGCGCACCACGTTGCCCAGCAGCACGGGCCACGCCGTCGTGCGCTGGAGGTTGGAGCGCGCCAGGTCCACGTTGAGGTGCAGCCGTCCACCCTCCTCTTCCGACACCAGCACCGCCTCCCCCGCCGTCACCAGCGGGCGGCCCGGAGGATTCGCGCCCGCCGTCCACCGCACCCCCGCGAGCTGCACGTCGTCCATCAGCGTGCTGCCCTTCTCCGTGAAGAACGGCCCCACGAACGTGCGCAGCGGCGCCTCCGCGCCCAACGTCACCCGAGCCTCCGCGCGCGCAGGCCCCACCGACAACACCGGCGCACCCGCCACGGGCGTGCCACGCGCCACGTCCGGAGACACCGCGAGGAAACGCTCCAGCGCCTGCCGTGACGCGGGAGAGAGCCCTTCTGTCAGCCCCACCGCCACGGGCATCACCGGCGAAGGCGGCAGTCGCACGCGCCCGTCCTCCGGCAGCGCATCATCCGGAAGGGACACCTCCACGTCACCCGCCTCGCGGAACGTGAGCCGCACCGTCGCGGCGCCCTCCTCCGGCAACGCGACCCGCTCCACCCGCTCCGTGCCTTCACGCGCACCGGGCCCTGGCGCCGCACGCACCCGAGCCTCCACCTCCGAAGCCCCCGCGCCAAAGCGCGCCACCCGCAGCGTCACCGTGGCCCGGCCGCCTTCGTCGCGCCGCTGCGCGGACACCAGCGCCACGTTGCCCTGCGAGCGCCCCAGCGCCGTCCAGCGCACCGCGGGCGGCACCACCGTGTCCTCCGTCGGCGGTGCATCGGTGAAGAAGTGCACGCGCTTGCCCGGCCCCGCCAGCTCCTGCGCCCACAGGAGCGTGGGCACGACGTCATGGTCCGGCCCTCGCGACTCGAAGGACTCCAGCGCACCCAGCGCCCGCGATGCATCGGCCTCCGGGCCCGCCACCACGTGGGGCGACGCGCCGCTCGCCAGCACCGTCACGTGCGTAGCGCGTTCATCCTCCACGCGCTTCGCCGCCTCCATGCGCACGCGCTCCAGCACCGTCTTCCCGTCCGGCGACCGAGCGGACATGGACAGGCTGCCATCCACCACGAGCACCAGGTGCCGACGGCGCGCCGTCTCGCCCAGCCGCACGTCCGCCAGGTACAGCGCCGCGGCCAGCACTGCGAGCACCTCCAGCAGCAGCGACGCCTCGCGCGTGAAGCGCTCCCAGCGGGGACCACCCTCCGCGCGAGGACGAGGCGTGCGCCACAGAAAGAGCGCGCTCACCACCACCGGCTTCTGCCGACGGCGCAGGAAATACGCCGCCACCAGCGGAACCAACGCACCCAGCGCCAGCAGACCCCACGGAAGCCCGAAGCTCACGCCCCGCCTCCCACGAACAGCGCGCGCGGCGGTCCTGCGTCCTGCAAGCGCAGGCCGACCGCCGTGCAGAGCAGCCTCCACGGAAGCCCGAAGCTCACGCCCCGCCTCCCGCCACGAACAGCGCGCGCAGCGGCCCCGCCACCTGCGCGCGCAGGCCGTCCGCCGTGCTCACCGTGAGCAGCGTCCCGCGTGCCCGCACCGCGGCGCTCCGCAAGGCGCGTTGGTGCTCAGCGAAGCGGCGGGCGTACGCGGCCAGCACGCTGTCCGTCAGCAGCTCCTCCAGCGCCACGCCGCTCTCCGAGTCCACCAGCCGCGCGCCCTCGCCGCCCGTGGGCTCCAGGTCCTCCACGTCCAGCACCTGCACCAGGAACAGCGCGGACGCCCCCCGCGACAGCCGGGCGCACAGCGCCTCCAGGTCCGTCTCGAAGAGGAAGTCGCTCACCACCACCCGCACACCACAGGGCCGCAAGGGCGGCAGCCGCCCCAGCGCCGACGCCAGATCATCCTGCGCCTCGAACTCCGCGCCCCGCAGCGCCGCGCGACACGCCAGCCCCTGCACCCGCTCCGACCGCGGACCACCCCACAGCAGCGTCGGCGACAGCCCCTGCCTCCCGCCCACCTCCACCGTGAGCAGCGCCACCTCGCGCGCCGCCGCTGCCTTGCGCGGTGACAACGCCATGCTGCGCGAGCCGTCCAGCACCACCTCCGCGCGCGGCGACACCTCGTCCTGCCGCACGCGCAAGACGAGGTCACCCGTGCGCGCCACCGCGTTCCAGTCCACCTGCCGCAGGTCATCCCCCGGCTGGTACATGCGGAAGTCGTGCAGCTCCATCGCGCTGCCCGCGGACGAGGCGCGCACCTCGCCCACCCGCCCGCGCTGCGGCAGCCGCGGCAGGGCCAGGGTCAACCCCGGCACCAGCCGCGCCACCTCCGCTTCATCCAGCCGCGTGCTCACGACGCGTGGGCCCGCCGCTCACGCTCGGCGAGCACCCGGTCCGCGGCGAACGCGGCCAGGAGGGTCACCAGCGCCACGCACAGCAGCAGCTCCGGCGTCATGCGGGTGCCGTACGGCTCGTCGTAGTCATACCGGCCGAAGTTCACCGTGCCCACCAGGGGGTTGAGCAGGTTGAGCAGCGGGTCCCCCGACTCCAGGCCCAGGAACACCGCCACCAGCGGCGGCAGCCCGGAGGCCAGCGTCGTCAGCGCGACGAAGAGCAACCGCACCGACACCGGCGACGCGAAGCGGTCCGAGGCAGGCATCCGTCCCAGCAGCAGCGCCAGCGACAGGAACAGCACCCCGTAGAGCGCCATCGCCGTGAAGGCCATCCCCATCCGCGACCAGTTGCGCACCCAGTCCAACGTCGCCTCCCCCGACATCGCGAGCAGCACCGAGCATCCGAGCGCCCACCCCAGCAGCAGCAGCACCGTCAGCCGGAAGCCGCGCAGCGCCCCGGGCTTGAAGAGCGACCAGGGCCGCGTGCCCGCGCGCAACGGCCGGGCCTGCCCGTCCACGTCCGACATGGTGAAGAGGCCGGTGCCAATGAGGTGCATCGTCCCGAAGATGCCTGCGACATCCGCGACGTCCTTGTGGAAGTCCAGGTACCACCACACCGCTACCGTTCCCGTGAACGTCAGCAGGACCTGCACCACCAGCGCCCGCCGGGGATGGCGTGTGTAGTTCTCCGTCATCAGCGACAGCCGCGCCACCGACGCCTCGAACAACAGCCACCCGTCCGTGAGCATCAGCCACAGGCCCACGCCCACGCCCAGGAGGAAGGTCTGGTCGAAGGTGAACCCGGTGCCCCGCCCCTGCGTGATGATGAACACGAACGTGAGCGCCTGGAAGAACGTCACCGCCAGCACACCCACCAGCGCGAAGCGCACGGCCGCCCGCCCCATCCGGCCGTCCGCCAGCGTCGCCGCGCACACCGACGCGAGCGTGAGGAACACCATCCACACGCCCCCCAGCAGCAGCACGACCAGGATGGTGGGCAGGTCGATGCCGTTGAGGAAGTAGCTGAACAGCAGGAAGGGCCCCACCGCCGACGCGTACAGCGCCGCCTGCACCAGGAAGGACGCCACCTTGCCGCGCAGGATGCGCCGTGGCCCCAGCCCCGTGAGCAGGAGCAGCACCCACGTCTCGTCCTCCCGCTCGCGAGCGAGCGAACGGTACGCGTTGAACGGGATGACGCCGAAGTGCACCACCCCCAGGCACACGAAGAAGGAGAAGAAGTAGGTGCGCCCCTCGCGCGAATACGACGCCCCCTGCGTGTCCGCGTACGCGACGAGCGACAGCACCAGGCACGCGAACAACAACAGGCCGAAGGACACCCAGAAGATGCGCGTGCGCAGCCCCTGCCGCACCTCCTTCACCACCAGCGGGTTGAGCCGGTCCCCCCAACGCTCCCACCGGTCGGACGCCCCGGCGGCGGTGACGGGAACGGACTCGGATGCACCCGACGCCGGACTTGCTTGCGTGCTCACGCCACCCTCCCCTTGGTCACCGTCATGAAGGCATCCTCCAGGTTGCGCTCGCGCGGGGTGAAGGCGCACACCGGCAACCCCTGCGCCACCAGCGCCGCGAGCAGCACCGCCGCGGCGGCCTCCGCCTCCATCGGCCCCGCGCCGGGCTCCAGCTCCAACCGCACGCGCAGCGCGCTTCCCTCGCGCGTCACGTCCTTCACGTGCGGCTGCTCCAGCAGCGTCCGCTCCGCGCGCGCGCCCATCAACTCACCCTCCGCGCCCGCCGCCAGCCGCACCACCAGCTCCGTCACCTGCGAGGCGTCCCCGCTCGCGCGCAGCAGGTCCTCCACGCGGCCCTGGGCCAGCAGGCGCCCCTGTTCGATGATGACGCAGGAGTCGCAGATCTCCGCCAGCTCCGTGAGGATGTGGCTGGAGATGATGACCGCCTTGCCCTGGTCCGCCAGCGCGCGCAGCAGCTCCCGCAGCTCGATGCGCGCCCGGGGATCCAGGCCGTCCGCGGGCTCGTCCAGCAACAGCAGCCGCGGGTCGTGCAAGAGCGTGCGCCCCAGGGCCACGCGCTGACGCATGCCCTTGGACAGCTCCGTGGTGAGCTTCCCCGACAGCGGGCCCAGCCCCGTGAACTCCATCACCGAGTCCACCCGCTGCCGCCGCTGCACGCCCTTCAGGCCGTACGCGCGCGCGAAGAAGTCCAGGAACTCCCTCACGGTGACGTCGTCGTAGGTGCCGTAGCGGTCCGGCATGTAGCCCAGGAGCGGCCGGGCCTTGTCGGGCGCGTCCACCAGCGACCGGCCCTCCAGCAGCACCTCGCCCGCGGTGGGCACGTCCAGCGTGGCCAGGATGCGCAGCGTGGTGCTCTTGCCCGCGCCGTTCGGCCCGATGAAGCCCAGGATGCCGCCGGCCTCCAGCGAGAAGGTCACGTCGTCCACCGCGCGCAGCGCTCCGTAGTCGCGCCGCAACCCCTTCACCTCCAGCAGGCTCATGGCCGCACCTCCTCGAAACCACCGCGCACCAGGTGCACCGCGTCCTCCAGGTCCACGTCCACCGCCGCCGTGGATGCGAAGCCCCGGCCGCCCACGCGGACCAGGAACTCCCCCGCCTCCAGTTCGGCCTGGACGGGCGACGTCGCCGACGGGAAGCGGAGCCCCACCTCGTGCGGTAGCTCCAACACGGTGTCCGCCCCGGACTCGGCCGGCAGGGACTCCGGAGGGCTGGGGGGCAGCGGGACGGCCCGCGCCTCGGCGCCGTCCGGCATCGCGGGCAGGGTCCAGAGCTGCCCCTGGAAGGACAGCCGGCCGGCGACGATGTCCGCGCCGAGCGCGTTCTGTACGATGACCCCGTCCTCCACCTTGCGCGCGGTGAGCCGCGCCCGCGATGGGAGCACGGCCACCTCACCCCACTCGCGGTAGGTGCGCGAGGGCAGGAAGCTGTCGCGCAGCACCAGCCCCTGCGTCCAGTCCAACGTGCGCGGCGGATCCTCCGGCTCCTGCGAGCCCAGCAGCACGCTGGAGGCGGGCATGCTCACGGTCTCCTCAGCGAGGTTCGCGTACCAGGCGGCGAGCCCCACCGTCACCGCGCGCGAGCGCTCGCGGTCCAGCAGCGTGAGGCTGTAGCGCGCGGCGTGTACGCGGAAGCCGTCCACCAGCACCGACCAGGCCACCAGCGCCAGACAGGTGACGGCCGCCAGCGTGGGCACGGCGATGAGCACCGCCAGCGGCCCCTTGCGCCTCGCGAGCATCAACCCGCCGGGTCCCACCGCCAGGGTGAAGAGGAAGATGAGGAACATGAAGCGACCCACGGGGGCGCGCGCGCTGGCCAACAGCGGCTGCCGTCCGTCGCGCAGCATGTCGTTGCGCTCCCACTGGGGCGGCGGGCCCGCGGGCCTCACGATGCCCTCCGCGGACGCCACGTCATCCCCAAGCGCCTGCCCGCATGCCGCGGGCGTGTCACGGCACTGGCGCACCTGACCGAAGCCATAGGCGGACAGCTCCGCCCGGGCGTCCTGGAGCAGCGGGAAGTGCAGACGAGGGTTGGCGGGAGGCTGGGTGAGCACCAGCTTGCCGCCGCTCAGCGCGAAGGACTCCAGCACGGCCCAGACGTCATCGGGCACCTCGCCCGGCGGTACCGTCACCAGCACCGCGTCGTAGCCCACGTACGCGGCCAGGTCGCGCGGCGCCACGCGGGCATCCAGGAAGCGCGTGGCGACGAGCGGCTCCTGGCTGTCCTCCGAGCGGTTCATCGCGGTGGTGCGCTCGAAGGACTTCACGTCGCCCAGCACCATCACGCGCGCGCCGCGGTAGCCGTCCAGGTAGAAGCCGCCGGAGGAGGTCTGCACCCCGGGCGACGACATCTCCAGCCGTCCCGAGGTCAGGTCCGCGGGCAGCATCAGGTAGGTGACGACGCGCTCGCGCGGCCCCACCTGGAGCGAGCGCTCCGTGACGCGCCCCTGGGACTGGATGGCCAGGTGCACCGGGCGCGGTTGGCCGCTGAGGTTGTGCACCGTCACCTGGATGGGCGTGTAGCCCCGCTGGGGCACCAGCGTGACGGAGCGCAGGGTGGCCTGGAGGTCGCCCTTGTCGGGGAAGGTCTCGGGCGTCTCCACCACCTCGCGGTAGCCCGTGGGCCGGGCCTCCGCCGCCTCCTCCGCTGGCACCGCGACGGCGGCGGCGGTCACCGGGAATGGATCCGAGGCGCCCGCGAGCCCGGCCCACAGCAGGACTCCGGCGAGCAGCGCGGCACACGGCCCGCGACTAACCACGGGGCACCTCGGGGATGGCCTTGAGCAGCTCGCGCACCACGTCCGGCGCGGACACCTTCTCCAGCGACGCCTCGTACGCCAGCACCAGACGGTGGTTGAGGGCGGCGGGGGCGGCGGCCACCACGTCATCGAAGCCCACGTTGGGCCGGCCCGCGAGGAGCGCGAGCGCGCGGCCGGCGGCGGCGAGGGCCAGCGCCGCGCGGGGGCTCGCACCGAAGCGCACGAAGCGGCGCACGGGTTCAGGAGCGGAGGCCTGGCGCGGATCCGTCGCCTCCACCAGCCGGCCGATGAAGTCCGCCACCGGGCCGGGCAGGTGCACGCGGTCCACGGCGGCGAACAGGCGCGCGAGTCCCTCCGCGTCCAGCACGGGCTCCTGCGCGGGGGGCGCGCCGCGCACGCGCGTGGTGAGCAGGGTGCGCAGCGTCTTCGCGCCCACGGGCGGCACGAGGATGCGGAAGAGGAAGCGGTCCAGCTGCGCTTCGGGCAGTGGGTAGGTGCCCTCCAGCTCGATGGGGTTCTGGGTGGCGAGCACGAAGAACGGATCCGGCAGGGGCCGCGTCTGGCCCAGCACCGTCACCGAGCGCTCCTGCATGGCCTCCAGCAGCGCGGACTGCGTCTTGGGGCTGGAGCGGTTGATTTCATCCGCGAGCACGAGGCTCGCGAAGAGGGGGCCCTCGCGGAAGACGAAGTCACGGCGCGCCTCGCCTTCGAGCACGTAGGTGCCGGTGATGTCGCCGGGCAGCAGGTCGGGGGTGAACTGGATGCGGCGGAAGGGCAGCGACAAGAGCCGCCCCAGGGCCTTGCACAGCTCCGTCTTGCCCAGGCCGGGCAGGCCCTCCAGGAGCACGTGGCCCCGGGCGAGCACCGCCACGACCACCTGTTCGACGACGCCTTCCTGGTCGAGCATCACCTGGTTGAGCCCGGCCTTGAGCCGGGAGGCCACGTCCGCCGCGCCCTGTGCCTCGGCGGGACTCAAAAGCTCCACTGCCACGTCGTTCCCCCTTCTGGACTACTCACCACCGAAGTACCGCTTCACGAGGTCGCGGTTGCGAGGCAGCAGCGGACCCGAACCCGGTCCCGCCGTCGCATCACCCTTCGCGCCCGTGCCCTGCGCACCCGCCGCGCCCGCCGGTCCTGTCCGAGCCTTCGGATCCGCGGCGCGAAGGCCCCACAACTCTTCCGCGTCACCGCCGTGGCCCTCGGGCAGCGGCTGGAAGGCCAGCCGGTCCGGATCCATCTCCGCTTCCCCACCGAAGACGAGCGGGTTGCTCTCCCCGCCCCGGCCCGTGCCCGCGCCTTCGCCCGGCCGCACAGCCCGGCTCGGGTGCTGAGCGCCCTGCTGGCCCTCGCCCTCGCCCTCACCGTCACCCTCGCCCTGCTGGCCTTGCCCCTGGCCCTGTTGGCCCTGGCCCCGTTGGCCCTGGCCGGACTGGGACCGCCGGGTGGGACGCCGCGCCTGGGCCCCACGGTTCCCCGCCGCGTTGTTTTCCTGGCCGAAGCGCTGGGCCAGCGCCTGCTGCCGGCGCTCCAACGTGCGGCGCAGGTCCGCGACCTGATCCGGAGAACCGGAGGACTGGGCCCGGGCGGAAGCGCGAGCCTGGGCCTCGCTGGAAGGGTTGCCCGAGGACGACTGGGAGCCCTGCTTCTCGCCCTCCTGCTCTCCAGCGCCCTGCCCCTGCTGCGAGCCCTGCGGGGACGCCTGGGGTTCGCCTTCTGGAGGGGACGCAGGGTCCTGGTCCCCACCGGCGCGAGCATCGAGCGCCATGAGGGCCTGCTCCAGCGATTCGCGCTCACGGGTGGCGGACTCGGCGCCACCGGCGGCGTGGAGGGCATCCTCGAGTTCGGCGGCGGCTTCAGCGGCGCGGTTCAACTCCGCGGCGGCCTCGGAGGCGCGCTCGGCGAGCCGCTGCTCCAGGGCATCGGAGGCCTCCCAGTCGGTGGAGTCGAAGCGGCCCTGCGCGACCTCCTCGGACAGCCGGCGCAGCTCCTCTTCGACGTCCTGGCCCAGGGGCTCCTCGCGGGCGAGCGCCTCGGCCTGCGCCTGCACGGCGGCGACCTGGGTGGCGGCAGCGGCGTTGATGTTCGAGGCGCGCAGGGCCGGCAACGGAACGAGGAACCCCACGGCCACGAACAGGAGCGCGCCCAGCAGGGCCCCCACGGGCCGGCGCCACGGCACCTCCGGAGCTTTCACCTGTTGGGCAAACTGGTTGAGGCTCAGCTCCCACTCACCGACAGGGCGCTCCAGGCGCGTGAGCAGCAGGCCTCCGGCGTTGGCGGAGCGGTCCGCGAGCACCGCCGCGTACTCCAGCGACACGCCCCGGGAGCGGGCGCGCACGAACCACCACGCGAGGCCCGCGACGACCAGCGGAGGCACGGCCCAGACGGAGGCCCCCCGCAGGAGCAGCCGGCACAGCACGCACGCGGTGGCGGTGGCCCAGATGGGAACCAGGCCCGCGCCCGTCCACGCCACGACGTTGAGGCGCCGCTGCACGCGCCGGATGGGCGCGAGCACAAGGGACTGGAAGCGGCGTTCTTCGCTGGCGGCCATGCGTGGGCGGCAGTGTCGGACACCCGACCCACCGTTCACAAGCGACGCGCCGGAACGGTCGAATCCAGCCGCGAGCGGTCGACCTCCGGACTCCGGGCGGCGGGACGATGCGAATCCCTGCGAACCCCGCGAACCGGCGGTTACTGTGCCGCGCATGAACTTCCGATTTCTCGGTCGCAGTGGTCTGAAGGTCAGTGAAATCTCCTTTGGCAACTGGCTCACGCACGGCTCCCAGGTGGAGGAGGACGCCGCCCTGGCCTGTGTGAAGGCGGCGCTCGATACGGGCATCACCACCTTCGACACCGCCGACGTGTACGCCGGCACCAAGGCCGAAGCCGTGCTCGGCCGCGCCCTCAAGGGCCAGCGCCGTGAAGGCTACGAGCTGTTCACCAAGGTCTACTGGCCCACCGGCCCCGGCCAGAACGACCGCGGCCTGTCGCGCAAGCACATCATCGAATCCATCCACGGCTCGCTGCGCCGCCTCCAGACGGACTACGTGGACCTCTACCAGGCCCACCGCTTCGACGCGGAGACGCCCCTGGAAGAGACGATGCTCGCCTTCGCGGACATCGTGCGCCAGGGCAAGGCCCTCTACATCGGCGTCTCGGAATGGACCGCCGAGCAGATCGCCGCCGGCGCCAGGCTCGCCCGCGAGCTGCGCGTGCCCTTCATCTCCAACCAGCCCCAGTACTCCATGCTCTGGCGGGTCATCGAGTCCAAGGTCATCCCCACCTCTGAAGCAGAGGGCCTGGGACAGATCGTCTGGTCCCCGCTCGCCAAGGGCGTCCTCACCGGCAAGTACCTCCCCGGCAAGCCCCCTCCCTCGGACACCCGCGCCGCCACCCAGCAGGGCGCGCAGTTCATGACCAACTTCATGACGGACGACGTGCTCACCCGCGTCCAGCAGCTCAAGCCGCTCGCCCAGGAGGCCGGCCTGTCGCTCGCGCAGCTCTCCGTCGCGTGGGTGCTCCAGCACCGCAACGTCGCCTCCGCCATCATCGGCGCCAGCAAGCCGGAGCAGGTGCTCGACAACGTGAAGGCCACCGGCGTGAAGCTGGACGCGGAGCTCCTGCGCCGCATCGACGCTGTCCTCGGCCCCGTCGTGGAGCGCGACCCCGCGCAGACCACCAGCCCCAGCCGCAGGCCCTGAGGCAGACAGGAGAAGCCCCACAACCCGGACTTCCCGTCCCCGGCCGGCGGGCACCTCATCGCCCGCCGTGCCTCAAGCGGCGCCATCCGACATCCGCGCCCTCCTACCGCCATGCGCGGTTTCTTGAATTGCGACACCCTGGTGAACCCGGGCGATCCATTTGACTTTTAAGTCGGGTGGAACAACACAGGGCCTCGCGCGTTAGCAGTCCACACTCTTCACCCCCAGGCTTCTCCTCCATGACGTCCTTCCTCCTCCTGGCCCAGGCGGCCCAACCCGAACTCGGCTGGTTGAGCAGCAAGTTGCTCGGGGTGACGCTGGGCAGCGCCGAGTGGGTGCTCTGGCTGCTCGTCATCCTGTCCGTCATGTCCATCGCGGTGATGCTGGAGCGCGCCGTCTACTTCGCGCGCCACCGGCTGCCGAACTCGGAGGCGCTGGCGGTGCGGCTGGCGCGCGGTGAGTTCGACGCCGTGAGCGCCGAGGTGAAGAACCAGAAGGGCATGGAGGCCGCCGTCATCCGCGAGGCCCTGGCCTCCGCGTCGCAGGGCCCCGACACCGTGGAGCAGGTGATTGCGTCCACCGTCGCCCGCGAGCGCCCCCAGTACGAGCGCTTCCTGTCGCTCCTGGGCACCCTGGGCAACAACGCCCCGTTCATCGGCCTGTTCGGCACGGTGCTCGGCATCATCAAGGCCTTCAACGACCTGGGCGAGATGAACGCCAAGGGCGGCGCCATGCAGCAGACGGTGATGGCCGGCATCTCCGAGGCGCTCGTCGCCACCGCCGTGGGCCTCGCGGTCGCCATCCCCGCCGTCGTCGCCTTCAACATCTTCAGCCGCCAGCTGAAGACGCTCACCAGCCGCACCAACTCCCTGGGCCACGCGCTCGTCGGCGCCATGAAGGCGCGCAAGCCGGGCGCCGCGGGGGGGAACTAGCCCATGGCTGGCAGCGCGGGCGACAACGACGACGAGATCACCGGCATCAACGTCACCCCGCTGGTGGACGTGGTGCTGGTGCTGCTCATCATCTTCATGGTGACGGCGAACTTCATCGTCCGCGAGACGGTGGAGGTGGACCTGCCCCGCGCCGCCAACGGCGGTGAGACGGTGCAGGGCCTGGTGAACGTGGTGCTCGACAAGGAGGGCAAGCTCTACTTCGACGGCGTCGAAGTGACGGAGGCCGACCTGTCCCGCCGCGTGGTGGAGGCCGTCACCAAGGACAAGGACACGCGCGCCATCATCAGCGCGGACCAGACCATCGCCTACGGCCGCGTGATGCGCCTCATCGACGTGGTGAAGGGCCAGGGCATCGCGAAGTTCGCCCTCAACATCGAGAAGGACGCGGCCCCGTCGGCCGCGCCCGCCGCTCCCTGACCAAGGCACGCGAAGCCACCATGAGCCAGGCGGTCCTCCCCTCCTCCATGACGCCCCGGCGCGACCGCTCCACGCGGTTCGTGCTCGTCTTCTTCTTCGTGTCGCTCGCGCTGCACGCGGGCGGCTTCTGGTTCCTGTCCACCATGGAAGGCCGCAAGCACACCGCCGCCCAGCGCCCGGTGGAGCTCGTCATGGTGGAGGTGCAGAAGCCGCCGCCCATCAAGGTCGCGGAAGCCGTCAAGCCGCCGCCCCCGTCGGAGGCGCCGCCGCCGCCCAACGACACGCCGCCGCCGGAGCCTCAGGCGAAGCCGCCGCCGCTCGTGGTGGGCATGACCATGTCGTCCACCACCAGCGCGGGCTCCTTCGCCGCGCCCGTGGGCAACACCGCCTACGGCAAGGCCAACGGCACCGCGAAGGACCCCAAGGAAGTGAAGGGCTACTCCGCGCCCAAGTACGTGCCCGTGTACCAGGTGGACTCCGAGCCCACCGTCGCGTCCGAGGTGAAGATCCCCTACCCGGACGAGGCGCGCCGCGCCGGCATCGAAGGCACCGTGACGCTGTCCATCACCATCGACGCGGACGGCAAGGTGGGCACCGTGAAGGTCATCTCCGGGCCCGGCTACGGCCTGGATGAAGCCGCGCGCGATGCCATCCGGCGCTTCCGCTTCAAGCCCGCCATCAAGGGCGGCGAGGCCGTGGCCACGGAGATGAAGTACTCGTACACGTTCCTGCTGGACTGACGCCGGGTCCCGGGCGCTGAGGCTCGGAGGCTCGGCGCCTCACTGCGTCTTGAGCGCGCGGCGCATGATGTCGCGCAGCGCCACCTGGTCCTCTTCCGGCATCGCCGTGACGAACTCGGGCGGCTCGAACATCCGCGCCATCAGCCGGCCGCGCAACGCGGCGCCCGCCTCCGTCAGCACCAGCATCTTCACGCGCCGGTCCTGCTCGCTGCTGCGCCGCTCCACCAGCCCGCGCGCCTCCAGCCGGTCCACCAGCCCCGTCACGTTGGACGCGTCGCACGACAGGTAGTTGGCGAGCGTGCTCATCGCGAGCGCTTCCTCGCCCAGCTGCCTCAGGACGTGCGCCTGCACCGGGGACAGCTCGAACTCCGCCGCCAACGCGGGGAAGTTGCGCATGTGGGTGTGCAGCAGGGAGAACAGGAGCGTCCACGCCTGCTGCGCGACGCCCACCTCGCCCGCCTCCGTCCCACCGGATGGGCCCCCCGACGGACGCACCGCCTGCTCGCTGTGACTGTCGCTGTATCCGTTCATAGTGAAGTTACGTTAAGTCATCTGACGCACATAAACAATTGACTCCATCAACCTTTGAGGGGTACTACATTCCGGATATTCCAACATCCGACAGTGCGGAGTTCTTCAATGCGGCTCCGGGGTCGGGTAGAGGTCGCCGTGAAGTCGTTCTTTGGACGGATCCGCCTCGCGCTCCCGCGGGTCGGTGAGGAGGTCGAAGCGGTATGAGTACCCTTCTGGCGCTTTCCCTGTCGGCCGCCCTGGCCGCGGCGCCTGTACTGTCGCTGGACGAGGCCTTGGAGTCGGCCCGTCAGCAGAACCTCGATTTGAAGATTGCCCAGGAGCGCTTCGAGCAGGCATCGCTCGCGACGCGCAGGGCCTGGTCGGGCTACCTGCCGCAGGTGTCGGTGGGCGCGTCCATCACGCGCAACAACGTGGAGGCCGCGTTCGGGCCGCTCGGGGAGCTGATCCCGCAGCGCGTCGTCATCCAGCCGCTCATCCAGAAGGGTGCGCAGGCGGAGGTGCGGCAGGCCATCATCGCGCCGCAGCTCTGGGCGGCCATCGCGGCCTCGTACAAGTCGGTGAAGCTGGCGGAGCTCAACACGCAGACGGCGCGCCGGCAGGTGCTCTTCGGCGTGGCGCAGGCCTACTACGGTGCCGCGGCGCAGCAGGAAGCGCTGCGCGCCCAGGAGCGGCTGCTGGAGCTCAACCAGGCGCGGGAGAAGGACACCCAGGCCCGGTTCGACGCGGGCACGGTGACGCGCGTGGCGCTGCTGCGTGCGCAGCTGGACCGCTCGCGCGCGGAGCAGGACCTGGTGCGCGCGAAGAACGCGCTCGCCAGCCTGAAGCTGGCGCTGGGCACGCTCATCCAGCGCGACCCGGACTTCGAGCTGGCCCCGCCGCCGGAGCCGCAGGTGCCCGCGCAGGCGTCGCCGGAGGACCTGGTGAAGCAGGCGATCGAGTCGCGCTCGGACGTGCAGGCCTCCGAAGTGGGGGTGCAGCTGACGCGCATCAACAAGAAGGGCGTGCTGCTGAGCTACCTGCCCACCGTGGGCGTCAACGGCGTCTACCGCATCAGCAACGCGGCGGGCTTCGCCGGCTCCAACGAGACGTGGGCCGTCACCCTGGCCGCCAGCTGGACGCTGTTCGACGGCGGCCTGCGCGAGGCGAACCTCTCCGAGGCGTCGTCGCGCGTGCGTGAGGCCACCGTGAGCCAGCAGCTGGCCCAGGCCCGCGTGAAGGAAGAGGTGCATCGCTCCAAGCTGGACCTGGAGAACGCGCTCGCCAACCGCGCCAAGGCCGAGGAGGCCCTGGGGCTGGCGCGCGAGTCCAACCGCCTCACCGACGTGAGCTTCCAGGCGGGCGTCGCCACGTACCTGGAGGTCGCGGACGCCAACACCTCGCTCACCAACGCGGAGGTGGGCTTCGTGTCGGAGCGCCTGCAGGCGTCCCTCGCCGCGCTGCGCCTGCTCAACGCGCTGGGCTCGTTCGAGTCCGGTTCGGTGCGCAAGGAAGCGGCGGAGCTGGGCGCGCAGCCCGGTGTCTCGGCGCAGCCCGCGCAGCAGCAGCCGGCCCCCGCGCCGGAGCAGCAGCCGCAGCCTGTGCCGCAGCCGTAGTCGCAAGCTTCGAAGGGGAAATTCCCGGCGCCCATCCTGGGGCGCCGGGTCCCCTGCCCTCCCGGGCGAGGAGCAGGTCCGTCGTTGTGGGGGTCCGGCGTCAGCCCCACCCTCCAGACAGGACCCACTTCCACGAGGAGGGCATCATGGCGGACGCATCCTGGGGCAACTGCAAGAACTGTCGCTTCTTCGCCGCCAACGGCGATGAGCCGGGCGCGGACGGAGTGCAGAGCTGCAACCAGCCGGAGCTGAAGCAGTTCGCGCTCGTGGTGTCGGGCGACAGCGGCTGCAACGCCCACGAGGAGCGCACCGGGGAGACGGTGCCCGTCTACGACGACTCCGCCCCCGCGATGCACTGACGCGCGTCAGGCGCCCTTGACGTCGCGCACGTGGGGCGTCGTCACCGGCGCCGGGTCGTGCGCGTAGTAGATGCGCTCCATCAGCTTGCGCTGGTGGACGAGCGGCTTGTCGTACTTGTCCAGCCGCATGCCCTTGTGGCTGTAGGGCGTGTCCGCGACGGTGGGGATGAAGCGCGCGTCATCGCGCACCTCCCACCAGGTCAGCCCCAGCGCGGCCTTCGCCGCCAACGGCAGCAACGGCCGCAGCGCGGGCACCGTCGTGCGCAGGAAGGAGAAGACGTGCAGGCGCGTGGTGCGCGCCGTCTCCGGCACGAAGAAGATGTGCGCCTGCGTGGTGAAGGGCCGGGGCACGCCCGCGGGGGAGGTCCAGTGGATGGTGTAGATGCTGCGCACCGGGTCGAAGCGCGTCACCCAGTCGTTGTGGAAGAGGTCCCCCGTCTTCACGAGCAGCAGACGGATGATGGGTGCGGGCCGCTGCGGGGCCCGGTAGTGCACCTCCGTGCGGTCGTCGAAGTTGTGCGCGTCGAACTCCACCGCGCCCGTCTGCGGGCCGCTCCACCCCAGCCGGGTGTGCACGTAGGGCGTGTGCTCGTCCTCGCTGAAGTTGTCGAGCGACACGTGCAGCGGCGCCTCGAACAGCGTGGAGAAGGTGCCCCCGAAGACGTAGTCCTCGCCGGACAGCTCCGGCATCGCGGACAGGGGCGTGTCCGAGCGCGCGAGCCACAGGTAGCCATGGCGCTCCACCACCTGGAAGCTCTTCGCCTCGCAGTGGCGCAGCTCCGGCTGGCTGGGGTTGGAGCCCTGGCCCTTCGAGTCGAAGCGCCAGCCATGGTACGGGCACTGGAGCTGGCCCTCCTTCGTCACCGTCCCCTTCGACAGCGGCGCGAAGCGGTGGGGACAGGCGTCGGACAGCGCCGCGGGCTGGCCGGAGGCGTCTCGGAAGAGGGCATAGGCATGGCCCCCCAGCTCCACGCGGACGGGCCGGCGGCGGAGCTGATGGGAGGGGAGCACCGGGTGGAAGTGCCGGACAACGTCGGGGGTAGGCTCCATGGAAGGGTGAGTATAGCGGCCTGTCGGGGCTGACCCCGGTGGGTCTTCCCGGTTCCGGTCCTGGCGGGTGGCATACTGCGGCGCCGTGAATGCTCCCGTCCCTTCCCGCCACCGGGCCCGCTGGCTCGCCCTGGGGGCCCTGGCCCTGCTGGCGGTGCTCGTCACGGGGGCGGCGTTGTACGCGCGGGGCGCACTGCCGGCCCCGGTGCCCCCGCTGGCCGGGCCCTTCGGCTACCACGACTACGCCCGGGCGCTGGACCCCGTGCGGCCTGGCGGGGACGTGGACTTCGGGGGGCTCGTGCGGGAGCGCGCGGCGTTGGACCGGTTCGTCGCGTCGCTCGCGTCGGTGTCGCCGCACAACCGGCCGGAGCTGTTCCCCACGCCCGAGGACGGACTTTCGTATTGGATCAACGCGTACAACGCGCTGGTGTTGCAGCACCTGGTGGACGGCTACCCGGACGGCGTGGCGGCGTCGTGGTTCGGCCGCTTCTACTGGGGCCGCGCGTGGCCGGTGGGCGGCGAGCGGCTGACGCTGTGGGCGCTGGAGCAGCGCATCCTCTTTGGCGAGTACGCCGACCCGCGCGTGCACTTCGCCCTCTTCCGGGGGACGCGGGGCGGGCCCGGGCTGGACGGCGCGCCCTACCAGCCGGACTTCCTGGACGCCCAGCTCAACGACGCCAGCCGCCGCTTCATGGGGGACAAGCGCCACGTGCGGATGGAGGGCACCACCGTGCACCTGGCCTCCCTGTTCAAGACGCGCCAGCAGGACTTCCTCGCCGCGCTGCCGGAGGGCCGGGGCGGCAACGTGCTCCAGTTCGTCTGGGCCTTCCTGCCGGACACCTGCGAGGAGCGCCCGGGCTGTGACACGCGCGGCGACCTGGACCGCGCCTGCGGGACGCAGCTGGACAAGTGCACCCTCGCCTTCATGCCCGAGGACGCCTCCTTGCCCGACGCCTCGGCCCCTCTTCGCCCCTGAGTCCCCGCCATGTACGACGCAGAGATCAACACCGCCCTCAACGACGCCTCACAGTTCCTGCGGGACTCGATCATCTCTGGAGGCGAGACGCCCACCCCGAACCGGGCGAAGCCGTTCGTCAAGCAGGCGCTCCAGTTGCTGGTGGGAGACCTGGAGGCGACCTGCGGCATCCAGGGAACACGCGGCATGCTGCCCGTGCTGCTCGCCTCGAACTTCCTCATGCGGGCGGCGGTGGACCTGTACGGCCCGGGCCTGTGCGCGGCGATGCAGTCCGAGCGCGGTGAGTGGGGCATCGTCGACAACATCAGCTCCGGCCGGGTGGGGAGCACGGCGTGGAGCCTCGCCCGGGGCCTGCTCGGCACCGTGACAACGCTCGCGGAGACGGCCACGGACCGCGTCTGGGCGTTGATCAAACGGGTGGTGGCGGGCCACGTGCAGTTCGGCTCGGACATGCTCTGCCGGATCCAGCGCGACCGCTCCTTGTTGAACCGGGCCTTCGGCATCACGGGCACCCTGAACGGGCTGACGGTCACGGGCAGCGACCCGCACCGCACCGGACACCGCGTGGTGCTGCTGCGGTTCTCGGATGGGCGGCGGACCGTCTACAAGCCGTCGGACCTGACGTTCCAGTTGCTGCTCATGGGCGACCCGACCTCGTTCCAGGTCTGCCACGCGCACCATCCCAAGCTCTTCCCGCACACCGACAGCCTGTTCACCGCGCTCGACCCGGACCTGCCGGCCATCCGCATCGTCGCCATGCCGCACAAGCGGGGTGAGTACGGCTACATGCAGATGGTCGCCAAGGCGAATGTGATTGCCCTGGTGGACCAGGGCACCTACTTCCGGAAGCTGGGCCGGCTCATCACGGTGGCCGCCCTCTTCGGCATCACCGACCTCCACGAGGAGAACGTGATGGCCACGGACGACGGGCCCTACCTCATCGACGCGGAGATGGGGTTCTCCTATCCGGGGCAGGGCGTGGGTCCCATCGACCACTCCTCGCTCAACCGGGTCCTGCACATCACCCCGCAGCAGTACACCAACGTGGGGGGCGTCTTCTCCCCGGCCTTCGACAACCAGGGCGCCTGGGAGATCTCCAAGTTGTCCGCCCCCTATGATCCCACCGAGATCAACGCGGGCTTCCGGACGGGGGCGCACGGGCCCTGGGTTGGCGGGGCCACGTATCCGAACGTCCTCCTGCAGGGCATCCGGGAAGAGGTGGACCGCATCGCCCTGCGCCTGCCGAACATCCACAGGTGGATTGGCCTCATGTATTCGGTCGCGCCCGTCGCGCGGGTCATCCTCAGCACGACGGTCATGTGCAGCCTGCACGTCAACGGCGTGACGCGGTACCTCCAGGGGAACCTGGAGACCGACGCCCAGGCGCCGCACCTCTCCTTCGACAACTGGCTCCGGTGGTACGGGGGCAAGCACAACGCGGTGCCCGGCGCCCTGTTCCAGCCGCACAGCCGCCAGGTGCTCTACGACCCGACGGGGACGCTGGGCGTCACCTATGGCACCGCGACCGCGGGCGGCGTCTCCGTGGCGCACCTCACGGAGGTGTGGAACGAGATGAACCGCCTGAGCACGGCCCAGGGCGTCACCAACCTCAAGGCCCGGTTGAAGACCGCGCTGGAGGCCAATCTCGGGTGCGGTCCGCTGGTCTGAGGCGAGAGGAACACGGGACATGACGACGGCAGGCATGTGGTTGGCGCTGGGGCTGGCCCTGGGAGCAGGGGGCGCGGACGTGAAGTGGGAGCCGCAGGTGAGCGGGACGACGGTGCGGCTGCGCGGGGTCAGCGCGGTGGACAAGCGCGTCGCCTGGGCCAGCGGGGACAAGGGCACCTTCGTGCGCACCACGGACGGAGGCAAGACGTGGAAGGCGGCCACCGTGCCGGGCGCGGAGGCGCTCGACTTCCGCGACGTGGATGCCTTCAGCGAGCGGACCGCGTACCTCCTGTCCATCGGCACGGGCGACAAGTCGCGCATCTACAAGACGACGGACGGGGGCGCGCACTGGACGCTCCAGTTCACCAACGCGGTGCCGGGCGCCTTCTTCGACGGCATGGCCTTCTGGGATGAGCAGCACGGCGTCGCGTTCAGCGACCCGGTGGACGGACACTTCGTCGTCATCACCACGGAGGACGGGGGCGCGACGTGGAAGCCCGTGCCCGAGGGCGCGCTGCCCCCCGCGCTCCCCGGTGAGGCGGGCTTCGCCGCCAGCGGCACGAGCATCGCGGTGCAGGGGTCGTCCCATGTCTGGTTCGGCCTGGGGGGCTCCGCGGCGCGCGTGCTCCACTCGGCGGACCGGGGCCGCACCTGGACCCTCGCGACGACGCCGCTGGCCACCGGCGAGGGCGCGGGCGTCTTCTCGCTCTACTTCTGGAGCCCGAAGGCGGGCATCGCGGTGGGCGGCAACTACAAGCAGCCGGAGGAGAAGGCCGGCACCGTGGCCCTCACGCTGGATGGGGGCAAGACGTGGAGCGTGCCTCCGGGCACCCCACCCGGGGGCTACCGCTCCTGCGTGGCCGCGCTGACGCGCAACCGGGGGATGTCCCTCGTGGCGGTGGGGCCCACGGGCTCGGACCTGTCCACGGACGGCGGTGGCAGGACGTGGGCGCCGCTGGACGCCACCGGCTTCCATGCCGTGTCCACGCCGCCGCGCACGCATGACACGGCGTACGCCGTGGGCGAGGAAGGCCGCATCGCGCGGCTCGTGGACGCTCGCCCCGCGGCGCCCGGCAAGGCTCCCCAGGCAGCTCCCCAGGCAGCTCCCCAGGAAGCTCCGGAGACCGCGCCGAAGAAGCCGTAGCGCGTACGCAGCAGAGGCTCCAAGGGCGCGCAAGGGCCTCCCCCGCGCCCGGCGCACAGAAGAAGCCTCAGCGCACGCTTCAGCACTTCACGGGCGCGGGGGCCTGCCCCGCGCCCCTGGCACGTCACGCCGCGAGCAGCGCCGCGCCGATGATGCCGCTGTCGTCGCCCAGCTCCGCGTCGGTGATGAGCAGGCCCTCGCGCGACGTCCGCGACGCGTACGCCTGCACACCCTCCAGCACGCGCAGCCGGATGCCCGGGCAGTGCATCAGCACCCCGCCGCCCAGCAGCAGCCGCGCCGGGTTGAGCATGGTCACCTGGTTGGCCACCGCGACGGCCAGGAACCCGGCCGCGCGCGAGTAGATCTCCTTCGCGCCCGGGTCGCCCATGTCCGCCGCCGTCTCCAACGTCAACGGCGTGATGCGGTCCGGGTTGTCCTCCACGAGCGACTCCAGGATGCGCGAGTTGCCGGACGCCAGCAGCTCCTTCGTCTGGGCGATGAGGTTGTGGCCGCCCGCGTACGCCTCCAGGCAGCCATGCTCGCCGCAGCCGCACCGCCGGCCGCCGGGCACCACCTTGATGTGGCCCAGCTCGCCCGCCACGCCGCCGCCGCCGTTCACCAGCTGGCCGCCCGCGATGATGGCGCTGCCCACGCCGGAGCCCACGTAGGCCACCAGCATGTCCTGCGCCCCACGGCCGGCACCCGCGTGCAGCTCACCCCACGCCGCGGCGGACAGGTCGTTGACCACCTTCACGCCGTAGCCCAGCCGCGTCTTCAACATCTCGCCCAGCGGGACGTTGCGCCAGCCCAGGTTGGGCGCCACGGAGATGACGCCGCTGTCCTTGTGGATCTGCCCGGCCGCGCCCACGCCGCAGCCGTCCACCTTCACCCCCCCGGCCGTCTTCACCGCCTCGGTCGCCGCCTGGGCGATGGTCTCCACCACGCCCTCCGGCGTGCGGTCCATCACCGCGGCCTTGGCGCTCGAGATGAGCGCGCCCTTCGCATCCACCACCGCGGCCCGGACAAACGTCCCGCCCAGGTCGATTCCCAGCGTCGGCATGGCCAGCTCCCTCCGTGTGCGTGCTTCGCGTGGAACGCCGGAAGCTTCAGGCGCCGACTTCGGACTGCGCCCGGGCGACCGTGCTCTCGATGAGCTTCTGGATCTCCTTCAGGCGGGACTCCGTGCTCGCCTCGAAGCGCAGCACCAGGATGGGCTGCGTGTTCGACGCGCGGATGAGGCCCCAGCCGTCCGGGAACGTCACGCGCACGCCGTCCACGTCGATGATCTGATGGCCCGCGTCGCGCAGGATTTCCGTGGCGCGCTTCACCATCGCGAACTTCTTCTCCTCCTTCGTGTCGAAGCGCAGCTCGGGGCTGGCGAACGTCTTCGGCACGTCGGAGAGCAGCTGCGACAGCGTCTGCTTCTCGTGGGTGAGGATCTCCAGGAGGCGCGCGGACGCGTACACCGCGTCGTCGAAGCCGTAGTAGCGGTGCTTGAAGAAGATGTGGCCGCTCATCTCACCGGCCAGCTCCGCGTGCTCTTCCTTCATCTTCGCCTTGATGAGGGAGTGGCCCGCCTTCCACATCACCGGCTTGCCGCCGTGCTTCGCGATGTCGTCGTACATCGTGTAGCTGCACTTCACCTCGCCGACGATGGCCGCGCCCGGGGCCTCCTTCAGCACGTAGCGGCTGAAGAGCACCATGATCTGGTCGCCCCAGAGCACGTTGCCCTGGTCGTCGATGACGCCAATGCGGTCGCTGTCGCCGTCGTAGGCGATGCCCACCTCCGCCTTGTGCTCCTTCACGGCCTTGATGAGGTCCTGGAGGTTCTCCACCACCGTGGGGTCCGGGTGGTGGTTGGGGAAGTTCGCGTCCATCTCACAGAACAGGGGCACCACGTCGAAGCCCATGCTGCGGAACAGCGGCACCGCCACCTCGCCACCGGTGCCGTTGCCGGCGTCGATGACGATCTTCATGCCCTTGCGGCCCACCTTCACCGTCTGGCGGACGAAGTGGTTGTAGGGCGTGACGATGTCGTAGGGCGTGACCTTGCCGGGCTTCGTCGCGGTGGCGAAGTCCTTCGCCTCGATGAGCCGGCGCAGCTCCTGGATCTCGTGGCCGTGGAAGGTCGTCTTGCCCGCGCCAATCTTGAAGCCGTTGTACTCGGGCGGGTTGTGGCTGCCGGTGATCATCGCCAGGCCGTCCACGGGCAGCGTGTTGGCCGCGAAGTAGGTCAGCGGCGTCGGCACCACGCCCACGTCGTAGACGTCCAGGCCCGTGGCGGTGAGCCCCTTGGCGAGCGCGTCGCGGAAGCGCGTGGAGGACTCGCGGCAGTCGCGCCCCACCGCGATGGAGGTCCCGCCCTTGCGGCGGATCATGGTGCCCAGGCCCAGGCCCAGGAGCTCCACCACCTCGATGGTGAGGTCCTTGTCCACCAGACCTCGGATGTCGTACTCGCGGAAGATGTGCGCGTTCATGGCTGTGTCCCCACCCCTGTCCCGGCCGTGAGGGCTCGGCGGAGGGCGGCGGACCATACACGAGCGGGCCCGGGGGCTGCACACACCCGAGCGCCACCTTCCGACTGCTGAACGCCCGCCCCTCCCCTGGAGGGCCAGGCCTACCCCGGGAGTCCGATAATGGACCCCATCAGGCCATGGCCCCGGTCATCCGGGCCCCGGCCCCCGCCGGCACCTGCTGCCGCAGGGACTGGTAGTGCTTCAGCCACGACGTGTTCAGCGGGTCCAGCTTCAGGGCCTCGGCGTAGCACTCCAGCGCCGCCGGCACGGACCGTTGGACCTCCAAGGCGTGGCCCTGGGTGAAGAGGGCGCGGGCCTTGAGCTCCACCTCCGGGCGCGCGGCCAGGAAGGCGCTGCGCAGGGCCTCCATCGTCGGCTCCGGCACCCCGGCCGCGACGCACCGGGCGAGCCCCGGGAGGTTGCCCCGGGTGGCGTCGTAGCCCACGCGGGACAGCGGCTCGCCGAGCATGCGCTGCGCGGCCAGCACGCGGACCCGCAGGGCCTCGAGCGCCTGCCGCTGGGACGTGGGGAGCGCCCGGCCCTGGAAGACGGCCAGGCGGCGCAGCGCGGCCTGGGCGCGGCGGTGCACGTCGGCGAAGTCCGCGTCGGGCTTCGCGCCCAGCAGGGTGTACGGGTCGCGGGCCACGGCCTCCGCGCGGGACAGCAGGCGCTCCAGCTCCGCGTCCGGCGCCGGCTCCGCGCCCTCTTCGAGCGCGCGCGTGAGGAGCCGGTGGAGGGCGGGGTACTCGTCGGAGAAGTGGACGAAGACGCCGGCGGGCACGTCCCAGGTGCGCGCCTCGTCGAAGGTGACGTGGCGGACGACGTCGCAGGCGCCCACGGCCGTCTCCCCGCGGAAGGACACCTCCACCGGCAGGCGCGCGGCGAGCGGCGGCAGCGTGCCCTGGCACTCGGCGAAGAGGCCCTCGGGGGCGACGTCGCTCACGGACACCGGCTGGAGCACCTGGCCCGGCGTGAGGCCCAGGCGCACGCGCAGGTCCGACGGCGCGTCCGTGCGGGGCGCGGAGGCCTCCAGGGGCGCCGCGGTGTCCACCGGCGTGACAGGCGCGGAGGAAGCGTCCCCCACCCGGTCCACCAGCGCGATGGGCACCACGTTCCGGGACAGGCCGTCCATCACCACCGGAGCGGCGTCCACGGAGGGCGCCAGGTGCATGAACGGAATCGCCGCGGACCCCAGCGTGGAGGTCGCATGCGCCGGCGCCGCCGCGACCGGGACGGTGCTGGCGGCGGAGGCCTCCCGCTCGGCGGGCCCCAGCAGAGCCACGGCCGACGACCAGAACGCGGCGACCTCCGCGCGCATGGCCACCTTGCCCGCGTGGGCCGGGGAAGCCCCGTCGTCCGCCGCGCGCAGCGCCGCGTCTTCCATGGACGACGCGGACGCGCCCCACGCGGGCACGTCCTCGGTGATTTCAATGTCGTCCGCCGCGTCGTGCTCCACGTCCACCACGAACTCCTCCGAAGCGTCCTCGCGCGCATCCGCCGACGCATCCCGCACACCGACCTCCGTGCCCAGCGCCTCCGCGAGCGCGACGCGGAAGGCCCGCGCGTTGTCGAAGCGCTCCTCGGGACGCGCGGCCAGCGCGCGCAGCAGCACCGTGGACAGCGCGGGAGGGATGCTCGCGTTGAGCGCGTGCGGCGGGTACAGCACCGCGTCCGCGGACCGGCCCAGTCCGAAGGGCAGCCGCCCGGTGACGAGCAGGTAGCCCGCCACGCCCAGCGAGTGGAGGTCCGCGCGAGGCCCGCCGGAGATGCCCGCGCACTGCTCGGGCGCCATGAACGTGGGCGAGCCCACCGACACGCCCTGGGAGCGCTCCTCGGACGTCAGCGCCGCGGCCCGCACCGCGCTCGCGCCGAAGTCGCGCACCTGCACCCGCCGCGCGCCCTTCGCGTCGCGCGTGATGAGCAGCGAGTCCAGCGTGAGGTCCCCGTGCACGAGCCCCCGCGCGTGCGCCGCCTCCAGCCCCGCGAGCGCCTGGTCCAGCACCTCCCCCGCCTCCACCGGAGACAGCGGCAGGGGCATCGCGCTCAGCGACTCGCCCTCCGGCGCCTCCATCAACACGCAGGGCAGGCCGTGGGGACCGGGGCGCACGTCCAGCACGCGCGCCACGTGGCGGTGCACGACGTTGCGCTGGGCGAGCGCTTCGGAGATGAACCGCGCGCGCACCGCCGGCCGCTCCGCCAGGTGCGCGTGCAGCACCTTCACCGCGAAGCGGTGCCCGGTGGGCACGTACTCCGCCAGGTACACCGACGCGACCGCGCCCGTCTCCAACCGGCGCTTCAGCAGGAGCGGCCCGTGACGCTGGCCCTCCAGCGAATCCCCGGCGACCGACGGCGACGCCACGGGGCAGGCTTCCCCGTTCTGGTGGTCCACGACGCAGCGCTTGCAGCCCATCGACATCCTCGCCTGCCACCCCCTGGATGGGGCGGACGCGGGTTGGGCTTGCAACGTCCGCGCCTCGTGCCCGGGGGCGCCCTCCGTCCATCACCGGACACTCCAACCGCCCGAACGTGCCAGCAAGCCCCGGAAACGGCTCGGGGCCCCCTGTAGAAATGACAGGCGGCCCCGGGTAGAAATGTGTGAGGGGAAACAGGAGGCGCAGTGGGCCTCCACCCCACATGCGGCCTAGAGGAGCTTCAGGCGCTTCTTCGCCTTGAGCGCCTCGACGACCTTGCGGACGTCCTGGCTCTTGTCCTTGGGGACGACGAGGACGGCGTCGCCGGAGTCCACCACCACGACGTCATGGAGGCCCACCACGGCGAGGGTGCGCTTGTCGCCCAGCACCACGCAGTTGGTGCAGTCCACGAGCACCGCGTCGCCGGAGACGACGTTGCCCTGCGCGTCCGCGGGGCGCACTTCCGGGATGGCGGCGAAGGAGCCCACGTCGGACCAGCCGAAGTCGCCATCCAGCACCGCGATGTTCTCCGCCTTCTCCATCACGCCGTAGTCGATGGAGATGGAGGGCAGCTTCGGGAACACGCGCTTGAGCACGCCGGAGAAGGTGCGCTTGCCCGCGGCCTTCTGGAGCGCGTCGAGCCCCTTCTTCATCTCCGGCATGTGCTTCTGGAAGGCCTCCAGCATGACGTCCGCGCGGAAGACGAAGATGCCGCCGTTCCACAGGTAGTCGCCGCCGGCCAGGTACTCCTGCGCCGTCTTGAGGTCGGGCTTCTCCTTGAAGGCCTTCACGCGGCGGCCGCCGCCGGCCAGCGCGTCACCGACCTGGATGTAGCCGTAGCCCGTCTCCGGGCGCGCGGGCTTGATGCCCAGCGTGACGATGTGGCCGCCCTCCGCGATGCGCGCGGCCTCCGCGAGCGTGCGCTGGAAGCCCTTCACGTCCGCGACGTGGTGGTCCGACGGCAGCACCGCGAGGATGCCCTTCGGGTCGCGCGCGGCCACCTGGAGGGCGGCGAGCGCGATGGCGGGCGCGGTGTTGCGCGCCACGGGCTCCACCAGGAGGTTGGCCTTGGGGATGCCCTTCACCAGCTTCGCGGCCGTCTTCGCGTGCACGGGGCCGCACACGATGAAGGTGTTCTTCACCGGCGCCAGGCCCTTGAGGCGCAGCGCGGTGTCGGTGAGCAGCGGCAGCTTGGAGGCGAGCGGGAGGAACTGCTTCGGACGGGCCTGGCGGGACAGCGGCCAGAAGCGGGTGCCGGAGCCTCCGGCCATGATGACGGGATAGAGGGCCATATGCGGGGTAAGAGCTCCTGGAGGGCGCCAGGCCACACCTGGCGCGAACGGCGGCGCACCATAGCGCTTCGCGCCGTGGGAGGAAGGGGGCCCGGCCGGCTGCTCGACAGGCGATGGGGCGCGCGGATGTGGGCAGAGTTTTGACCCGCCCCCGAAAAGCCAGTCTCATGCCCCCCCGTTGAGTCTCAAGCCCACATCCACCGGGTGGACGCTGGCCTTCACCGTGCTGCTGACGGTGGGGTTGTCCCTGGCCCCACTGCCGGAGAAGTTCCGCCCCCTTCCCAGCCTTCGCCAGGAAGGGTCGCTCGGGCCCAAGCTGGTGGCGCTCGCGCTGCCGGCGTCCCTGCGCGGCGTGAAGGCCCCGCGCCCCCCCGCCGACACGATGGCCCCGGACGCTCCGCCCTCCGCGCTCGCGGAAGCGGACACCGCCGGCGCCGACACGGATCCGCAGGCCGGCCCGGACGTGGGCGAAGCGCCCGCGGTGCCCGGCATCGGCCTGGAGGAGCTGAGCGCTCCCACGCTCGCGAACGCGCTGGAGCTGGAAGCGCTGCGCGAGCGCATGGGCGCGAAGCACGTGGAGATCGAGCTCAACTGCCGCAAGGCGCGCGCGGACGGCGCGTGTGAAGAGGACGGCCTCGCGCCGCTGATGCGCGCGCTGGGGGATTTGCGCTCGGACACGCGGCGCACGCCGGTGCGGGTGGTGCACCTGGGCGATTCGCTGATCGCCTCCGACTACATCACGGACGTGGTGCGCGACCGGCTCCAGGAGCGCTTCGGTTCGGGCGGCCCGGGCTTCCTCTACATCCACCGGCTGGCGAGCGCCGGCCGCGCCACGCGCGCGGGCACCGCGAGCACGGACGGCTGGAAGATGGAGCGGCTGGTGGACACGCACTGGCCGAAGGACCGCGTGGGCTGGACGGGCGTGGCCTTCTCCACCAGCGGGCCTTCGCAGGGCACGCGCTTCTCCGTGGAGGGCTCGCGCCAGGCGGAGCTGTTCTTCCTCGCCCAGCCGGCCAACGGCTCCGTGCAGGTGTCGGTGGACGGCAAGCCCACGCAGCGCATCCAGACGCGCGCGTTCGGGCCCAAGGCGGAGGCGGCCTTCGCGCGGTTGAAGCTGCCGGAGGGCGCGAAGACGCTGACGCTCACGGCCAGCGGCAAGACGGAGCTGCACGGCGTCTCGCTGGAGTCGGGCACGCCGGGCGTCGTCTACGACACGGTGGGCCTGCTGGGCGGCATGGCGGAGGTGTACCTGCGCGCGCAGCCCGCGGCCTTCCGCGCGCAATTGCGGCACCGCAAGCCGTCGCTGGTGGTGCTGATGGTGGGCGGCAACGAGGCGTTCTTCCTGTCGCGCGAGCGCACCACGGTGGACGAGGTGCGCGCGCAGATGAAGGCGCTGGTGTCGCGCGTGCGCACGTCGGTGCCGGACGCGGCGTGCCTCGTGATGTCGCCCATCGACGCGGGCGTGCGCACGATGAGCGGCGAGCTGGTCACGCGCCGGCACTCGGCGCAGGTGGCCGCGGTGTTCCGCGAGGAGGCGCGCCAGGGTGGCTGCGCGTACTACGACACGCTGGCCGCGATGGGCGGCGAGGGCTCCGCGCTCAAGTGGCTGGAGTCGGGCCTGATGCTGGAGGACCTGGTGCACCCGCGCGTGCGCGGCTCCAACCTGCTGGGCCACCTGTTCGACCTGGCGTTGCAGCGGGCCTTCGCGCGCACGCATCCGCCGCGCATCCCGGCGGACATGTCGGGCCTGCAGAACGCGACCCCGGCGCTGAAGCGCACGTTCGAATCGCTGGCGCGCCGCGAGTCGGGCGCGAAGCTGCGCGTGGGCATCGCTCAACTGGGCGCCTCGCACACGGCGGCGCACTTCTTCTCCGACACCGTGCGCGGCGCGCTGACGAAGCGCTTCGGCGACGCGGGGCGGGGCTTCATCGCGGCGGGCAAGCCGTCCCCCCGGCTGGAGGCGGCGCACGTGGCGCGCACGCTGGACGGGCCGTGGACGGTGGAGGACGCGAAGGGCGCGGCGCCCGGAGGGCTCTGGGGGCTCACCGGCATCCGCGCGGTGGGAGCGCCCGGCGCGAGCCTGGGCATCTCCTTCTGCGAGGGCTGCGACGGCCGCAAGGACAACACGCCGGGCCGGCTGGACCTGTACGCGCTGGACGCGCCAGACGCCGCGGCGCCGGAGATCCGCGTGGACGGGGAGCTGATTGCCCCGGAGGCACCGCCGCCCGAACCGCTGACGAAGCCCACGGTGCGCATCCGCTCCTTCCCGGTGACGGGGCCCGCGCACACGGTGCAGGTGACGGTGCCGGAGGGCGGCGGGTCCGCGACGGTGCTGGGCGCGTCGCTGGAGTACGACACGCCGGGGCTGGTGTACGACGCGCTGGGGTTGCCCGGGGCCACGGCCTTCACGGCGCGGGACATGGATGCACCAGCGCTGGACGCGCAGCTCACGGCGCGCCGGCCGGACCTGCTGGTGTTCTGGTACGGCACCAACGAGGCGGAGCTGCCGGGCCTGGACGCGGGAGCGCTGCGCCAGGACTACGCGGCGCTGGTGTCACGGCTGCGCAAGGCGACGGGCGCGGAGTGCCTGCTCATCGGGCCCACGGACCGGTTGCAGCAGGACGCGGACGGCCGTTGGACGGAGGCGCCGTCGCTGGGCAAGGTGCTGGCGACGCTGCCGCAGGTGGCGAAGGACGCGGGGTGTGCGTACTGGTCCGCGCGAGCGGCGATGGGCGGCGAGCGCTCCATGCAGCGCTGGCAGCGGCAGCCGTCGGCGCTGGGCCACGTGGACGGCGTGCACCTGACGCAGGCGGGCTACGCGGTGCTGGCGAACGCCTTCGTGAAGGACCTGATGGCGGCGTACGAGTCCACGAAGAAGGGCGGCGAGCCGACGGCCTCCGCCGCGGGAGCGCCCTGAGCCGTGCTGTCCCACAGCCTCCACTACGTCATCTTCGTCATCGCGGTGTTCGCGCTCTACTGGGCGGTGCACCGGCACTTCTGGCCCCGGATGGGGGTGCTGCTGGTGGCGAGCCTCGTGCTGTACACGGGGTTCACGCAGCTGCCCACGCTCATCGTGCAGGGGAACGTGACGCCGCAGGCCCTGCTGCTCGCGGGGCTCCCGCTGCTCATCTTCCTGGCGGGCGTGACGGTGGACCACCTGCTGGTGAAGGGCCTGGGGCGCACGGACAGGCCCGGCGTGCGCAAGCTGCTGGTGGTGCTGTCCATCGTCTCCAACCTGGGGATGCTGGCGGGCTTCAAGTACCTGGAGCTGTTGCGCAGGACGGCGCTGGCGGTGCTGGGGCCGTGGGGCGTGGAGGTGAGGCCGGAGCCCTTCCACCTGCTGTTGCCGGTGGGGCTGTCGTTCTTCGTCTTCCAGTCCATCAGCTACACGGTGGACGTGTACCGGGGGAAGGCGAGCTCCGAGCACTCGTTCATCGAGCACCTGCTCTACATGCTGTTCTTCCCGCGCGTGGTGAGCGGGCCCATCGTCCGGGCGTCGGAGCTGATGGCGCACTTCCGCCAGGTGCCCACGCTGTCGCCGGATGACGGCGGCAAGGCGATGTTCCGCATTGCTGTAGGGCTGGTGAAGAAGCTGATCATCGCGGACGTGCTGGGCAGCGGCATCGTGGATCCGGTGTTCGGCAGCCCGGAGGCGTACTCGTCGGCGGAGTGCGCGGTGGCGGCGGTCGCGTACACGCTGGAGCTGTACTACGACTTCTCGGGGTACTCGGACATCGCCATTGGGGTGGCGGGGCTGTTCGGGTTCAAGTTCCCGGAGAACTTCGCGCGGCCGTACCTGGCGAAGAACCTGTTCGAGTTCTGGAACCGCTGGCACATGAGCCTGTCGTCGTGGCTGCGGGACTACCTGTACATCCCGCTGGGCGGCAACCGGCGTTCGAAGCCGCGGGTGTTGTTCAACCTGATGATGGTGATGGTGCTGGGAGGCCTGTGGCACGGGGCGGACTGGCGCTTCGCTGTCTGGGGTGCGGTGCACGGCGTGGCGTTGTGCGCGGTGCGGTGCTGGTGGTGGTTCCGCGGCAAGCAGCCGGAGCCGGGGCCGGTGCGCGCGGGCATGGGGATTCTGGCCACGTTCACGCTGGTGGTGTTGACGCGCGTGGTGTTCCGCGCGCCGGACATGACGCACGCGGGTGAGTTCTACGCGCGGATGTTGGCGGGGATCCCGGGGCTCGCGAACGTGGGTCCGCTGGTGTGGATCATGTTGGCGGTGGCCATCATCGCGCACACCCTGCCGATGAAGGTCTACGACCAGACGGCACTCGCGTTCCTGAAGCTGCCGGCGCCCGCGAGAGCGGTGGTGCTGGTGCTCATCGGCCTGGGCATCCGGCAGCTGTCCACCCTGGAAGCGCGGCCGTACGTGTACCTGCAGTTCTGAGTACGCTGCGCCGGATGGGGCATGTCCGGCGGCATCTCGGGTGGGTCGCAGCGTGCCTGGGCATTGCGTGCGCCAATGCCGGTCCGCGCCGGTACTACGCCTCTTCGGAGCTGCCCAGACGGGACGGCCTGGAGGGGCTGACCATTGCTCCGGGCCCCTGGCCGGAGGTCCCCGCTGTCCTGATCCACGCATCGCTCGTTCCTGACGACCTGATCATCCCAACGCTTCACGCCTTGCTGGAGCTACCTGGGGCGGTTGACGCATGTGATGCGAAGGCTTGAGCGGGACGAACGAGGACAGGTGATTCCGGCGTGGGGGGGGCTCGCCACCGGACACCGAAATGCACCCCGATTCTACAAGTGGAATCAGGAGGGCCAGGTCTTCCGGTGGGATGGCGGTAGGAAGCAATGGAACTTCCAGGCACGCTGCACCCCGCGTCCATCCAGCATGTTCAGACCCCAGGGAGTTCTACCGGACTGCTCCGCGGCCCTTCACCCCTAGAGCCTCACGGCCATCCAGGTGTCCTCATGCTGAAAGCGCCGCGGTTCATGCTGATTGCATCGTTGCTGGTGGAGACGGGCCTCCTGGGGACACCTCTCTGCAACAAGAGGCCGGACGCGAGCCCGGCGGCGTCCCAGTCCGCCACCGGGCTCCCTGATGCAGGCGCGCCTTCCACGCAGGAGGCGCCCATCCCCTGGCCGAAACAAGACCTGCCGCCGCTCGCGACCCTGGAAGGTCCTGCCATCCAGGCCGCGCAGGCCGCATTGCAGGAAGTGCTGAAGCGCTTCCCCAAGGAGTCCGAGGGTCAGTGCGCCTTCTCCGCCAAGGCCCTGGAAGTCGTCATCGGCCAGGAGGCCGGCTGGTACTTCGTGCGGATCAACCGCCGTGTGGACCGGTGCCCTGGCTTCGGCCCCGGTGTCACCGGCCTTGAGACCGATTGGTTCGAGCTCTACGCGGTGTCACCCGAAGGCAAGCTCGAGCGTTATCCCTACCAGCCCTAGAGACGCGCCTGGTTCACAACCAGGCTGAAGGCGGACACGCGGCCATCCGGGATGAGCGACACGCCGTAGCGGTACGTCACGGATCCGAACCGCACCAGGTACGTATAGACGCGGTCATCGCCCACCACTTCCCGCTTCACCAGGACCAGCGGGCCCGCCGGCCCCAGGCCCTGCAATATCGCCTGGTAGCGCGGTCCGGCCTCGCGCACGAACCACCACGGGACGTATGCGAACTCCGCGGGATTCCACGTTCCGGCCCGGGTCTGTTCGAGCAGCATCGTGAGCCTGGCGGTGACCTGCGGCTCCCGGTCCGGAACAGGCTCGAGCGGGGGCTCCGCGAGCGCGGGATTGACGAGCTCCGCGATGCCTTCCACGAAGGCCGTGGGGTCCGCCCGGTTGATGTTCGCCAGCACCACGATGGAGAGCTCGTCTCCGAGGAAGCGGGAGTAGGCGGACCTGAAGCCCTGCCACGCACCGGTGTGCTGGTGCAGCGGCTTGCCATTGCGCTCCAGCAGCTCCCACCCGAAGCCATACGGCTGCGAGGCCCCGCTGTTGAGCTTCACCGGCGAGAGGATCTCCCGCCAGCTGCTCCGGCTCACGAACGAGAGTTCCTCCACGGCGGCGTCCCACGCCAGCATGTCCTTCAGCGAGAAGTAGAGCGAACCGTCCCCGGTGGTGTTGAGGGACGGCGAGACCCAACGCTGGTTCTTCACCACGCCGCCGGACACGCGGTAGCCAGCCGCGCGGTTCGGAATCACGTCATCCTCGATGATGCCGCGCGCCGTCTTCATGTGCGCGGGCTTGAAGACCTGTTCGCCCAGGACGTCGATGTAGAAGGTGTTCGCGACCCGGTTCACGAGGAGGCCCAGGAGCACGTAGCCGGAGTTGCTGTAGCTCCACCGCAGCCCCGCGGGGAACTCCAGGGGCAGCGCGTAGATGAACCGGGCGAACTCCTCGTCCCTGTAGTCCTTGCGCTCGTCCAGCAGTCCTTCCAGGTCCTGGATGCCCGACGTGTGCGTCAGCAGGTGGCGCACCGTGATGGGGGCCCAGGTGGAGGGCGCATCGGGGAAGTACTTCGTGATGCTGTCGGACAGCGACACCCGGCCCGCCTCCACCTGGAGCATCACCGCCATCGCGGTGAACATCTTCCCCACGGAACCGGACTGGAAGAGGGTGTCCGTCCCGACGGGAACCTGATGCTCCAGGTTCGCGAAGCCATACCCCTTCGCCAGCACGACCCGCCCATGGCTCACCACGCCCACGGCGAGGCCGGGCACGTTCTGCCGCATCTGCTCCGCGCGCACGAAGGCATCAATCCTCTCCCGCAGCGAATCATGCGCGGCGGCGGGACGGCCCGTGAGCAGGCCCAGAGCAAGGACGACGCCGGCCGAGAAAGGTTCCAAGGGGTTGGGCATGGGGTTTCCTGGCACCCACGCCATCATGGGCTGTGGGCTTCATTCAGGAGCCCCCGACCGCGCGATTGATGCAGGTCTTCTTTACGTCGCCGGGTAGAGCACCTGTCGTCCCCGCAGCTCCGCGAAGGCCGTGAGCCGGTGCGGCTCCACGCGGGTCGGGCTCGTGATGTGCGTCACCGGGACGCCCCTGGCCCAGAGCGCATCCGCCACCAGCGAGCGATGGCAGCGCCAGCGCAGCGCCTCCGCGCACATCAGGGCCACCGGCCCCCGAAGCGCCACCTCGCGAAGCGCCTCCAGCCCCTGCGTGAAGTCCTGCGTCAGCATGTAGTCCGCGTAACCGCGAAAGCTCAGGTTGCGCCAGGCCGCATTGGGCGAGTCCTTGCGCGCACGCCGCAGCCCGCCGAGCGCCGCCAGGTGCAGGTGCTCCACCCCTGCCCGCTCCAGCGTCTTGCCCAGCACGTCCACGTTGAACTGCGGGTTCGTGCGCGAGCGCGGCACCGTGCGGATGTCCACGAGCGTCCGCACGCCGTTCGCCCACAGCATCTCCACCAGTTCCTCGACCGTGCGCGTGGAGTGGCCCAGCGCGAACACCTGGATGCCGCCCCACCCTCGCGCCCGCCTCGGCATCCCCGTGGCCATGCTCAGGCCCGCCGAGCCACCAGCGCCACCAGCGCGATGCGCTCCACGTCCGCGTAGGGCTCCTTCTCCAGCTCCTCGCTGAACACGTCCGGATCCAGCTCCTCGTAGGACACGTTCGTGAGCGGCGCGCTCCGCCACACCTGCTCCAGCGCGGTGCGCAGCAGGTCCTCGCCCTCCACCACCGGCGTGCCCGTGTAGAGCACCAGCGTCCCTCCCGGCTCCAGCCGCTCCACGCCCTCCCGCACGATGCGCACCGACAGGTCCGTGCCGTACGTGCCCCCGCCGTCCCGGTACGTGCGCCCGCCCGTGTCCGCCAGATACGGCGGGTTCGCGGCAATCAGATCAAACCGTCCGGAGACGTCCCGAAGCAGGTCTGAGTGCACCACCTGCACCGCCCGCACGCCGTTCAGCTCCGCGTTGACCCGCGCGAACACCAGCGACTCCGTGCTCACGTCCGCGAGCACCACCTCCGTGCTCCGCCCCGCCACCGACAGGCCCCCGGCCCCGGACCCGCAGCCCAGGTCCACCACGCGCCGGAACGTGCCCGGCACCCGCTGCAACAGCGAACAGAACCGGTACGTGTCCGGTCCGAAGAAGACCGCGTCCTCCTCCACCGTGGGCCACGCGGAGTGGGCATACAGCCCCGGCCCCAGGCTGGAGAACCGCACCCGGCTGCGCAGCAGCCCGTCGTCCCGGGTCTCCAGCTCCCCCGCCTGCTCCAACAGCTCCTGCAGCCGGGAGCTCAACACCCCGCGAGCGAACGGCCGGCTCCACCCGAACACGTCCCGCGGCGTGCGGGCCTGCCGTGCCTCCGGACGCGCATTCACCCGCCGGTGCGTCTCCGGGGTCACCGTCGTGAAGGCATAGCCCTCGGCTCGCAGGGCCTGTCCCAGCGCCACCAGCGCCGCTTCCCGGGCGTCTTGCGCCCTGCGCCCACCGTCCAAGTCGCCCCCTTGAAGGTCCGAGTCCCTCCAATGTTGGACGTGCCCCAGCGCCCGACAAGGCATCCCTCCGCCCGGGCCTCCAGCGGGAGACGGCGACCGCGCTCAGGGGCCGGAGGGCGGGGGAGCGTCGAGCAGCGCCTGCACGCCCGGCACCTCGGCCACGAGCTGCAGGAAGTTGCGCAGGATGCGCCCCGTGGCGCCCCAGATGACGTGCTCACCGTGCGTGTAGAAGTGCACGTCGTGCTCCAGCCCCTCCCACGCGTGGCGCTCCACGCGGACGATGGCCGGGTCCATCAACCGCACAAGCGGCACCTCCAGCACCAGGTCCACCTCCGTCGGGCTCGGCACGTACTGGCCGTCCCCCGGAATCACGCCCACGTAGGGATGGATGCGGTACGCGGACGTCGTCGGCGTCTCGTCCAGCTGGCCCAGCACCCGCACCCCTCCGCGCGCGATGCCCAGCTCCTCTTCCGTCTCGCGCAGCGCCGTCTCCAGCGGCGTGACGTCCCGGGCCTCCTGCCCGCCGCCCGGGAAGGCGTACTGCCCCGCGTGCGTGCGCAGGTGCGCCGGCCGCCGGGTGAAGACCACGTAGGGCACGCCGTCCCGCTCGAACAGGGGCAGCAGCACCGCCGCCTCGCGCAGCGTCCGGCCGGGCAGCTCGAACGTCCGCGGCGGCCGCGCCACCAGCTGCGTCTGCAACGTCTGGAACAGCCCCTCCACGCGCACGCCTTCCGCCTCCCTCAATCCGTGATCTGCTTCTCCACCGGCGGATCCTTCGGCGCGTCCGGCGTCGACAGGTTCTCCACGCCCGACATGGGCTTGAGCACGCTCGCCTGCAACAACCCCAGCAGCAGCACGCCCAGCACGATGCGGTACACCACGAATACCAAGGTGGTGCGGCGCTTCAGGAAGTTCAAAAGCCACGCGATGGCCCCCATGCCCGACGCGAACGCCACCAGCGTGCCCACCACGAGCGCCTCCGTGGACGGCCGCGTCGTCGCTTCCAACAAATGCTTCAGCTCGAAGATGCCCGCCAGCGTCGTCGCCGGAATGGACAGCAGGAACGAGTAGCGCGCCGCGTCCTCGCGCTTGAGCCCCAGCGACAGGCCGCCCGTGAGCGTCGTGCCGGACCGCGACGAGCCCGGCACCAGCGCCAGCGCCTGCCAGAGGCCGATGAGGATGCCGTCCCGCCACGTCATGTCCGCCACCGTGCGCGTGTGTGACGCGCGCTTCTCCACGATGAACAGCACCACCGCGAGCACGATGAGGCTGAACGCGATGACGTAGAGCGAACGGAACTGCGTCTCGATGAGCTTCTTGAACGCCAGCCCACAGATGCCGATGGGCAGCGTGCCCACCAGCACGAACCACGCGAGCCGCGACTCCAGCGTGCCGAACGGCTCGCGGCGGGCCAGGCCCTTGAAGAACGCCCCCATCAACGAAACGATGTCGCGGCGGAAGTAGATGAGCACCGCGGCCACCGTGCCCAGCTGGATGATGGCCGAGTACGCGGCCCCCGGGTCGCGCCAGCCGAACAGCTCCGGTGCGATGCGCAGGTGCGCGGTGGAGCTGATGGGCAGGAACTCCGTGAGACCCTGGACCAGACCCAGGACGATGGCTTCGAGGAGGCTCATAGGGGGCGGTGCGCCAGGGATAAGCCCTGCCTCCCTGCCCCGCAAGCGCGAAGGTTCCCCACC
>NZ_RAWG01000539.1 GCF_003611735.1 Corallococcus sicarius | reverse complement strand
GGAGCGGGAGATCTCGCTCAAGACGGGGGAGGCCGTGGTGGCGGCCCTGGAGACGCTGGGGCACACCGTCACCCGCATCTTCGCGGGCCCCGGGCTGGACCGGGCGCTGCGCGCGGCGGAGCTCGACGTGGCGTTCCTCGCGCTGCATGGCCGCATGGGCGAGGACGGCCGCGTGCAGGGCCTGCTGGAGCTGCTGGAGCTGCCGTACACGGGCTCCGGCGTGCTCGCCTCCGCGCTCGCCATGGACAAGCCCATGGCGAAGAAGCTCTTCCAGCTCCACAACCTGGCCACGCCCCGGGGCTACCGGGTGGGCCGCGCGGACGTGGCGCGCGCGGAGGAGCTGCACGGCGACAGCGGCTTTCCCTGCGTGGTGAAGCCCGCGAAGGGGGGCTCGTCGGTGGGCCTGTCGGTGGTGCATGACGCCGGAGCGCTGGTGCCCGCGGTGGCCCAGGCGTGCCGCTTCGGCGGTGAGGCCCTGGTGGAGCGCTTCGTCGCCGGCCAGGAGGTGACGGTGGGCATCCTCGGCGACGCGGTGCTGGGCAGCTGCGAGGTGTCCTTCCCCCGCGAGGGCTTCGACTACGAGGCCAAGTACAAGGGCGGCGCCCAGTACTTCCTGCCGCCCCGCCTGTCCGACACGCGCCGGCTCAACGTGGAGTCGCTCGCGCTCGCCGCGTACCGCGCCCTGGGCTGCCGGGGTTACGGCCGCGTGGACCTGCTGTGCTCGGACCTGGAGAACGACGTGGTGCTGGAGGTGAACACCCTGCCGGGCTTCACCCCCACCAGCCTCCTGCCGAAGATCGCCGCCCGCGCGGGCCTGGACTTCCCGGAGCTGGTGCAGGGCGTGCTCGACCGCGCCACCCGCGACGAGTCCCACGTCGACGACGCCCCCGTCCCCGTGGCGCCCCGCACCCTGCGTGTCGCCCGTTAGGTCCTGCGCCCCAGGGCGCACCCGGGACGTCCTCTGGACCCAGGCCCTGTCGCCTGCCCGGATCGCCATGACGCAGGGACGCAGGGGTTGACGAATCGCGTCAAACCGAGCGTTCTCAACCTGCCGAAACCGGGGAATAGTTTGACACGACCCAGGTGGCTCCCTATTGTCCGGCCGCGATCAGTAGTCGGATGGTCAAAGCCCTGTTATTTCGGGCACATACGGGGCGGGGCTCAGCGGACCCAGGAGGCGGCGGTCAGCGGGAGCGGTCGGTCGGCATGCCGCCACGTCTGGTTGGACCGCTGGCGACAGGGCCAGCGGGAGGGGCTGAGCGTCACCGATGACCACCGTTGAGATCATCTTCCTGGCTGTCTATTTCAGCCTGCTGAGCGTGCTGGGGGTCTATGGATCCCACCGGTATCGCATGGCGTTCCTGTACTACCGCCACAAGTTCAAGCTGCCCACTCCGAATGGCACGCTCAAAGCGTTGCCCCGGGTGACCATCCAGCTGCCCATCTTCAATGAGATGTACGTGGTGGAGCGCCTGGTGGAGTCGGTGTGTCGCATCGACTACCCGCGGGAGCTGCTGGAGATCCAGGTGCTGGACGACTCGACGGACGAGACGTGCGGCATCGCGCGTGCGTGCGTGGAGCGCCACCGGCAGAAGGGTCACGACATCGTCTACATCCACCGCGTCAACCGCCAGGGCTTCAAGGCGGGCGCGCTGGAGAACGGCCTGAAGCTGGCCACGGGCGAGTACGTGGCCGTCTTCGACGCGGACTTCGTCCCGAGCCCCGACTTCCTGATGCGCACTGTGCCCTTCTTCGCGGACGCGAAGGTGGGCATGGTGCAGGTGCGCTGGGGCCACCTGAACCGTGAGTTCTCCATCCTCACGCAGGCCCAGAGCATCTTCCTGGACGGGCACTTCATCATCGAGCATACGGCGCGCAACCGGGCCGGCTGCTTCTTCAACTTCAACGGCACCGCGGGCATCTGGCGCCGCAGCACCATCTCCGACGCGGGCGGCTGGCAGCACGACACGCTCACGGAGGACCTGGACCTGAGCTACCGCGCGCAGCTGAAGGGCTGGCAGTTCGTGTTCCTGCCCGAGGTCATCTCCCCGGCCGAGGTGCCGGTGGACATGAACGCCTTCAAGAGCCAGCAGCACCGCTGGGCCAAGGGCTCCATCCAGACGGCGAAGAAGCTGTTGCCCACCATCCTCAAGAGCGACCTGCCGCTCCTGGTGAAGCGCGAGGCCTTCTTCCACCTCACCAACAACATGGCGTACCTGCTGATGGTGCTCCTGTCCCTGCTGATGCCCATCAGCATGGTGGTGCGCTTCCAGCACGGCCTGTACGGCACGCTGTTCCTGGACCTGCCCTTCTTCATCACCGCGACGGCCAGCGTCTGCGTCTTCTACGTGGCCGCCCAGCGCGAGCGCGGCGCCACGGGCTGGGAGCGCTTCAAGTACCTGCCCTTCCTGATGAGCCTGGGCATCGGCCTGGCCATCAACAACGCGAAGGCCGTGGGCGAGGCGCTGCTCAACCAGCAGTCGGGCTTCGCGCGCACGCCGAAGACGGGCGCCGAGGGCAAGAGCGTCAAGGCGCCGGTGAAGAAGAGCTACCGGGGCAGCAAGACGCTGATGCCGGTGGTGGAGCTGCTCTTCGCCGCCTACTTCACCGGGGCGCTGTGGTTCGCCATCGACGCGCGCATCTACACGTCGGTGCCCTTCATCGTCCTGTTCCAGGCGGGCTTCCTCTACGTGGGCATGTCCAGCCTGCTGCAGGGGTTCGTCAGCCGGGTGAAGGTGGCCGAGTCCACCCCTGCCGTCAGCTCCACCGAGGAGCAGCCGCGCCAGGCGGCCTGAGAGCCGCTCCCCGACAGTCCCGCGGGTGCCTCGCGCCGCCGCTTCCTCCCCGGACTTCCGGGGCGGGAGGGCGGCGCGGTGCTTTGTGGGCCCGGACCTGGATGCCGCCTAGAGGCCCGCGTCGGGCGCGCCGCGCAGCAGCACCTGCTCCTGGCGCACCGGGGCCGGGCCGGGGGGCGCGGCGCGGCAGCCCTCGTCGATGGCGGTGCTGGAGGCCGCGCGCAGGGTGAGGCCGGCGTCGGTGCAGGCCACCGCCTCCGTGGGGAAGGCGACGGGGCAGGGCGTCCCGGAGCCGGTGAAGCCCGTGGCGCGCGTCTCGCCCACGAAGCCGTCCGGGGTGCGGCGCAGGACGATGCCCACCGAGCCTGCGTCCGCAGACTCCACGCCCCCGTCCGCCCACGCGCGCACCACCGCGAGTGACAGCGTGCTGCCGTCGTCCTGGCCCAGGTAGCGGAAGGCCGGGTTCTGCGCGTGGTGGTAGTCGCCGGACTGGTTGCGCTCGCAGC
>NZ_RAWG01000538.1 GCF_003611735.1 Corallococcus sicarius | reverse complement strand
CCGCCCACCACCGCGAAGGTGTAGCCCACCTCCTGCGTGCCCCAGCCCAGCCGCGCCTGCACCAGCAGCGCGAACGCCACCTGGAGCGTCGTCATCGCCAGGAACACCGCGAAGAACAACGCCAGCACCAGCCCCAGGGCCTTGCGCCGGGGCGTGTCGCGCAGCGCGGCCCACCGCGTCTGGGATTTCGCCGCCACGCGGGCCTCGGGCGGGTGCGTCTCCGGCATCGCCACGAGCGCGCCCAGGAAGCCCACCAGCGCCAGCGCTCCCGCGAGCAGCGGCGGCACCCAGGTGCCCAGGCCGGAGAACAGCCCGCCCAGCGTGGGCCCCAGCACCATGCCCAGGCCAATGCCCGCGCCAATGCGGCCCATGGCCTTCGCGCGCGTCTCCTTCGTCGTCACGTCCGCGAGCGCCGCCTGACACGCGGCGATGTTGCCGGACGTCGCCCCCGCGAGGATGCGCGAGGCGAAGAGCAGGGGCAGCATCAGCCGGTAGCTGGCGAGCGCGAACAGCAGCATCGCCACCGCGTTGGCCAGCAGGCTCAACAGGATGACCGCCCGCCGCCCGTGCCGGTCCGAGTAGCGCCCCAACAGCGGCGTCGCCAGCAGCTGCGTGAAGGAGAAGCACCCCAGGAGGACGCCCACCGTCAGCGCCGAGCCGCCCATGGACTGCACGTAGAGGGGCAGCATCGGGATGACGATGCCGAAGCCCACCAGGTCCAGGAAGACGGTGACGAACACCACCGCCTCCACCCGGCGCATCATGCCGGGCGTCACCGCCGGGGCGGCCTTCACGCCCACGCTGTCCGTCACCATGTCAGCCCTCAACCCAGCTCGGCCCGGTCCACCGGCAGGGAGTCCGCGTACGCGCGCAGGATGCGGCCCTCGTCGTAGGTGGCCTGGAAGCCGGTGGCCGCCAGGAAGCGCTTGTTGTCCACCACGATGGGGTAGCGCAGGTGGTCCGTGGCCCCCACCGACAGCCGGGGGAAGCCCGCCCGGCCCATCAGCAGCGACAAGAGCGGCGACGGCAGCGGCACCGGCGTGCGCCCCGTGCCCCGGATGATGACCGACAGCGGCACGGGCGCGGGGCCCGCCACGTTGAAGATGCCGCGCACGCGCTTCTCCAGCGCGAGCTGCAACGCCGTCACCACGTCCTCCTCCTGCATGACGTGGAACAGCGGATCGTATCCCAGCACCATGGGCACGCGCTTGCCCCGGATGAGGTTCGCGAGCGTGCCCGTGCCCGGCGTGCCCAGCGTGTACACGAACCGCAGCACGGCCGTGGTGATGTCCGGCAGGCGCCACAGCGCCGTCGCCGCGTACAGGTCCGCGGCCACCAGGTCCGCCAGCTCCGGGATGGCCTCCAGCGCGCGCGGCGGCTCGTCCTCGGAGTGGTACAGCGGCGAGTCCGGCGCGGCGCCGTAGAACGTGTGCCGGCCAATGAAGAGCACCTGCTTCACGCCGTGCGCCGCGCAGTGGTCGAACACCGCCTTGGTGCCGTCCAGGTTGATGCGGCCGCGCTCGCCGCCCCGCACCGTGAACGCCGTCACCGTGGCCATGTGGACCACGGCGTCGGGCTTCCAGCGGCGGAAGACGTCCTCGGTGGCGCGCTTGCGCACGTCCACCGCGTGGACCTCGATGTCCTTGGGCGCGTCCCGCCACGGGCGCAGGTCGATGCCCGCGACCTGGTGCCCGCTGTCGCGCAGCCGCAGGGCCAGCCCGCGCGCGATGCCGCCAGAGATGCCGAGGATCAACACCTTCATGGCAAGAGCCTCCGGGTGCGGCGCAGGTCGCGCTCGGCGCGGTGCTCCTCGATGAGCCGCGCGATGCTTGCCTTCACCTGGTTCACGTACCCTTCGATGATGTGGTCCTCCTCGTCCCCGGTGCCCTCGAAGACGAGCGGCTCGCCGTAGTGGATTTCAAGGCCCACCGGCAGCGGCAGGGGGAGGAGGTACGGCGTCAGGGGCACGTACGGCACGCCCAAAAGCTTCCCCAGCGCATACGCGTTGATCACCGTGGGGATGGCCGCGCCGCCGCCCAGGAAGGCGAAGGGGATGATGGGCGAGCGCGTCTGGAGCGCCAGCCGGACGAAGCCCGTGCCGAAGTCCACCAGCGAGTAGCGCTCCGTGTAGAGCTTCGCGGTGCCGCGGGCGCCCTCCGGAAAAATCATGAGCAGCCGGTCGTCCTCCAGCAGGCGCACGGCGTGCTCCGGCAGCCCGGTGAACTGGCCGGTGCGGCTGGCCCACAGCGAGGCCACGGGGAACTTGTGGATGAAGCGCTCCACCATGCCCTGCGCGAGCCGGGGCGGATCCATCTCCAGCAGGGTGGAGGTGAGCACCATCATCCCGTCCACCGCGACGCCGCCGGAGTGGTTGCCCACCAGCATGCCCCGGCCCTTCTTGGGGATGTGTTGCACGCCGGTGCAGCGCACCCGGAAGTAGTTCCGGTAGAGGAAGGCGAAGAACTCCAACGCCAGCTTCAGGTGCTTCTTGGAGATGCCGTACGGGTCGACGCCGTACTCGTTGAAGGGCAGCTCCAACCGCTCCACCCGCGCTGACAGGGACTCGCTCTGGGGCACGGGGCGCACCGTAGCACCGCGCGTGCGCTTTGCACGGGGGCCTCGCGTACCCCATTGTGCCCCCAGCGGGCGGTCCGGCAGGGCCGGAGCCCGACGGAGGCGCGCACGATGGCGGGGCAGTCGTTGACGGGATTGCTGGAGGGAGCGCTCGCGTGGGCCACGGCGCTGCCGGGGCCGCTGGCGAACGAGGTCGCGGTGGACGTGCCCGGCCGGCGGGTGCGGCTGTCGCACGCGCGGGTGGAGACCCTGTCGCGCCAGGTGCTCAAGGGGGTGAAGGGGCTGGAGCTGCGCTCCTGGGCGTCCTGCCCCACGGTGTACGACCTGCGGCTGTCCGTGCGGGGCTGGAAGCTGCGGGTGGAGACCACCCCCGTGCGCGTGGAGCTGGCGGAGGGCCGCTACACCCTGTGGCTCGCCACGCCGGGCCGGGTGGAACTGGAGGAGTCCCCCGGGGCCTCGTCGCTCTTGATGGGCGCGCTGCGCACCGGCGCGGGGCGGTCCGCGCTCAAGGCCCTGGCCCAGAAGCTGTTGCCTCCCACGATTCAATGGGACGGGGAGCTGCTCCGGGTGGAGGGCCGGCTGCCGAAGGACGGCGCGCTGGCCTCCCGCCTCTTCGAGTCCTCGTCGCTGAGGATGACCGCGGAGCACGCCCCGGAAGGGCTGTGGCTGGCCGCGGAGGCATGGCCGGGGCTCCTGGACCTGCTCCAGGCGGTGTTGGGGGCGGGGGGGCCCGCGG
>NZ_RAWG01000537.1 GCF_003611735.1 Corallococcus sicarius | reverse complement strand
GGAGATGTACGGGGCGCCCATGGCCTCGGAGGCCTCCGCCTTCACGTTGGGCTTGGGGCTGCGCGAGTACACCGTCGTCTCATAGCCCGCGCGCATCAGCGCCATCGCGCCCAGCTGCGCCACCGGCTCGCTCCCGAACATCCGCTACGAGCACAATGCGACGTTGCTGCCCAATGGCAAGGTGCTCCTGGTGGGCGGGCGGGCGTTGAGTACCTCCAATACCAGCTTCTACTCCTCGGCCCTGCTCTACACGCCAGCGACAGGCACCTGGGCCGCGACGGGTGCACTCCCTCAATACCGGTTCAATCCCGCCCTGACGCTGCTGCCCGATGGCCGGGTGCTCGTGTCAGGAGGAGGGAACGCCAGCAGCGGCACCGTCGTCGCCACCGCCGTGGTGTACACGCCAGCCACGGGTGTCTGGACCGCCGCCGCCTCCGGCCTCCAGGGCCGTTACAATCACACGGCGACGGTGCTGCCCAATGGCCGGGTGCTCCTCGTGGGAGGCTACAACGGAATCCACAGCCCCTTCGGCGAGGCCATGAGGAGTGCCGAGGTGTATGACCCGGCGACCGGCGCCTCCCTCTCCGGCTGGCTCGTGCACGCTCGCGGCTACCACACGGCGACGAAGCTGCTCGATGGCCGGGTGCTCGTCACCGGCGGCTCGGGCAGCGGTCGGCCCGGGACCTCCGAGGTGTACGACCCGGCCACCGGCTCCTGGACCGCCACGCCGTCACACGCCGAGGCCCGTCAGCTCCCCACGGCGACGACGCTGGCGGACGGCCGGGTGCTCCTGGCGGGAGGGCTGGGCCCCAACGGCCCCGTCGCCAGTGCCGAGCTGCACGACCCGGCCACCCACACCGCGTCCACCACCGGCGCGCTCGCCCAGGCCCGCTCCAGCCACACGGCGACCCCGTTGAGCGATGGCCGGGTGCTCGTCACCGGTGGCCTGGGTGCCAGCGGTCCGCTCGCGACCTGCGAACTGTATGACCCCGCGACCGGTGCCTGGAGTCCCACGGGTTCGCTCGCGCAGGCGCGCAGCGTCCACACGGCGGCGCTGCTGCCCGACGGCCGGGTCCTCATCACGGGAGGGCTGGGCCCCACCGCGCCCCTCGCGACCTCCGAGGTGTTCGATCCTGCCACCGGCACCTGGACGGTGACGGGCGCACTGGCCGCGGCCCGCTCCGGCCACACGGCGACGCTGCTGCCCAACGGCAAGGTGCTGGTCGTGGGCGGCAGGAGCGCCACCGCCGCGCTTGCCACCGCCCAGCTCTATGCGCCGACCACCGGCACCTGGACGGCGACGGGCGCACTGGCCGCGGCCCGCTCCAGCCACACGGCGACGCTGCTGCCCAACGGCAAGGTGCTCGTGGCGGGGGGAGCGGGCGCCAGCGCTCCGCTCGCCACCGCCCAACTCTACGAGCCGACCACGGGCGTCTGGACGGCCACGGGTTCGCTGGCGGTGGCCCGCTCCCAACACACCGCGACGCTGCTGCCGGATGGCACGGTGCTCGTGGCGGGCGGCAAGGGCGTCAGCGAAATCTTCTCCAGCACCGAGGTCCTCACGCCAGCCACCGGCTCCTGGCGCTACTTCGGCCCGCTCGCGCAGCGCCGCGCCTGGCACACGGCGACGCTGCTGCCTGACGGCAAGGTGCTCATGGCGGGCGGCTCGGGTCCCAGCGGCCCCCTGAGCAGCTTCCAGGAGTACGACCCGGCCGTCGGCTCCTGGACGGCCACCGGCGCGCTCGCGCAGGCCCGCCGCCTCCACACGGCGACGCTGTTGAACAACGGCAAGGTGCTCGTGGTGGGCGGTCAGGGGCCTGGCGGCGCCCTCGCGAGCGCGGAGCTCTATGATCCGGTCACCGGGACGTGGTCGGCCACCGGCTCGCTCGCCCAGGCCCGCTACTCCCACACCGCGACGCTGCTGGCGACGGGCGGGGTCCTCGTGGTGGGCGGATTCGGGACGGCCCGGCTCGCCACGGCGGAGCTGTATGACCCGGCCACGGGCGTCTGGACCGCCGCCGGCTCCCTGACGACGGCCCGCTATCTCCACACCGCGATCGAGTTTCCCAATGTGGCCAAGGTGCTCGTGGCGGGAGGCTCTGGCCCCAGCGGCGCCCTCGCCACGGCCCAGCTCTATGATGAGCAGACGGGCACCTGGACCACGACGGGCTCGCTCACCGCGGCTCGCCATACCCACACGGCGACCTGGGCGTACGGGGTCTATCCCTCCGGTCAGATATTGGTGGTGGGCGGATATGGCTCCGCTGCCCTTGCGACGGCCGAGCTGTACAACCCGGCCACGGGCACCTGGACCGCCGCGGGCTCCGTCACCCAGGCTCGCTACGCTCATGGGACGACGATCGTGAACGGCGGGGTGCTCGTGACGGGCGGGACGGGTGCCAGCGGCGCCCTCGCCACGGCCGAGGTCTTCACGCCGGGCAATGCACAGAGCCGCGGACGCCCCACGGCCGGGCTCGCTCAAGCCCGTTCCCATTTCACGGAGACGCGGATGCCCAACTACCAGGATGTGCTCGTGGTGGGCGGAACGGGCGCCGCCGGCATCCTCGGCACCGCCGAGGTGTATGCCCCGACCCTCGGGGTGTGGTCCGGCACGGGCTCGCTCATCCAGGCCCGCCGAAGCCACACGGCCACGCTGCTGGACAATGGCAGACTGCTCGTGGTGGGCGGCGAGAATGGCACCGCCACCCCCTACCTCACCAGCGCGGAGCTGTACTGACGCGCCACCGCGCGCTCAGTCCGTGCTGAGAGGGTTCTCGTCGTCCGGGCAGGTGGGAGGGCACCGGACGCCATCCTCCACGGCCTCCGCGGCGTCGAGGGATGCGGCCGTGTCGGCTGACACCGCCGCGTCCCCCGGCGACGAGAGCTTCGTGAGGAGGTCCTTGCCCTGGGCGTCATGGGGCACCAGCACCAGGCGGGTCTGTCCGGCCGCATCCAGCCCCTGATAGATGCGCACCCCGGCCGCCGGATTGCCGCGCGAGTCCTTCACATTCAGCAGTGCGGCGATGGCGTCGCGGTTGAAGCGCTCGGAGTGTTCGAGCGCCAGCCGCGCCTTCATTCCCGGATGCTCCCGGTGGAGCGCCTCTCGCGTCTTGCGGAAGTGGCGGGTGTAGCCCGAGGCCACTTCCAGGGGAATGAAGTGTGTCTTCGCGGCCTCCAGGTCGAAGGGGATTGCCCCTGCCTTCTCCGGGACGGGGCTGTCACGGAACCCCAGCGACACGATGGCTGCCACGGCGAGACCTGCGACCTTGCGTTGCATGGAGGTGCTCCCTCTTGCGCGCCACCGCGCGCGTTGATGCCGGCCCGGAGGGTAGCGAATGGCGGGAGCCCGTCCATCCAGCACGACCAGGGTCTCCTTCCCGCTCCGTATCCACACCGGGACTCCCAGGGACCGGGGGCAGGGCAGGGGGCCCTGCTC
>NZ_RAWG01000536.1 GCF_003611735.1 Corallococcus sicarius | reverse complement strand
GAGGTGGGGGTTTGCACACCACCCGGCGTGCATAGGTTCACCCGGTCGCACCCGGTTCTTGGATTGGGGCGGGGCCTGGGACCACGGCGGTCCCTAGGGCATGGGCGGGAAAAAGGGGGCAGGACCGTGGACATGAAGACGAAGAAGGACCTCGCGGTGGATTTCATCAACACCATCCGCACCATGGAGCCCAGCGCTCTGAACGCCCTGATCGTCAAGGAGGCGGGCGAGGAGCTGGCCCAGTTCTTCCTCAACTACAGCGCCAACCTCATCTCCAAGGATCCGTCCCGGGTGCTGGAGAACACCTCGTCGCTGATGCTGATGGGCTACCTCATCCGCACCTACGAGGAGAAGAACACCCAGGCCAGGCAGGGCAACTTCCAGTCCTACGCCTTCGCCTGAGGGACAGGCCTTTTCACGGCCGCCTTCCCGGGCCTTCGCGCAGGCTCGACAGGCCCTGGGAGGCCTGTTAGGCACGCGTCGCCCATGCTCATCGACCTACACGCCCATTCCCACCTGTCCAAGGGGTGCGACCTGGAGCCGCGCGCCGTGCTGGAGCGGGCGGCGCTGTTCGGCCTGGACGCGGTCGCGTTCACGGAGACCAACACCCAGGACGGCTGCGACGAGCTCTTCGAGATCGGCGCCAAGGCCAAGGTGAAGGTCTTCGTCGGGCTGGAGCTCGTCACGGACCGCGGCCAGTACCTGTGCTTCTTCCCGAAGCCGGAGCTGGCGCCGGAGCCCGTGCAGCTGTGGGGCAGCAACCGGGAGAAGCCGTGGAGCGCGGCGGAGTGCCTGCCCAAGGTGAAGGCCCTGGGCGCGGCCATCGTCGCGGCGCGGCCCTTCGACAGGGACGTGCCCAACCCCGCCATGGAGTACGTGCGCTCGCTGTCGGGCGTGCTGTGCGCCGTGGAGGGCTACAACGCCAAGGTGAAGCAGACGGCCAACGACCTGGCAGTGGAGGCCGCGGACGTGCTGAAGCTGCCCTGCGTGGGCGGCAGCGACGCGCGCGGCTCCCTGGACGAGATGGGCCGGGGTGCCACCTTCTTCAAGCGCGACGTGCTCACCCAGGCGCAGCTCGTGGAGGAGCTCTTCAAGGGCGACTACTGGCCGGTGATGGCCGGCGAGCTGCCCCGCCTCACCCGTCCCGGCGAGGCCCAGGCCCAGCGCAAGGGCGGCGGGGGCGGTGGCGGCAAGAAGCAGCACCGCCGCGGTGGCCGTCGCTAGCCGCCTCCCGGAGGTCCCTCAGGGAAGCAGGGCGGTGCCCGCTTCCTCGGCGCGCACCAGGCGGCCGTCGGTGAGGAACGCCTTGCGGCGCTCCCCGGCGTAGCGCCACTCCTCGTTCTTCGCCGTGCCCTCCAGCGAGCGGCGCACCGTCTCCGGCGGGCCCCACGCCATGCGCACCGCGTCCGCGGGCATGTCCGCCACCAGCTTCTTCGTGCGCACGGCCTCCTTCACCGCGGCGCTGAAGCCGTCCAGTTCCTTCACCGGGCGCGGCGACAGCGTCTTCTCCAGCTCCGCGCGGAAGTCGTCCGGCCGGTCCAGGTTGGGCGGGAGCACCAGCACCACCTGCTCACCCGGCGGCGCGCCCTCCACCGTCAGGTACACCCACGGCCAGGAGCGCGGCGTGTAGAGGAGGCGCTCGGTGACGACCCACGCGGTGGGGAACTCCACCTTGGTGATCCGCACGCGCGCGCCCGCGGGCACCGTGGCCTGGATGGCGCCGGGGTTGATGGGCTTGCCGCTGGTGTCGTCCAGCAGCCGCACGTCCTCGGGCGGGTAGGGCGTCAGGAGCCGCTTGGAGCCGTCCCCGAAGAAGGGCGTCAGGTACGCGGAGACGCGCAGGTACTGATCCGCGTCCGGGCCGGTGAGGGCGCGGTCCAACGAGGCGCGATCCTCGGGGGACATGCGGGTGGCGGACGCGCAGCCGGCGCCGGCACAGGCCAGGGCCAGCAGCGGAACCAGGAGGAGGGACGACGGACGGGAGGAGGAAGGCGACATGGCACCTGGACGCGCGCGGGATGGAACGCGCGCGGAACAGGTGCCTGCTTAGCCTAGCGGCTGGCCTGCGTCAGCGCCGGCGTGTCCGTCGCGGCCAGCTTGCCGTTGCGGCAGCCGCGCTGCGCGGGACACACCGGGCCCCGGCCATGAGGGTCGGCCACCAGGAGGAACCGCCCCTGCCCCCGCGCATCCGTCAGCTCCGGATGACCGCACAGCGCACAGTGGCGGGGGGGACGCTTCGAGGGCGGGAAGGGCACGACACGAAGTGTGCGGCCTCCCCGGGCCCCCAGCGAATTTTCGGCCGGCGGTGTTCCCGCCGGCCGCGCGTCCGCTACGACTTGTCGCCGGACGCGGACGACGTGCTACCGGAGGCGGCCGCGGGCGCGCTGCTGGCCGCGGGCGTGCTGCTGGCCGGCGCGGCGGTGCTCGACGCCGCCGCCGGCGTGGAGGCCGAAGACGACGAGGCGCCTCCGCCGTCCTTCTTGGTGGAGCCGTAGAGGTCCGAGTACCAGCCACCGCCCTTGAGGTGGAAGCTGGAGCGGCTGACCTGCTTGGTCAGCGTGCCGCCGGCACCGCACGCGGTGCACGCGGCGGGAGCGGGGTCGGACATCTTCTGCAGCACGTCGATGGTCTTTCCACAGGCCGAGCAGCCGTACTCGTAGATGGGCATGGGGTGGGTACCTCGTCTCAGGGCGAAGGGGGCAGGGTCTGGGAGGAGAGCTGCTTGCGCAGGGACTCCGCCATCCCCAGGCGCTCGAAGGCGCGGGTGACCAGCTCCGCGGGCGCGCCGTGTTTACGACCCACGACGTTGGCCAGCGAGTGGAGATCAGTGGCGTCCGACATCACATCCTTCACCAGCCGCTCCAGCTCCTTGCGGAGCGAGTCGGTGAACTTCTTCTGGATGCCCAGGTCCGCCAGGTACTTGTCCCGGCCGAGCAGATCCAGCCGGTGGGTGAGGTGGGAGTTGGACAGCACTTCGGAGCGGAACCGCTCGCGCAGGTTCTCCACCTCCGCGGAGAGGTGGAGCGCGCGCGTCAGCCGCTGCAGCTCGCTGGGGCTCAGGCCCAGCGCCCAGGCCACGCGGCCGGTGGCGCCCCGCTGCGCGGCGAACGCCGTCAGCAGGTTGTTGCGCTCCCGCTCCTCCAGCACCTCCATGATGCCGTGCTGGCGCAGCGCGTTCTCCATGTCCACCTGCGTCAGCTCGCCGTGGGGGCCGTTGTAGCGGTGCTCCAGGGTGCGCAGGAGCGAGAAACGGTGCTCCGTGGCCTCGATGGCCTCCTCCAGGGTGGTCTTGCCCTCGGCGCGCGTCAGTTCGAAGAACGACAGTCGCTGGGCAGGGTCTGGGAGGAGAGCTGCTTGCGCAGGGACTCCGCCATCCCCAGGCGCTCGAAGGCGCGGGTGACCAGCTCCGCGGGCGCGCCGTGTTTACGACCCACGACGTTGGCCAGCGAGTGGAGA
>NZ_RAWG01000535.1 GCF_003611735.1 Corallococcus sicarius | reverse complement strand
CCAGCCCCTCCGAGCGTTGTCGCCCCGACACCCCCGTGACGTGCTGAGCAGGAGCGCCTGCCTGCTCCCTCGCCCTGCATCCAGCGCGCAGAGCCCTGGTTGCCCGCCGTGCCCTCAGGGGGGAGGCGCCCGACCGCGCGGATTGCAGTGGGGCACGCGCGCCACTAGAAGCCGGGGCGCCCGCTTCGCCCCTCACCTCGTGTCTCCCCTGAGAGCCGCATGACCCTGTCCCGCACCCTGTCTCCCGCTCCTTCCGAAGAGCATCACTTCGCGGGCGGCGGGGAGATGGGGGCACTGGTGCGCTCGCTGGACTGGGCACGGACGCCGCTGGGGCCGTCGCGCGACTGGCCCACCAGCCTGAAGACGATGGTGGGCGTCGTGCTCAACAACCGGTTCCCCATGCTCATGTGGTGGGGCCCGGAGATGATCCAGATCTACAACGACGCCTACCGCCCGGTGCTCGGCCACAAGCATCCCGGCTCCCTCGGCGTCCCCGGCGAACAGGTCTGGCAGGAGATCTGGGACGTCGTCGGCCCCATGGCCCGGGGCGTGCTCGAAGGCGCGCCCGCGACCTGGAGCGAGAACCTGGCGCTCTTCATCAACAGCCGCGGGTTCACCGAGGAGACGTTCCACACGTTCTCGTACAGCCCCATTCCCGATGAGCGGGGCGGCGTGGGCGGCGTGCTCGTCACCGTGCGCGAAACCACCGAAGAGGTGCAGCACGAGCGACAGATGCGGACGCTGCGCGACCTGGCGGCCCGCTGCGCCGACGCGAAGTCTCCCGAACAGGCGTGCCACTCCGCGCTGGGCGTGCTCGCGGCCAACGCGCTGGACCTGCCCTTCACCCTGCTCTACCTGCTGGATCCGGACGGCGACACCGTCCGCCGCGTCGGCGGCTCCCTCCTGCCCGACACGACGCTCGCGCCCCTGCCCCGGCAGCAGTCGCTCTCCACCGGGGACGACACCGGCTGGCCCTTCGCCCAGGCCATCACCACGGGCGACGCGGTCGTCGTGGAGGACCTGCCCCGGCGCATGGGGCCCCTGCCCGGCGGCCTCTGGAACAGCCCTCCCCAGCGCGCCGTGGTGCGCGCCCTGTCGCGGCCGGGCCAGTCCCGGCCCTACGGCTTCCTCGTGGGCGGCGTCAGCCCCCGGCGCTCGCTCGACGCGCGCTACCACGCGTTCTTCCAGCTCACCGCCGAACAGGTCGCCGCCGCGATCTCCAACGCCCGCGCCTACGAAGAGGAGCGCCAGCGCGCGGAGGCGCTCACCGCGCTCGACCGCGCGAAGACGGACTTCTTCAGCAACATCAGCCACGAGCTGCGCACGCCCCTCACGCTGCTGCTGGGCCCCACCGAGGACGCGCTCGCGAGCCCCTCCCGCGCGCTCCAGGGCGACGCGCTGGAGACCGTGCACCGCAACGCCGTGCGCCTGCGCAAGCTGGTCAACATGCTGCTGGACTTCGCGCGCATCGAAGCCGGGCGCGTGCAGGCCGCCTATGAGCCCACCGACCTCGCGACGCTGACCTCGGGCCTCGCGAGCGCCTTCCGCTCCGCCATCGAGCGCGCGGGGCTCGTGCTCGACGTGGACTGTCCTCCCCTGCCGGAGCCGGCCTGGGTGGACCACGAGATGTGGGAGAAGATCGTCCTCAACCTGCTGTCCAACGCGCTGAAGTTCACCTTCAGCGGCGGCATCACCGTGACGCAGCGCTGGCGGGACGGGCACACCGAGCTGTGCGTCACCGACACCGGCACCGGCATCCCCGCGCACGAACTTCCCCGCCTCTTCGAGCGCTTCCACCGCGTGCACAACGCCCGCGCGCGCTCCCACGAAGGCTCCGGCATCGGGCTGGCCCTGGTGCACGAGCTGGTGCGCCTGCACGGAGGCACCCTCTGCGTGCAGAGCGAGGTGGACCGGGGCACGACGTTCACCGTGCGCCTGCCCGCGGGCTTCGCGCACCTGCCCAAGGACCAGGTGACGTCCGCCCGTCACACCCGCGCGCTGCTCGCGGGCGCGGACCCCTACGTGCGCGACGCGCTGGGCTGGCTGCCGGGGAGCACGCCCGCGGCGAGCGCGGCCTCCACCGTGACGGGCACCCAGGAGCGGGCGCGCATCCTGCTCGCGGACGACAACGCCGACATGCGCGAGTACGTGGGCCGGCTGCTGGGCGCGCACGGGACGGTGGAGGCGGTGGCGGACGGAGAGGCCGCGCTCGCCGCCGCGCTCGCGCATCCCCCGGACCTGATCCTCTCCGACGTGATGATGCCCCGCCTGGACGGCTTCGGGTTGCTCCAGGGCCTGCGCTCCGACGAGCGCACCCGCCACGTCCCCGTCATCCTCCTGTCCGCGCGCGCGGGCGAGGAGGCGAAGGAGGAGGGCCTGGCCTCCGGCGCGGACGACTACGTGGTGAAGCCGTTCTCCACCCGCGAGCTCCTGTCGCGCGTCACCGCCCAGCTCACGCGCTCCAGGCTGCGCGCGCTGGAGGCCGCGCACGGCGAGCGGCTCTGGCGCATCTTCCAGCACGCGCCCGTGGGCATCGCCATCCTGCGCGGCCCGGAGCACGTCTACGAGTTCGCCAACCAGGGCTACCTGCAGCTCATCCAGCACCGGGAGGTCATGGGCAAGGGCATCCGCGAGGCGCTCCCGGACCTGGCCCACCAGGGCATCTACGAGCTGCTGGACGGCGTCTACACCACGGGCGAGCCCTTCATCGGCCGCTCCGTGCGCGCGGTGTTCACCCACGACCCGGGGCAGCCCGCGCAGGAGCGCTTCTTCGACCTTGTCTACCAGCCCATGAGCGACGCCCGGGGTCAGGTGGAGGCCATCGTCGTCGTGTCCTTCGACGTGACGGAGCTGTCCACCGCGCGCCGCGAGGCGGAGTCCGCCAACCGCGCCAAGGACGAGTTCCTCGCGATGCTCGGCCACGAGCTGCGCAACCCCCTGGCCCCCATCCTCACCGCGCTCCAACTCATGCGCCTGCGCGGCGACACCACCGCGGAGCGCGAGCGCACCCTCATCGAGCGGCAGGTGACGCACCTGGTGCGCATGGTGGACGACCTGCTCGACGTCAGCCGCGTCACCCGGGGCAAGGTCACCCTGAAGCGCGAGCGCACCTCGCTCACCGACGTGGTGGCCAAGGCCATTGAGCAGACGAGCCCCCTGCTCGAGCAGCGCCAGCACACGCTGGAGGTGGACCTGCCCGACCACGGCACGGCCCTGGACGGCGACCCCACGCGCCTCGCGCAGGTGTTCGCCAACCTGCTCACCAACGCCGCCCGCTACACCGAACCGGGCGGCTTCATCGCCGTGACGGGAGCGCGCGAGGGCAAGGAGCTGGTCGTCAGCGTGCGCGACACCGGCGTGGGCATCGCGCCGGAGATGCTGCCCCGCGTGTTCGAGCTCTTCGTGCAGGAGCACCAGGCCCTGGACCGCTCCCAGGGCGGGCTCGGGCTGGGGCTCGCCAT
>NZ_RAWG01000534.1 GCF_003611735.1 Corallococcus sicarius | reverse complement strand
CGCCGTTGCGCAGGAAGGAGAGGGGACGTGCCGCCGACGGGGGCAGGTCGTCCATGACGATGCCCGGAGCGGGCGGGGCGTCCATCGCGGGCGCGGCGCCGCCGCCATTGCGGAGGAACGACAGCGGGCGCGCGGCGGACGGAGACAGGTCGTCCATCACCACGGGCGCGGGGGGCACGTTGGCGGGTGTCGGAACAGGGCCGCCCGCGGCGCCGCCATTGCGGAGGAAGGAGAGGGGCCGGGCCGCGACGGGAGACAGGCCCTCCATCAGCACGGAGGGAGGCGGCTTGGCGCTCACCGGGGGCGCCGCGAGGTGCGGAGGAACGAATGAGGGCGATGCCGCTCCCGCATGTGCGGCGGGGCCCTGCGCCTCGAATGGACGCGGCGTAGCCCCCGCGTAGGCAGCCGGCTCCCGTGCTTCAAACGCACGCGGCGCGGCCCCTGGTGGGAGTGGCGTGGCTCCCGCGTAGGCGGCAGGCCCTGGTACCTCAGGGGCTGGACGCGGCGGTGCCGCTACGGGCGCGGACACCGCGCGCACGTCGGACGAACGGGACGGGGGAGGCTCGGACGGGGCCTCAGACGCGAAAGTTCGCCGGACCGGAGCGACCTCCTGGCGCTCCGGACGTGCTCTTCGTGGCGCCATCCGCGCCGAGCCCCGCCGACAGCCGCTCCACGCGGGCCAGCAGGTCTGGAATCGAGCCGGCGGGGGACAGCTGGATGGCCTTGAGCAGCGCCATCTCCAGCGCCAGCCTTGGCTGCGCCGCGCGCGACACGTCCCAGATGCAGCCGTGCACGATGTCGAACAGGCGCGACAGCTGCGCGGTGTCCGCTTCCTTCGCGAGCGCCAGCAGCGCCTTCTGCTCGGACTCGGCCAGCTCCGTCGGCGCCTCTCCCAGCGACTTGGTGACGAACAGGTGCCGCAGCTGCAGCGCCAGCTCCTCCGCCAGCCGCTTCAGGTCCAGGCCCCGGTTGAACACCTCGTCCACGCGGCCCAGCACGCGCTTCGCGTCCTTGCGGACCAGCGCCTCCGCGAAGTCCTGCACCACCGTGCGGTCGATGGCGCCCATCGCCTCCGCGACCGCCTCGTCCGTGGGGTTGGGACCGCACGACGCGAGAATCTGGTCCAGCAGGCTGAGCGCGTCGCGCATGCCACCTTCGGACTGGCGCACCACCAGCGACAGCGACTGCTCGGAGATGCCCGCCTTCTCCGCCAGGCAGATCTCCTTGAGCCGCTGGAGCATCCGCGCCGCGGAGATGCGGCGGAAGTTGTGGCGCTGGCAGCGCGACAGGATGGTGTCCGGGAGCTTGTGCGCCTCCGTCGTCGCGAAGATGAACTTCACGTGACCGGGCGGCTCCTCCAGCGTCTTCAGGAGCGCGTTGAACGCCGCCCCCGAGAGCATGTGCACCTCGTCGATGATGTAGATCTTGTGACGGTCGCGCTGCGGCAGGTACTTCGCGTTCTCGCGAATTTCGCGCACGTTCTCGACGCCGTTGTTCGACGCGCCGTCGATCTCCGCCACGTCCACGCTGGTGCCAGCCGTGATTTCCGTGCACGCCCGGCAGGTGCCACACGGGCTCGCCGTGGGCCCCTGCTCACAGTTGAGGGCCTTGGCGAGCAGGCGGGCGGCCGTCGTCTTGCCCACCCCTCGAGGACCACAGAACAGGTACGCGTGCGCGACCCGGTCCATCTTGATGGCATTCCCGATGGTCCGGACGACGTGCTCCTGTCCGGTCATGTCATCGAACGTCTGCGGGCGCCATTTCCGGGCGAGGACGAGGTAGCTCATGGAGGACGTCATCTAAACACGGCGGGACGAATGATCCATGGAACGTCCATTCCTCCCGCCGTGAGACGCACTCCGCCTCAGCGTCCGAGCGCCTGTAGCACCACGTTGGCCGCGTTGTGGCCCGCCGCGCCGATGACGCTGCCCGCCGGGTGGCAGCCCGCGCTGCAGAAGTAGAGCCCCTGCACGGGCGTCTCATAGGGCAGCCGGTCGGTGAACCCGAGTTTGTTGTCCACATGATGGATGTGGCCGCGGGTGATGCCGAAGTGGGACTCGATCTTCGGCGGCGTGAGCGCGAAGTACTCCTGGACCAGGTCGCTCGTGCCCGGGGCGAAGCGGTCGCAGATGGACAGCAGGTGCTTCACGTACCGCGCTTCCTCCTTCTCCCAGGTGGTGCCTTCCAGCTTCTCCGGCACCCACTCCACGAAGAGGGCGGAGTTGTGGTGGCCCTCCGCGTCCTTCAGGGTCGGGTCCACGGTGGTGTGCACGTACCACTCGATGGAGGGGAACTCCGCCAGCCGCCCCGCCTTGGACTCCTTGTAGCCGTGCGCGAGCGCCCCCAGCACGTCGTCTTCCTGCGGCAGCAGGTGGATGGTGGGCCCGAACTGGCCCCGGTCCTCCGGCAGGCACGTGAAGGTGGGCAGCCCCTTGAGGCACAGGTTCACCTTCAGCGTGGTGCCCGGCGCGGACATGCCGTCCACCTTGCGGCGGTAGTCGCCCGGCACCGCGGCCGCGTCCACCAGCTTCAGCGTGCGGAAGGGGTCCGCGTTGGAGACGACCACCTTCGCGGAGAGCTCCTCGCCGCCCTCCAGCACCACGCCCTTCACCACGCCCGCGTCCACGCGCACCGAGGCCACCTTCGCGCCGGTGCGGAGGACCGCGCCGTGCTTGCGCGCGAGCTGCGCGATGCGCTGGGTGACGGTGCCCATGCCGCCTTCGACGATCATCCAAGTGCCGCCGCTGCCCGGCAGCCGGCAGAGGTTGTGCACCAGCAGGTTCATGCCCGTGCCCGGCGTGTCATAGCCGCCGTCCAGGCCGGAGAACGCGTCGGTGACGGCGTACATCGCCTTCACGAAGTCGGACTGGTAGCCGAAGCGCTCCAGGTACTCGCGCGCCGTGCCGCGACACAGGCGCACGAAGTGCTGGCGCAGGGCAGGGCGCACGTAGCGCTCGGCGGTCTCCTCCAGGGACAGTGGCGGCAGGAGCCACGCGGGGGCCAGGTCCTCGCGCAGCGCCCCCAGCTCGGTGTTCATCGCCACGTGGGCGTTCCAGTCCGCCTCGGAGAAGAACTCGCGGAACTGCCGCTCCAGCTCCCGCTCGTCCGAGCCGAACAGCAGGTAGCGCTTGCCCGTCGTCGGCAGGAAGTAGTGCGGATCCCTGCGCTTCAGGGGCAGGTCCAACTGGAGCTCCTGGAGCAGCTCCGGAGGCATGAGCCCCAGGAGGTACGCGCCGGTGGAGACGCCCAGCTTCGGCGCGGTGCGGAACGGGTACTCCGTCTTGCACGCACCGCCCACCGTGTCCTTCTCTTCGAGCACGGTGACCGACAGGCCCCGGCGCGCGAGCATCGCCGCCGCGACAAGTCCGTTGTGGCCCGCTCCCACCACGATGACGTCAGGCATGGTCTTCCTCCTTGGGAAACGCTTGGGGAAAGGTCGTTCCTACCCGAGCCCGGGCCTCCCCGACAAACGCCGCGCGCCTTGCGTCGGCCGCCGGGTCCAGAAAGAGTCGCGGCCGCCCCGTGAACGCCCCCGCCC